>NZ_JAGGDM010000020.1:0-107916 GCF_017653625.1 Alteromonas sp. K632G
TTTAGCAACTGGCTGATATGCTATTTACGACAAAATCGCTCGGTAATTAGACCGACACAATCCCTTGGTAATCACACAAGTTCAATTTCACCGTTGTCCATTGAGTACATCGCAGTAGTATCACCAAATTGCGCAGAGCCAAAGCTATCTCCATCGACTTCTCGCATTTCTACATTCGCACCATTTGGCGAAGCATTATAGAATTGTATATAAGCATACGAGTAATCGGAGCTGCTGTCAGAGCCACCACAAGCAGCTAACCCTGATATTGCCACCAGACCGATAGCTACGTTTCGTAACCAAGCCGGAAATTGAAATTGCATATACTGAACGTCCTTACTAAATTCGTGATTGTTTGAAGGGAGTTACACTGCCCAGAAAGGCGTGAACTATACTGCCGTATGGCACTACAAAGCTTGTTATAGTTCACACCTTTACGCTGCCTTTACAAAGCTGACAATTCACTACAAAAGTATTTTGTCTTTCTATACAAAAAAGCCCCTATTACCTGTTTATAAGGTAATAGGGGCGAGCTTTTTATTTGTAAGTTAACTATTCATAGGAATACGATAACGTTACGCCACTGTAAGTTGTGTAAGCACGAATTCCGATGTGCCAGGTACCCGCTGCGGGTGCTTGGAACGTACACACTTCATTATTACCATTCTCGTAAGGACGGCAATCAAAGTCACTGGTTTCGGGCTGTGACCCAAATTTCATATACAAATCGGCATCGCCACTACCGCCAGACGTTTGTACCGTCATGGTCGTTACACCTTCAGGAATAGTCCACGTATAACGATTCCAATTGCTTTGTGATGCAGATAGTCCGGTAAGTTGACCTGACACCGGCTCAACAGTTGGGTCGGTACCGGGATCTGAACCGCCACTGCCGCCGCAACCATTGGTATTCAGGTAACTGTAGGCATCCTCAAGTTGCATCAGGCCAAAACCATACAAGTTGTCTCGCCCATTTGCTCCCTTGTCTTCAGCCGCTGATGTTAACGCATTTCGTATCTGCGTGTTTGAGCACTGAGGGAAGTAACTCCATACTAAGGCCGCGCCACCTGCTACGTGAGGGGTAGCCATTGAAGTTCCACTTAAAGACGCATATGTGTCTGTAGGGTATGTTGAATAAACGGCACTACCCGGAGCGGCTATTTCAACTTGGTCATTGTACTGACTGTAGCTTGCTCTGTTTTCATTTGAATCAACAGCGGCAACCGACATGACTGCATCGTACGAAGCAGGATATGACTTCGCGCTCGTACCTGCATTACCGGCCGCAGCTACTAGCAACAAGCCATCGTCGGCAAAGCTTTGCATGGCGTTTTGCTCGGTTGTAGACGCGCTGCCGCCACCTAAACTCATGTTAACCACGTTAGCCCCGGCACTTTGACACTGTGAAATGGCATCAATAAGATCAGAGGCGTAGGTCCAATCACCACTGTCATTGAATATCTTAACGATATGCAAATTCACGCCTGGGTAAACACCAACAACCCCTTCGCTATTGTCATAAGCGGCAATGGTGCCCGCCACATGCGTACCATGACCATTGCCATCGTTATACCAATTCCCCACGGCACTATTATTCGCCTGACCGGTTACTCCGTTGTTAGTGCCAGGTAAGTCTGGATGCCCTAGGTTGTATCCCGTGTCGATAACACATACACGCCGAGCGGTAGTATCTGCTTGCGAAAGCTGATTAGCTTGTACCATGGTGTAACCGTAAGGCGTGGTTTGCGCCATAGGTGTGCGCTTTACATCTACTTCAATACTTTCTACATTTGCGTTGTTACGTAGTTTATTGAGGGCACTTCGGCTTAAAGACGCCGCCATCATACGATGCTTTCTAAGCTCTTTACGAACCTCTCCCCCCACCTTCTGTATTTCACTGCGGGCTGATTGCACTTCAAAAGGTCGCTTCACAATAGATTTTGTGGCTTGAACTAGTTCAGCCGAGCCAGATTTGCTGCTACTGGCATTGCTAATAACATCTGTCGTTAATGTTTCTTTGAATTTTATAATATAGCGCTGTTCTTCTTGTGCAGACTCGCCTTTCAAAACAAGTCGTTTACCGAGTAAAGATTGAAGCGATGCTTTTTGCTCTTCCACTTTTACTGGTGCATTGGTTGTGTTTGTTGCTGTCGTGTTTTTTGTGATTGCTGCAGTTGCAGCGTGACTTACTAACCCTACAGAAACTGCAAGGGCGATGGCTGATATACTTGTGTGTTTCATATTCACTTTTATTTCCTGTTATCTGTCTTGTCGTGTTTCAACGCTTTACAGCGCTTTTGAAACTTCGTTGTTATTAATAGACATTCAGGGCAAACGCTACTTCCTACGAAAGCACTCCATGCTCAAATTCGCAAACGGCCCACCTGCCTTTTGATGTGGCATTGGGTAAAACATTAAATGCGCACCATTTAACTATTAAGCATAGAATCAATGAGTTAAGTATTACGAAATGTTCCTCACGTTGAAAATATATACGTAAGTTGTAGATTGAATTGTGCTTAAGTAGCGTTGGAATTTTGGTAAATGCAGAGATGGCGCGAGGTTCGAATGTAAAGTGCCAATTTGTAAGAAAATATTAATTTATAATTTAAATTACCTTAAATATTCACTTGTTAATTTCACGCTTTTCAGAAACGAAAAAGCCGCTAACGGATACGTTAACGGCTTCTGTCTTTTGCGAATCAGTCTGTAGCTAATATAAGTTTGTAGCTAATATAAGTTTGTAGCTAATATAAGTTTGTAGCTAATAGTTATATACCAACTTAATAAAAGCTAGTTAGCCACGTTGGCGCACTATCTCGTATAAGCACACACCAGTGGCAACCGATACATTTAAGCTACTTACACTACCTGCCATTGGTAACTTCACTAATTCATCACAGGTCTCTTTGGTAAGCCTGCGCATGCCTTTACCTTCAGCGCCCATCACTAGTGCGGTTGGGCCATCTAGTTTTATATCGTAGAGGGTTTTGTCGGTTTCGCCCGCCGTGCCCACAATCCATAAACCTTTATCTTGAAGGTGCTTTAACGTACGCGCCAAGTTAGTCACTTGAATAAGTGGGATAACTTCCGCTGCTCCGCACGCGACTTTGCGCACGGTGCCGTTAAGGCTGGCCGATTTATCTTTCGGTACTACCACTGCATGCACACCCGCGCCATCGGCGGTACGCAAACAGGCGCCTAAATTATGCGGATCAGTGATACCGTCAAGCACAAGCAATAATGGCTTGCTTTCTTTGTCTAAGATTCTATCTAAGTCAGCTTCATCCATTACACGAGCGGGTTTCGCTCTAGCGACCACGCCTTGGTGCTGTTCGCCGTTAACTTTGTCGTCTAGTGCTTTACGCTGACAAAACTGTACTGATATACCAAATCGACGTGCTTGATTAACAATATTAGTCAAACGCTCGTCGTTACGGCCTTTTAATACCATCACTTCCATTACACGCTCTGGTTCTTGTTCTAAAACCGACTGCATTGCATGTAAACCATATAACCATTCTTGCTGTGCCATTAACGCTTATCCCCTTTCTTCGAACGCGATGGTGCCCCTTTGCCTTTTGGCGCGCCCTTTTTAGGGCCTCGCTTAGCATTTCTAGGCGGCTTCTTCGCACTGGCTACTTTAACCTTCTTGCCGCCGGGGCCGCGCAGCATAGACTTATCCAGCAATAAATCAATCTTTCTTTCATCTAGGTTAACCGCAGCCACTTTTACTTCTACAGTATCGCCTAGTCTAAATTGACGATGACCCGACTCACCCGCCAGTATTTGTTTAACTTGGTCGTAGTGATAGAAATCGTCATCTAGTGAGGTAATGTGCACTAGGCCGTCAATGTGATATTCGGTTAAGCGAACAAACAAGCCAAAGTTTGTCACTGAGCTCACTACGCCTTCGAAGGTATCGCCAACATGGTCAAGCATGAATTCACATTTAAGCCAGTCAGCAACATCACGGGTTGCATCGTCGGCACGACGTTCGGTCATCGAGCATTGTTCGCCTAGCTGTTCGATTTCTTCAACCGTGTAATTCTTCGCACCTGAAACCGTATTGTTGCCTTTTTGCTTGGCAATAATTCCTTTTAATGCGCGGTGAACCACTAAGTCTGGGTAACGACGAATAGGCGACGTAAAGTGCGCATAGGCTTCAAGGGCTAAGCCAAAGTGACCTAGGTTATCGCCATCGTAAATAGCCTGCTTCATTGAGCGAAGCAACATGGTTTGAATCAGCTCTTCGTCAGGACGACCACGGGTTTTTAATACCACGTCGGTGAAATCTGCCGGTAAGGCTTCATCGGTAATTTTGTGCGGCACGCCTATTTCAGCTAAGTAGCTGGTGAAAGCTGTGAGCCTATCGGCGTCTGGTTTATCGTGTACACGATATAGCGTAGGCGCTTCATTTTCAGACAGTGTTAGTGCAGCACTAACGTTAGCTAAAATCATGCACTCTTCAATAAGTTTGTGGGCATCGTTACGGATAAGCGGCACGATGTTTTCAATTTTACGCTGGGCGTTAAATACAAACTTACTTTCTTGGGTTTCAAACTCAATTGCACCACGGTGCTGACGCGCTTTTTTCAACGAGCGATATAAATCGTGAAGATGACGCAAATGCGGCACTTGTGCTTCATACCGTTGATGAAGATCTTTGTCGCCTTGCAGTATTTGCCATACCTTGGTGTAAGTTAAACGAGCGTGAGAATTCATTACGGCTTCATAGAATTGGTAAGTATCTAACTTACCTTGAGCGGTAATCGTCATCTCGCACACCATACACAAGCGATCAACTTCTGGGTTCAGTGAACACAAGCCGTTAGACAGCACTTCCGGTAGCATAGGAATAACTTGCTCAGGGAAATACACCGAGTTGCCTCGCTGCTGGGCTTCATCGTCTAACGCTGTGCCGTTTCGTACGTAGTAACTTACATCGGCAATGGCTACCCATAGTTGCCAACCACCATCATCTAACGGTTCACAATATACGGCATCATCAAAATCGCGAGCGTCTTCACCGTCTATGGTAACAAGTGGAAGCTGACGTAAATCGATTCGCCCTTCTTTTGCTTCATCGGGCACTTGCTCGGTAAGGTTTTTAACCTGTTTGGTAACGCCTTTTGGCCATTGGTGCGGAATATCAAAGGTGCGAAGCGCCATCTCTATTTCCATACCAGGCGCCATATGCTCACCTAGTACTTCAACAATTTTACCCACTGGGCTCATTTTACGACGTGGGCGCTGCGTAAGCTCAACCACCACTATTTGCCCCATACGGGCGCCGTGTACGTGTTCAGGGGGAATAACAATTTCATACTGTAGACGACTGTCATCTGGCACAACCATGCCAAACCCTTGCTCTACAAAGTAGCGACCAACTATAGGCTCTGAACGCGGTTCTACCACTTGCGTAATAAAGGCTTCTTTACGACCGCGGCGGTCGGTACCGCTAACTCGTGCTTCTACAATATCGTCATGTAAAAACAGTTTCATTTGGCCTGCACTAATGAACAGGTCTCCGCTTTTATCTTCCGGGCGTAAAAAGCCGAAGCCATCACGGTGGCCAATGACTTTACCGCGGAACAACTCATCTTGATCTTGAAGAATGTACTTCTTTTGACGGGTGAACTGAACTTGCCCTTCTCGCTCCATGGCGCGAAGGCGGCGTTGAATGCCAATGCGAGCATCTTCTTCTTCGGCATTTACTGCCGTACATATTTCAAGAAAAGACATAGGTCTGTCTTCTTCTTTCAATAAACTCATCAAAAACTCCCGGCTTGCTACCGGATTTTCGTACTTTTCTTTCTCGCGCTGATAATGCGGATCATCACTCATAGAGTTGTTCTGTCGCCTCGTTAGTTTATTCATTTTTCAAACACTGTTGCCCATGTTCTACGCATAGCAATTTTAAAGCGTTCGATTTACGCACAGTATAACAGCAATCTGCACAAAACATTACGTTATAAAACTGCCATGCCAGTGTCATACACTTTCGATATATCTTTAGTTCTCAATCACTAAAAAAATAACCCTTACGGACATGCCTTATGGACAGACGTTCTTTTATTAAATTAAGTTCTATTACCGGTGCCAGTGTTGCCATTGCAACAGGTTTAGCCGGCTGTGTTTCTACTAAAAAGCCACAAGATAGTGCCAGCTTCACTCATGGCATTGCTAGCGGCGATCCTCTGCATAATAGCGTTATTCTTTGGACCCGAGCTTTGCCCGACAAAAAAGCAGCAAACGCTAACATTTTATGGGAAGTATCTACTTCAAAAGATTTTAGTACGCTTGTTGCCAGTGATATTGCCCAGGCTCAGCAATCACGAGACTATACTGTTAAAGTTGATGTTTCCGGTTTGAATCCTGCCACCCGCTATTATTATCGCTTCAAAAGCGCAAATAGTATGAGCGAAGTAGGTACAACATTAACCTTACCGAAAGAAAATGTAAGCCAGGTAACGTTCGGAGTGTTTTCATGTTCTAACTACCCTGCGGGCTTTTTTACGCCTTATGCTGATGCTGCGTCACAGCAGAATATTGATTTTGTATTGCATTTAGGCGACTACATTTACGAATATGATGGCGAAGGCTATGCCACCGAACATGCTAAAGAATTAGGCCGCACGTTTGCCGAAGACAACGATACCGAGTTGTATACTCTTGAAGATTACCGTAAACGCTACGCGCTCTATCGTACTGACCAAGGTTTATTAGATTTACACCGTGCTAAGCCTTTTATTGTGGTGTGGGACGATCATGAGATCACTAACGACACCTACAAAGATGGTGCTGAAAATCATCAGGAAGATGAGGGGGATTTTTATGCGCGCAGAGCCGCGGCGGTGCAAGCCTATTATGAGTGGCTCCCCATTCGACCTACCTTTGGTGAAAGCAGATTAGAAATATATCGACAGTTTACCTTTGGCGACTTGGTTGACCTATACATGCTAGATACTCGTGTTTTAGCGCGAGATAAGCAGTTAGCCTATAGTGACTTTCGCGACCCTGATACCAAGGCTTTTGATTTACCCGGATTTACCAAAGCGATTAGTGCACCAGAACGAGGTTTACTGGGGGATGCTCAACGAACATGGCTTAATACGGCCATGAACGATAGCAAGGCGAAGTGGCAAGTATTAGGGCAGCAGCTTTTAATTGGCCGCATGATGTTTCCTGCCTCTATCTTTAATGGTGTCCCTTTTGAAAAAATTCCTGCTCATGTGCACGCCCTTGCAAATAGCAAACGCAGAAAGCTAGCCGGAGAAACCATTTCAGCACAAGAAGAAAAGCTGCTAGCCGCTGCCATGCCGTACAACCTTGATGCATGGGATGGCTATCCGGTTGAAAGGGAACAATTGCTAACTGCAGTGCAACAATTAAATAAACCAGTGATCGCATTAGCGGGCGACACGCACAATGCGTGGCATAACACCTTAACCTTGCAAGATGGCACAGCGGTGGCAACGGAGCTTGCCACATCCAGTGTTTCATCGCCGGGTATGGAGCATTATTTAAAAATGGATGCTGACACGGCGTCAACCATGGCGGAAGATCTTCCTGTACTTATCGATGATTTAGCATATTGCAATTTGCATCAGCGGGGATATTTAACGGTATCTTTTACTGAAAAACAGGCGGTTGCCACGTGGCGTTATGTAGATACGATTAAATCCATGTCGGCCAGCGCAGTAAATAGTCATGAGTTTGTCATTGAGGGCTGACGAAGGCCTAAGTAATGGCTGGGCAAAGGCTAGCAAAGCGCTAGCGCCGTTACTTTCAATCTAACACTAAGATAAAAAAATCCCGTTACCGCCAAAAGCGAAACGGGATTTTTTTATTATTTAAAAGCTACCGATATTAGTAGCTATAGTAGAAGCGCACGCCTGCAATGCGCGGCATACCGCGAACATAAGTAGGGATACCTAAACCACCACCGGTATTACCTGCATCAATCACATACTCTTTATCGAAGGCATTTTCTAAATACACTTCATACGCAAAGCTGCTTGCTTCTTGCGAAAACTGTACAGAGATATCTGTCAATGAATGAGTATCTTGCGACAAACCAGGGTAGTTACTGCTTTCAAAGAATACTTCAGACTGGAAGCTCGTTAGCCAGTTTACATTTACAAGCCAGTTTTGAACTTCAAATTCCTTGTTGATATTTATCGCCCCGCTTACCTCTGGCGCTAGGCGGAATTTATTTCCAGCATACTGGAATGGGCTACCATCGGCAGTATTGTCAGCAAACTCTGCGTCTAAGAAACCGATGCTACCGGTTATCGATAACGTATCGCTGTAATGATAAGTTCCCATACCTTCAATACCGGACATGGTTGAATCACCCACGGTTACGGTAATGGATTGTAAAGTTTCAGGATCAGTATAAGACTGCTGATAATCGCTATATTCATAGGTAAAAACCGCACCGGAGAAGGTGAAATTGTTACTTTGATATTTAACGCCTAAATCGTAGCTATCAACAATTTCAGCTTTAGTCGTCGATACACCAGAGAAGTCGGCATTAACTACAGGTGAGCGACGGCCTCGGGCGTAGTTCGCATAGAAATTCCAGTTATCGTTCATGTCATAACTTACAGCAAAACGAGGTAGCGTATCGTCAAAGTCGCCTTCCCCCTCAAATTCAAATGTGCCTGAATCTAATGTATAGGTGTTTTTGGTATAACGTGATTCATCAATATAACGCACACCCGCGGTCACATTCACCTTGTCAGTCACAAAGTAAGACACCTCAGCCACATAAGACGTGATATCTAGCTCTGCCTCAAAGATATAAGGGCCTTGAATAATAGTAGAGGGGAAATCTGCATTTGAAATTGGCGTGCCATCGGCATTAAACAATGAAGACACTAACATAGCGCGCAAAGCTTCAATTTCTTCAAGCGAGGCATCGGTAGCAATGTTTTGATTTAGCGGAATATTCGAAGACGCTTCTAATTGTGCTTTTACTGCATCGAACGTGCCGCGTACAAACGGGTCTACCATAACGTAATACGGCAGTATCGAATCATCTTGGCTTACAGAGGCGCCCACAAAAGCCACCAGCTTTTCGCCCGCATCATAAACCAAGCGCATAGAACCACCGCTTAGTGTTGCATCGTTATCGAAGTAGGCATCTTGAATTCTAAGGGCCGAACCATCGGCATCAAACCCTTCACTTACTTCTACGTCTTTATAATACGCATCGCCATGAAACATTAGGCTGTTACTAATATCGTAATCTAATGAAATATCGTAGGCCTGCAGTGTACGCTCAATACCAAGCTCACTGCCCATACTAAATTCAGCGGCTGTAAACGGGCTGGTATCGCCGCCATTAGGCGCAATCGAGCCTGATTTAAATGCAATACCTGGCTGGTCGTTATATTCCATTGAAGCACGGGCTATTATTTCAAAGTTGTCGTAGCTGGCTTTCCATGTCCCACGTAGGGCTTGTACTGAAATGCCTTGCAGATCTTCACTGTTACAGGGCACTGCATTACCTAAATGATCAATCATGTCGGCGTTGCCATAGTAGCTATCTTCAGAGCAGGCATTGTTTTCTATAATACCGTCCATCTGACGATATAAGCCGGCAATACGCACGCTATGATTATCATTAATAGGTGTATTGAACATGAACTCGGCTTCTTTGCCCGACTCAGTGTCGTAACCTAGCTGAACCGTTGCTTCCTTTTCATTGGTAGGCAAGTGAGAGTGAATACTGATAGCACCGTTAGCCGCGGCAACACCAAATAGTGTGGGCTGCGGGCCTTTTAATACTTCGACACGAGCAATATCGTAAAGCGCTACACTTGATACTGTTTTCTTACTGATATCGAAGCCATCTTGATATACCGAGATACGTGGAGTAGCCGAAACGGAAGAGCCGTCGTCTGTAACGCCACGAATATTAAATGAAGGTAGGCTTACCGCTTGTTCTTGAATTTGAACGTTTGGCAAAACGCGAGAAAGCTCATCAAGTTCCATAATGTTTGTGCGCTCTAAAAAGTCGCCTGAAATAACATCCATGGTTACCGGAACATCCATTATCGATTGCTCACGCATTTGAGCAGTAACGGTAATTTCTTCAATGTAGTCTTTCTCATCTGCTGGTGAATCTGTATTAGCAAATGTTGGGGCAGCCAATGCGCTAAAAATAGCGGTGGCTAATAGGGTTTTTGAAAACATGTGTGTCCCTTAATGAATATCTCGTTAGTGTGTTCTGCGCTTAATTGTGTGTATTTTCATGATTTATTGCAGTAGTGGTCAGAGCTCTGCAAAGCAGATGAATTTAATTCTGTTATAAGACGAAATGATGAAGCGAAGGTGACAGATAAGAGGCAGTTTTATGACAACATGTTTCAAAACCCAATAATTATCATACACGTATATAACTACACATAACTGTGATGGATTGGGGTAAGAAGCGCTTGTTAGCCTGCTGGGCGTTTTTTCTTGCGATCTTAATTTAGTAAAGTCGCACTATATTGCGGTTTAAATGAATTGCGGCCGAAGTGAGTTTGCTCAAGCATTGTTGCGGTGGGGGAAGTTTTCGAACGTGCCATATAATTTTTAGCAAACGTGCTTAATGGCGAGCGAACCTGCTACCAGCGATTGCTAGCCTAAATGGACTAACTGTCTAATGGGCGTTTTGCTGCGCGTACTGCTTTAGGATGCATTAGCTGTTCAAGCTTGCTTAAGTAACTGGCTATTTTTTGATGCTGCGCTTTGTCGTTAGTGACTGAGTTATGTAACCAATGATAGGCATCTTGATAGTCGTAAGGGCTGCCGTAACCGTCAAGAAATAGCTCAACTAACTGCAATTGCGCCTTTAAACTTTTTAGCGCTGCGGCTTCTCGCAAATACACTACCGCTCTTTCTTTATTTTGTTGTACTAAAGTACCGTTCGCATAGTAACGACCTAACTGTTCTAACGCAGCAGGGAAACCTTGGTTCGCCGCATCTTCAATATGGGTCATGCCCCTGGCAGGTTCAGCATCAACGCATACCCCCCACGCTAACATGTCCCCCCATAAAAACTGATAAGCAGGCACTTTAAGTATATCCGCACGGGCTTCTATATCTTGCACTAGCTGACATCTATCGGCGACTACTTTATCTAAGTGAGTATTGGCATTAATCATATCGATAAGCGCATTTTGATCGTATAACTGCACCGCACGAATTTCATCAATAGTTTCCCCTTCAGCCAACGCCAAGGCGCTGAAAAGTGTAGAAAGCAATAAACAAATTGTGGGCAGTGAATACAGTTTCATATCAATGGCTTCTTTATTTAGACGTTGGTGATTTGAGTTAATGTCTTAAGTTAAAGTCTGGGGTTAATGTCTTCAAACCATGCTTCTTAAGCGGTTAGGTATAAAGGCCGAGAAACAAATAACGGTATGAATATGACGATATTTACATCTAGACCTTAATGGCTATGTTTAATTATCGGCCATTAAAGCGAATACTTAATGATAGTTTAACGGGGTTTGTTTAACGGGGCAGGCTAAACAGCAGCCCCGCTACAAGCGTGTATTCTTTAGTGGCTACTTTTGCGATTACACAGCGCTGATTGTAGATGACGAGAATGATCGGCCAAATCTATTCCTAAATCGGTAAGATAACCGCCATCGGGCTGAGTAATCAGACCCTTTGTATAAAGTCTTGACGCGGCATTCACCATTGATTGGCTGGCATCGTGATGTATCTTTAGGCCTTGTAATAAACTGTCTGTAGGAAACTTAACTAATAAGTTAAGTTCGTCGAGCATGTCCTGGTCAAATATTGTCATACACTCACCTTAGGCAAAAAAGGGTATTATTGTTATTCACTCTTTTATATAGACAGTTCAACTACTTGAAGTTCAACCGCACTAACGCTATCAGACTACCATTTACGTAGGGTGTCCAGATTATTTTATCAACATACGCCGCTAAAACTTGATAAGCCACCCTTTTAGCCCACTGAACTGATCGGACTTTGTGTCGAAATAGTATATTCTTGTTCCTAACTTTAGTCTGCGGATACCCCCTGTTCAAATGAAGTACAAAGATTTACGTGACTTTATTCACCAGTTGGAAGCCAAAGGTGAATTGGTTCGCATTAGCCAGCCAATCGATACCGATTTAGAAATGACCGAAATAGCCGACCGTACACTACGTGCTGGTGGCCCTGCGCTATTATTTGAAAACCCTAAAAACCATAGCATGCCTGTATTGGCCAACTTATTTGGCACACCAGAACGTGTGGCAATGGGAATGGGGCAAGAGTCGGTTGCGGCACTTCGAGAAGTGGGCGAATTGCTGGCCTATTTAAAAGAACCCGAACCACCTAAAGGGCTAAAGGATTTATGGCAAAAACTGCCTGTTTTTAAACAGGTACTGAATATGCCAGCCAAGGTCGTAAAAAAAGCACCTTGCCAAGAAGTCGTACTAACCGGTGATGATGTCGATTTAGGTAAACTGCCTATCCAGCGTTGCTGGCCCGGTGATGCCGCGCCGCTTATTACGTGGGGGTTAAGTGTGACTAAAGGCCCGCATAAAAACCGCCAGAACCTAGGTATCTATCGCCAGCAGGTTATCGGTAAGAACAAGCTTATTATGCGTTGGTTATCTCACCGTGGTGGTGCGCTCGATTTTCGTGAATGGTGCCAAACTCACCCAGGAAAACCCTATCCGGTAAGCGTGGCACTAGGGGCCGATCCGGCCACTATTTTAGGTGCCGTTACTCCTGTGCCTGACACCCTTTCCGAATATGCCTTTGCAGGGTTGTTGCGAGGCGATAAAACTGAAGTGGTTAAATCGATAAGTAACGACCTGCAAGTGCCTGCAAGCGCTGAAATTGTTCTGGAAGGTTATATTGCACAAGACGAAGTCGCGCCCGAAGGGCCTTACGGCGATCATACTGGTTACTACAACGAAGTTGATGACTTCCCTGTGTTTACGGTAACCCATATTACCCATCGTAAAGATCCTATTTACCATTCAACGTATACCGGTCGCCCGCCTGATGAGCCAGCTATTTTAGGCGTAGCATTAAACGAAGTATTCGTGCCTATTTTGCAAAAACAGTTTCCAGAAATTGTAGACTTTTATCTACCGCCAGAAGGGTGTTCTTACCGCATGGCTGTGGTTACCATGAAAAAACAATATCCGGGTCATGCTAAGCGCGTAATGATGGGGGTTTGGTCGTTTTTACGACAGTTTATGTACACAAAGTTTGTGATAGTGTGCGATGACGACGTAAACGCCCGCGACTGGAACGATGTGATTTGGGCCATTACCACGCGTATGGATCCGGCACGCGATACGGTTATGATTGAAAATACTCCCATCGACTATTTAGATTTTGCTTCGCCAGTGTCTGGCCTTGGGTCGAAGATGGGGATGGACGCCACCAATAAAATGCCCGGCGAAACCGACCGTGAATGGGGCGAACCCATTGTGATGGACGAAGACGTGAAAAAACGGGTGGATGATATCTGGGATGAACTTGGTATCATGGACTTACCAACGGCGAAACGCTAACAGCAAACGTAAGAAGAGATTACATGTCAGAAATTAAATGTAAGGTTGCCAGCATCACGCCGTTAACCGACGTAGTATACAAAATTGAATTAACACCTCCCGCGCCAGTTGCCTTTCAAGCAGGCCAGTACGCACTTATTGATATGGGCGAAAAAGACAAGCGCCCCTTCTCTATTGCCAATGCAGCCTATGATAATTCACGCATTGAACTTCACATTGGCGCAGAGCCTGGCAATACTTTCGCCGGCGAAGTATTAAGTCGTATGAAAGAAGAAGGCGAAATTAGTCTTAGCGTAAATAACGGTGAAGCCTTTTTACAATCAAATGGCTTGCCGATGGTACTAATCGCTGGCGGCACAGGCTTTTCCTACACCTACTCTATCTTACAGCAGCATCTGAACAGCGGTGATAAAACACCTATTACCCTTTATTGGGGAGGCCGTCATACCGGTGATTTATATCTATCAGAAGCGCTAAATGCACTCGCTGCCAAGCACGATAACTTTACCTTTGTACCTGTAGTGGAATTTGCCGAAGACGACTGGAAAGGTAGAACAGGATGGGTTCACCATGCAGTATTAGCCGACCATACAGACTTCGAACACATGCAAGTGTATGTAGCAGGGCGTTTTGAAATGGCTAAAACTGTACGTGAAGACTTTACCGTTCGCGGCTTAAAAGTAGAAAACCTATTTGGCGATGCCTTCGCGTTTATTTAAATCGGTTACGTGCTTGCTTTATAGTTAGCATAAACAGCATCTAGTATTGATACACTCGGTACATACAAGGAGGGCACGCAATAAAGCATGCCCTTTCTATTTTAGGCTGTTATCGACCATTAACTTCTCCACACGTTAACCCCATTTGTTGCTTTCTCTCGTATCCAGTATGGTGATAAAAAAAGAGATGGAGAAAACAATGATAAAAAGCATTCCTACATTCGTAAAAATTTCAGCGTTAGCAGTATTACCACTTTCCTTGACCTTTACAGCGCAAGCGCAAAATGAACAACAACAAGCTTTATACAAAATAGCCGAAGACATTTCCCCAAAGCGCATTGAAAGCGATATCACCACACTCGTGAATTTTGGAACCCGACATACCTTATCGGAAACCGAATCAGATACCCGAGGCATAGGGGCCGCAAGGCGCTGGATTAAGACTGAGTTTGAAAAGATATCAGCCGAATGTGGTGGTTGCTTAGACGTGTATTTTCAGTCTGAAACCATTAGCGGTGAAAAACGTATACCCGACCCTGTCGAGGTAGTAAGCGTTATTGCTATTCAACGCGGCAGTACCGATCCAGAACGTTACGTGATGATGTCTGGTGATATAGATTCTCGCGTATCTGATGTGATGGATTTCACATCAGACTCACCTGGCGCAAACGATAATGCATCGGGCTTAGCTGGAACACTGGAAGCCGCACGCATACTATCGAAATATACATTTAACGGTAGCATTGTGTACGCCGCACTAGCAGGGGAAGAACAAGGCCTGTTTGGTGGGCGTATTATGGCAAACCAAGTTCAAAAAGACGGCTGGCGGTTAAAAGCAGTATTGAACAACGACATGATTGGCAATATAGAGGGCGTTAATGGGGTTATCAACAACACCACGGCGCGCATATTTGCTGAAGGCACTCGCGTAACCGAAACCACAGATGAAGCTCGCACCCGCCGCTTCACAGGTGGAGAAGTCGATTCACCAAGCAGAAACTTAGCAAGATACATTGATAACATTGCCGACCAATACATTGAGAATCTAGATACCATGGTCATTTATCGATTAGATCGCTTTGGTCGTGGCGGGCACCATCGCCCCTTCAACGATTTAGGTTTCCCCGGTATTCGTATTATGGAAACCAATGAAAACTACACTCGCCAGCATCAGGATCTTCGAGAAGAAGATGGTATCAAGTATGGCGATACCTTAGACGGTGTGAATTTTGATTACGCAGCCAAGCTAACTGGTTTAAACGCAGTATCGCTAGCGGCTATGGCTTGGGCGCCCAACCCGCCAGCTAACGTAAAAATTAAAGGCGCCGTTCAGCCTTCTACCACATTAATGTGGGATATAGCAGATACAGCGCAAAACCCTCAACTGTCGGGCTATAAAGTTTACTGGCGTCATACCGATGCACCGCAATGGGAATTTAGTAAGTTTGTTGGTAAGGTGAACGAAGCCACGTTAGAAAACGTAGTAATTGACAACTACTTTTTCGGGGTTGCCAGTGTGAACAACGATGGCATTGAAAGCCCAGTTGTATTCCCAGGCGCTGCAGGCAGTTTTGGCCAGTAACGGTTATACTGTTGATAGGTAATAGCGCCTATAGATAATAATAATGTTGTTTTGGAGATGTCGCCCGTGTTGGTGAGAGTCATCGCTTTATTAAGTTTTATCACCGTGGTGGCGCCGTTAAAGGCAAACAGTGTCACACTTGCCGCAGCGCCATTTGAAACTTACGTAAGCGATGAGGGCGAACCTTCAAGACTCACGTCTATCGTTGAAGCGGCGTTCTCGCGAATGCAAACCGACCTGGAGCTTCAGGTTATGCGCGATGCTTTCTTAGGTAGCGCAGTACGTTCTGGTAAGGTGGATGGCGAGTTCGCCTATATAGATTTAGGTGAAAGAAAAGACACGGTTACCCTTTCAGCCCCCTACCTTCCCATCTATTTATATGCCACGGGTAAAAAATACGATGTTGAAGAGATTAAGCTGATACCGCATTTAAAAGACAGCCGCGTAGCGATAGAAAACCGCTTTGCTAATACGCCAAAGTTCCGCATGCTAAAAGAAATCAAGTGGTCACGTAATCCCAGCACGTACGACGCTTTTAAGCAGCTAGCCGATGACAGAGCGCCGTATTTAATTACTACCCACTTGTTGATTGAAGAGTTTAATTTACTTCTTGATAAAGACGGTGAAGAGCTTTTACACGTATCTTCAGCATCGTTGATGAACGCTGGTTTTTCCTTGGCACTTGGCACAAGTACGCCTAACGCTAAGGCCACTATTGAAGCGTTTGAACAAACCATTCAGGTCATGCAACAAGATGGCAGTTACAATAAAATTCTGGGGCTACCTTGGCTATCCAAAGACATTAACAACGACGGTATCGCCGACTATATTGGTGAAACTAGTGTGAGCCTTGTACCCACAGATACACTTACCGCCTACCCACTCGATAAATCGTTACCTGGTGATAGCAGTATTTACGTTATTGATGGTGTTATCGTTGAAACGAAAGCTGAAGCGATGGCTATGCTTGATGGCGTTAAGGCCGAGCGAGAAAGTTTGCTCGACCCTGATGTTTATAAAACCATGATTAGACGCTGGTAGTTATTTAACTGCGCTTTTTATTGCGCTTTTTATTGCGCTTTTTATTGCGCTTTTTAGGAGCAGATTTTAGCAGTGCCTTTTGCTAGCACTGTAGAAGAGCGCCCTTATAGTCAATCATTTTGCGAAACCGCTCTCGCTTTCTTAATTTTCAACTAGTGATTTCAAGAATATCAAATGTTGAGCCAGCATCCCCTCTGATTAACAAAATACAATCGGAAGTTTGCGCCGGAAACTCTATTTTGTTCTCCCAACCTTCTATATATTTTTGTTGATAATCGTTGCATCTAAGCTCCACTGAATCAACATTCCCTTGAGAAACTTCAACTTTAAATGTTGAGGGATCATACGTTTGAGACCACGCGCCTAAATGACTCAGCTGACCTTTAGTGACGTTTGCTGACCCAGTCGCTTTAGCAGCCTTCAGTGCATCTGCAAATTGTTGATAGGTTTCTTCAGATAAATTAAGGCCATTAACACTTCCCATTCGCGAAAGGGTTTCGGCGGCACCATTAAAATTGCCGAAATAAAGCTGTGACTGAAAAAGATTCACCGTCGACTTAGCCAATATTGCTATAGGCAAGTGTTCGTATAAATCTACTGTAATTTGGGATTGGCGCATATATTCTAAAAAATTTTCATTTTTATAATAATAGATAGACTTTAACCACGCAGCCAAAGCATGTTCGTTTAAATTTTTAGTATGGTCTTCTACCAAATTGTCTATGGATTTTTTTATGTTAAGCATATCTGCGGTAGGGCTAGAAAGCGCATCTATGGTAGCTTGGTATTCTTTTGCAAAGGCAGGCGTCACGCTACCTTCGCTATGGCCAGCCTCTGAGTATGTGTGTTTAACAAACAGAGTTTGAGCACTTGCTACTGGCTTATTGTTAACGAGCGCAGGAGAATATTGAAGGTTTCTTATGTATTTAGTGACTTTTTTGACATATCTGTCTTTGCCTGAATAATCAAAAACAACGATATCTTTCGTTGTGCCGTCTTTGTCTATTATAAATGAAACTCTTGTCCAACCTTCCATGCCTCCGCGCGAGGTAAAGGTCTCTTCCACTTTATTAGCATTTTTTATTATTTTGGCGGCTTTAACTTCTTTGCTGTTACCATTGGCAAAAGAGAAGCTGCTGGACACGATCAATAACACGCATAATAGCGCAGAAAATATTTTCACAATTTATCCCTAATTTTTAGCGTGTTAAAAGTAATAAACCTCAACATCGCGTTTCCTGTTTAATTCTATATTGTTTATAGCACCTATCTTTTAAACTTAACAATAAATCGAAACGTCACGAGACAACTTATCAACGAACATAAGATTCACCATGCCCATTTATGTCGTTTTCGAGTTCCTCCTAACATAATTTTCATCTGATACTTGTTGATCTCAATCAAACTTCGGCATAAACTTTCAGTAATTTCTGAAAGTTCAGCAGGTATAGACATGAAAATGACACCACTTATTACTTCCGCGGTTATGCATTTCGGCGAAATGGGCAGTCGTTGGGGCTTTAACCGTACTGTGGGCCAAATTTTGGCGCTGATTGTACTTGCTGATGAACCCATCTCAGCGCAAGAAATCGCCGACGCGCTAAATATATCTCGCGGCAACACCAGCATGGGATTAAAGGAGCTTCAGTCGTGGCGCTTGGTAAAACAGCACCTTGTCCCTGGCGAACGAAAAGAGTTCTTTATTGCAGGCGGTGACATTTGGACCCTAGCAAACCGCGTATTCGAAGAGCGCCGCAAACGCGAAATAGACCCTACCATGAGTTTATTGCGAGATTTATTACTCGATACGCCCGCCAACAAAACTGAAGCCAACGCACAAGATAAGCTGAATGAAATTCATGACTTATTAGAGTCGGTAACCGCATGGTCACAAGAGCTTCAAAACCTAGGCCCAGATAAACTTAACACCTTGATGAAACTCGGCTCGGGTGTTGGCCGTATGTTAGAACTGAAAGACAAAATTCTTCCGGGAAAAAATTCCGTTAATTAAGGAGACTATCTGTGGATGCGTTTTTGCTGTCTCGTTTACAATTTGCATTAAATATTAGTTTTCATATTCTGTTTCCTACTATCACCATGGCAATGGGATGGTTCCTTTTCTACTTCAAATTTCGCTCAAATGTAACCGGCCACCCTGTTTGGATGCGTATGTACCGCTTCTGGGTGCGCGTATTCGCACTAAGCTTTGCACTTGGTGTAGTAAGTGGCGTGACCATGTCTTTCCAATTTGGTACCAACTGGCCCGGCTTCATGGAGCGGGTGGGTAATGTGGCAGGCCCCCTATTGGGCTACGAAGTCCTTACTGCGTTTTTCTTAGAAGCCACCTTCCTTGGTATTATGCTGTTTGGTATTCGCCGAGTCCCTAATTGGTTACACACCCTTTCAACATTGATTGTGGCAGTGGGCACTACCATGTCAGCCTTTTGGATTTTGGCGCTTAACAGCTGGATGCAAACGCCTCAGGGGCATGAAGTTATAGATGGCGTTGTGTATGCGGTAAATTGGAGCGAAATTATTTTTAATCCTTCGTTCCCGTATCGCTTTGTACACATGATGCTAGCTTCGGGTTTGACGGCCAGTTTCTTAATTGCCGGTTTGTCGGCCTACCGTATGTTGAAAGGCGATGACAAACTTGCGCCAAAGCTTGCTCTTAAAACCGCAACCTATACCGCGGCAGTGCTTATCCCTTTGCAGATTTTTGCAGGCGATATGCATGGATTAAATACCCTTGAGCATCAACCACAAAAAGTTGCCGCAATGGAAGGCTTGTGGGATACCACAGAGGGTGCGCCCTTGCTGCTCTTTGCCATTCCCGACGAAGAAAGCAGGGAAAATCACTTTGAAATACCGGTACCCAACGGCGCGAGCCTAATTTTAACCCATAAAAAGGATGGCAAAATTCAAGGCCTGAACGACTTTGAAGGCGAGCATCCGCCAGTAGCACCTGTATTCTTCGGGTTTCGGGTGATGGTAGGCATGGGCTTTTTAATGTTAGCGGTTTCGTGGCTTGGTAGCAGTTATTTACTTAGAGGGAAATCTTTCCCACTTTGGCTCAAGCGAGTATTCGCTGGCATGGCATTCAGCGGCTGGATTGCAACCTTAGCCGGTTGGTATGTGACTGAAATTGGGAGGCAGCCTTATCTCGTCAGTGGTGTTTTACGTACACAAGAAGCGGTAACAACACTTCCTCCTGCGAATATTGCTTTCTCGTTCACCATGTACGCCACAATTTATACTATTTTGCTGTTCGCTTATATGGGAACGCTCATGTTGATGTGTCGCCGCGCCGTTGAAATTGAAGAGATTTCTACGGAAGAGCGTGAAATGGCAAAAGCTAGCAAAATGTCGCCGGCCAACACTTAAGGAGCAGCTATGTTATTCGAAAATGTATCAGCAGAAACATTAGGGAATATTTACGTTGGCCTGCTTGGGCTGGCAGTATTGCTGTACGCTATTTTAGATGGTTACGATTTAGGGGTAGGTGTTTTAATACCGCCCCGAGAAGAAAAGTTTCGTGACGATATGATTGCGTCTATTGGGCCCTATTGGGACGCCAATGAAACGTGGTTGGTATTGGCCGTTGGGCTTCTGCTGATTGCTTTTCCCGAAGCACACAGTGAGGTACTTCAAAGCCTTTATATTCCCGCAACTATAATGCTATTAGGGCTCATTTTACGTGGCGTCTCTTTTGATTTTAGGGCGAAGGTCGTTCAAGTGCATAAGCGTAAGTGGGATCTCACCTTTAAGTACGGTTCATTACTTACCACGCTGGCGCAAGGTTATATGCTAGGCATTTATGTAACCGGCTTGCGTACCGACTTATGGGCACAAGGCTTTGCCTTACTGTCTGCTATTGGTGTAACGGCTGCGTATGCGTTTATCGGCTCTTGCTGGTTAATATTAAAAGCAGAGAACAACTTACAAGCCAAAGCCTATTATTGGGCGCGCAGAGGATTGTTTGCGCTTTCTATAGGAATAGTAGCGGTTAGCCTAGCAAACTTAACCTTGCATGATGATGTGCGTGATTTGTGGTTATCATCCACTATTGGCTATGTATTGATGGCTATTCCTGTTGCCTGCTTTTTATTACTTAGCTTATGTGGCGTGCTATTGAAAAAGCTACCTGATGCAGGCGGGAAAGGTGAATGGATGCCTTTTGCTATAGCACTAACGGTGTTTGTGCTTTGCTTCACCGCTTTTGGAGTAAGTTACTACCCGTTTGTCATACCAGGACACCTTACGGTACAAGATGCACTTAGCGACGCCAACTCACTTCGCTTCTTATTAGTGGGTGTCGTTATTGTAGTACCTTGCATTCTTGCTTACACCGCGATGGTATACAAAATATTTTCAGGTAAATCGGAAAAGCTTAGCTATTATTAGCGCCTTCCTACTAGTTAACCCTTGAAAACAATAATAGGCTCCTAACCACCTGGTTTCGGAGCCTTTTTTTCACCCGAAACATATTCAGCTCCATGCAACTTCACTAGATCACTTTTTTCTAATTTAGACCTCACACACTTGTAAACAAATAATTACACCAAAAATCAAACAAAATTCTTATATATTTCTTTTGTGACAGTGTTGACATAATAATTAAATATACGTATGCTTATTTTGGGCAGAATTAAAAGGAGACCATTATGAACAATGTAGTTAAATCATTTTCAAGGTTCTTCAGGCGTGCTCACCCCTATACAGTGGCTTACTATATAGGTCGGAAAAATGCTCAAAATATTTTAGGATGTAAGATCCAAAAGAAATCCAAGATTTTTGCTAGCAAGCAAACTGAAGAACAACAGCATTAGTAACGAAGGGCCCCTAACAGGGCCCTTCTTGCATTAGCCTATTTTAAATTGGTTCACATTAGCACTTAATCCATTTGCAAGTGCAGACAAATCTTCAGCCGCATCGTTTACCTGACTGTTGTTCTGAGACAGTCTATCTCCCAAATTCTTAAATTGATTAACACCATTTTTCGCTTCATTGGCCTGCAACTGTGAATGTTTCGCCAATACGGCCGCTTCTTCACTAACACTCACTAACGCCAAAATGCTTTGCGTTCCTGCTTCAAGGGTTGAGACCAAATCATTAGCTAACCCCACTGAGTCATGTGCCTTGTTTTGATTTGAGCTCATAGTAGATACTGCAGAGGTAATTGAAACCACAATTTTCTCAAGCATGGTATTAATTTCAACCGTGGACTGGTGGGTTCTTACTGCTAGTGTTCTCACTTCATCAGCGACTACCGCGAAACCTCTGCCAGAATCCCCTGCCCTTGCCGCTTCAATAGCAGCATTTAATGCCAGTAGGTTTGTCTGATCGGCAATTTCTGCAATGGTCTTCACTACACTTGAAACATTGTTCCCTTCAACTTGAAGGGTTTCTAGCATACTCGCCGTTTGCTCAATATCATTGGCCAAGTCAGAAATAGCGTCGGCGGTCTCTTTTACTTGTACACGACCTGCATCCACCTGTTTTGCGCTGTCTTGGGCTGCACTTGCTGCAGTTTGTGAACGCTGAAGGCTTTCCACCATGTCTGACTCTAACGAGTCCATAATGTTTACAAGGCCGGTAATATCGGTGAGTAAACTATCCACCGACGAACTTGACTGTTCTGTAGTTGTAGAGAGAGAATTCACCGCGCCCTCTATGCCAGAAACGGCGCCTTTCACTTCTTTCATACCCGCCTGAAACACAGATACCAAACCATGAATACTGTTGGTCATTCTACAAAGTTCATGGGTGCTTTGTTCTGGAAGGCGCGCTACTAAGTTCCTACTTTTCGCTAAACTATCGAGCTTCTCAGCCATGCCTTCTATCGGCTGCGCAATTTGTTTTTTAGCACTATGGTAACCAGCCATGGCAACAGCAGCTAGAATAAGCACGAGAAAGTAAATAGTGAATTGACTGGTTTGTAACTGACTTCCTATCGCCTGAGAACGCTCACCTGCTTTGCTTGCCACCTGATTTCTTACTTCAATTAATGCGTTGTCAAAAACAGAGGCTAATTCATTAACTAACTGTAAATCGTCACGGGCACGATCCCAATCAACCCGCGAGGCAGACATAGTTGCTTGAAGTGAATCCATACTTGAAACTAGCGAATTAAACTGAGATTTAAGGGTATCACCGGCCATATAGCCTAATGCTTTGAATCCAGCATCAACGTTTTGCTCTAATTCTTGTTTTTGTTCATCAAAGGCATTGCCCGATAACGTTGTGCCATAAAGTGAGAAGCCAATTAATACAAGTTGCTTACTGTTACTTTGCACATTATCCAATGTACTTAACGCGGGTAAGGTTTCACTCACAAAAGTATCGACTTGGTGCGTGACCTGCTTGTTGTTCAATGTTAACACCACGGCAGCAATTAAGGTTGCGAGTAATATTCCTGCATAACCCGTTAAAATTCTTACTTTTATAGTGTTTAACATTGCATACTGCCTTCGAGGAAAAAATTAACGTAAAGTATTACTGTAGACACTTTGAAGCATAAACCAATAAAAAACTTATAATAGTGTCTTTAGCAACCCATAAGTAACCTAGACCCGAGCTCTGCCTTTTTACTTTCGTAAATCACAAAAAACGTAAGCATTATTAGGTAATTATTAAAGGTGAGTAAGCGGAAGTGCAGTGGTATATTTAAGCTGCTCCATGGCAAAACTAGAAGTGACATCGTTAAGATCAATCCCATTAACGAGTCTTTTATAAAAATGATCGAACGCAGCCATATCGGTTACCACCACTTTAAGCAAATAGTCGTACTCTCCAGACATGCGATAAAATTCTACCACTTCTTCAAACGATGAAGCATGCTTGGCGAAATCTGTTAACCACTTCCCGTCGTGACGTGCGGCTTTAATTTGCACAAATACCGTCATTGCCAAGCCTAATTTGTGCGCCTGTAATAATGCTACGCGACGGGAGATAACGCCTTGGGCTTCAAGCCGCTGTATACGTCGCCAGCAAGGCGTTGCCGTTAAGCCCACTTTCTCCGCAATATCTGCAACCGGCACGTCGGCATTTTGCTGCAACAGCAACAATATAGCCTTATCCACCCCATCAAGAGCAATATTTTTCATTACCTTCCTCTAAATTAGAATTATTTACCAAATCCAGCCTATCAAATGGGGAGTAATGAGTAAATTTCTCTTTTTCTAGCTGTCATTATTGAGTAAGACTGACTTATAGGTTTTTTGAAATGCTTGATTACGCGATAAATGCCATGCCTGGTGTGGTTGACGATATAACCCACACCATAGGAAACACACCATTAATACGCTTGAGTAAATTTGCTGCACGTCATAACGTAGATGCAACGCTTTTAGCCAAGGTGGAATTTTTCAATCCTGCAGGGTCGATAAAAGACAGACCGGCAATGGCCATGCTTACTGCGCTAATGGAAAGCGCTGCCTTTAATGAGAAAACCGAGATAATTGAAGCATCATCAGGAAACAACGGTGTGGCCTGTGCTTGGCTTTGCGCGATTTACGGCATTAAGCTGACAGTATGTATTCCAGAACATATGTCAATCGAGCGCCAAAAGCTAATACGCCACTATGGCGCACAGGTAGTGACTACACCGAAAGACCTTGGAACGAAAGGAGCTATAGAACGAGCTGCTGCACTTATCGAGCAAAACCCAAACGCAGTGGGTCTGTCCCAATTTTCAAACCACGCTAACCCTAACGCTCATGCCCAATCTACCGCTCAGGAACTGCTGCGCGATACTAATGGGCATATTGATATTGTGGTTGCGGGCGTGGGTACTGGCGGTACGCTCACTGGCTTAGCCACAAGCATGCGAGCTCATATTCCTCATTTGGAAGTAGTGGCTGTAGAACCAGCAAGTTGTCCGGTGTTAAGCAAAGGACACGGTGGCGTGCACAATATTCAGGGATTAAGTTCAGGCCATGTGCCTGACGTGCTTGATGTAAGCCAGATAAATCAGATAATTACGGTAGAAGACGATGAAGCCATAGCCTACGCTCAGCAGATTGCTAGAGTAGAAGGCCTAGCGGTAGGGATATCTTCCGGAGCCGCTCTGTTTGCTGCCGCTCAATTAGCTCAACAGCCTAGCAATAAGGGAAAAAACATCGTTGTCATTCTTGCCGACGGCGCTGAGCGTTACTTTTCTACCCCGTTATTCGCCGACTAACTGCGAGTAGCGGCGAGTAGCGGCGAGTAACGGCGTGATTATCGGCAACCTACAAAGGTTGCCATTTATGCATTAACGCCACCAAGGTTGATTAAAGTCGACATCTTCAGGTGCTATTACAAATTCGTATGGCGGTTCGAAGGCTGCCCAAAAGCGTTCAGCCAAGGCTGCATCGACTACGTTGAACTTACCTGCGCTCGCGTATTCTTTCATTAGCGTTAAGTATGCTTCCACTGGCATGGAAGGATTAGACTGCTCGAATATCACTACCCCGCCATAGGTGTTATATAGGTGTTTTTCTATTTGCCAGCGCTCTACTTGGGTTGATGCAATCTCATCAATACTGGCAGTGTCTTCAGCGCTAGTACTTTCCTTCAAATCACTATCTTCTTGCTGAGCATCTTTCTTAGCAGCTATTTTCTTATTGTTTTTTTCATATTCTGACCCAAACTTTTGCTTAAAAGCTTCAACCAAGGACTCGTCCACCTTGATATTGTTTTTGCTAGCATAGTCGCTGAGCACGGCTTCTATAATTTGGTTCGCTAGGTTAATAGCTCTCATCTGAGTAACAAGCTGCGTAACGTTGTCTGGCGCTTGCTTTCGAATTTTTGAAATAGTGTCTTGGTCGGGAGTAATGTCAGCTAAGGTAATCGGTTCACCAAAAAGCATGGCAATAGCATTAGCTTGGTTACTACTGGTTTGGTTACTAGTGGCGCTGCTGGCATTTTGGGTGCCTTGGGAAGTATTTTGTATATTACTGGATGATTGCGCGAATGGCGAAGAAGATATAAACGTGGTAGATAGAACAAAAGCGAAAAAAACACTATTCATCCTTAACATTAGCTAATCCTTTCATTAAGTTTATTACTCAAACAGTAAAGCACTTAATAGCGGGAAAACCAACTATATTAACGAATGTAGTGTTTATAAAAGAAAGAAAAACGGCGGTCTTTTCAGACCGCCGTTTTTGAATTTCTTAGATGGCGTGCACGTTAGCAGCTTGAAGACCTTTTTGACCTTCTTCTACTTCAAATTCCACGCGCTGACCTTCTGGAAGAGTTTTGTAACCGTCAGAAACGATAGCACGGAAATGAACGAATACGTCCTTACCGCCGTTATCTTGAGTTAGAAAACCATAACCTTTATCAGCGTTAAACCACTTAACGGTGCCTGTAACTTTAGACATGTCGTATAGACCTCAAATATCATATTAAATTGCGCAATAAGCGCGTATAGCGAGTGTCTTTAATAGGCGGAGTTGGTCTTACTTACGAATGGGCAACAACTTACTACAAATCACAAGGTAACTTGAGCGGTTTTACATATAGCAAATAATTTCATATCTCGTCTATTCAAAGACATTTGGCTTAAAGCCAAAGCAACTATAACACTCTTCGAACTGATTAATATACAATTTATTCACTAAAAAATGCATTTCATAAAAATTTCACCCGAGCGTAACAGTCGCTACCGGTTCTTACGCCATGCCAATACCCAACAAAGGGATCCTACACTGGCAGAAAGCGCTGGAAAGCACCAATTTAAATCGTACATTGGTAAAATAGCAGACAATAGAATAAAGGTAGCACCCGTTACGCCCCACTGAATGGATTGTGCGCTCTTTTTCTGTTGTTCTAGTAAAGCAAGTTGTGCGCGTTGTTGTTGCAAAGGAAGCCGTTTAACTTGCTGTAGGCTGTCGTAAAGTAAATCCGGCATTTCAGGTAGCTTTTCAGACCAAAACGGCAGGTTTGCTTTTACCTTACCCAGCATGGCTTTCACGCCAATTTGCTCGCGCATCCAATTTTCTAAAAATGGCTTTGCGGTTTTCCATAAATCTAATTGCGGATAAAGCTGACGCCCCAACCCTTCAACATAAAGCAGCGTTTTTTGAAGCAGAACTAGCTGAGGTTGCACCACCATATTAAATCGACGGGCAGTATTAAATAATTGCAGTAACACATTACCGAACGATATTTCCGCAAGGGGCTTTTGAAAGATGGGCTCGCAGACCGTGCGAATCGCCATTTCAAACTCATCAATATTGGTGTCGTTCGGCACCCAACCAGAGTCGGCGTGAAGTTGCGCTACCTTGCGATAATCTCGGTTAAAAAACGCAATAAAATTTTCTGCTAAATAACGCTTATCTTCACGGTTTAACGTGCCCACAATGCCAAAGTCGATAGCAATGTATTTAGGGTTTTCTGGATGCTCGGTAGAAACAAAAATATTACCCGGGTGCATATCAGCATGAAAGAAGCTGTCGCGGAATACTTGGGTAAAGAAGACCTCTACGCCGCGCTCCGCCAGCTTTTTCATATTAGTGTTTTGTGCTAGTAAGGCATCTATATTTGAAATAGGTAGCCCGTATATGCGCTCCATCACCATTACATTGCTGTGACAATAGTCGCTGTATATTTTAGGTATGTATAATGAATCTGAGCCTTCAAAATTCCGCCCTAATTGAATGCCACTTGCCGATTCACGTAGTAAGTCCAGTTCATCCACTATGGTTTTACGATATTCCACCACCACTTCAACAGGGCGGAGGCGTTTGCCATCTGGCAGCCATTTTTGCAGAACTGACGCTAAACTAAAAAGCAGCTCCATGTCGGCCACAATTGTTTCACGAATATCGGGGCGTAAAACCTTAACCACCACATCTTCATTATTCGCATTTAATTTTGCAGCATGCACTTGCGCAATAGAGGCTGACGCCAGAGGCGCTTCATCAAACTCACTAAATAATTCAGATAGATGGGTTAGACCAAGGGAGGTTTTAATAATCTTTTGTGCCGCTTCTGACGAAAACGGAGGCACTTTGTCTTGCAGACGAGCAAGTTCATTAGCAATAGCAGGATGGAGCAAGTCTCTGCGGGTCGATAGCATTTGGCCAAACTTGATAAAAACCGGGCCAAGGCTTTGCAGTGCGAGCGTAATGCGCTCACCGGCAGTCTTATCTTTGTGTTTATTACGGATCCAAAAGATGCTGTGACGCATAAGGCGTGCGTACCATGGTAGCCATTTCGCAGGGATAAGGTCGTCTAACCCATGCTCTAACAACACCTTATTTATCTTATACAACCTAACAATGCGCATGCTTGTCTCTTAAATTGATTTTTGTTCTAGCTGAAGTAAGCGGGCATCTAATCGCGCTACATCGTCTCGTAGTGCGTTCACTTCATCACTAAAATGTAATACCGCTAATTTGGGCGCTGCTATTTGCTTTTCTTCTATCAAGGCATTGCTAGCGACTTTATTAAACTCAGACAGGGCACCCGTAGCTTTACGTTTAATAGCACTAAACCAGCTCATCGTTTGATGGGCAACCACATCGTTGGTTTTGGCAGCCAGAAGTTCTTCTACATCTATATCTAGCTGCTGAAACAAACCGCTAACCTGCTGAGCCACAGCAAGTTCGCCCTCAACCTGTAATTTTTTTTGTTGAATAAGACGGGTTAGCTGATTGGTGTGCTTTAATTCAGGCAGGGTATCTAAGGATGTTTTAATACAGCAGTCTTTATGATTTAGCGTAGCTATTGTGTCTTCGAACGGCTCATGTAGGGTCAGCACGTCTACCTGCTCAGAAAATACAAGCACTACAGCAAATGGCAAGGGGTCTACATAAGCAATAAGCCGCGCGCCTTTCAGCGAAGCCATTCTGGCAACGCTGTCTGGATCTAACGCTAAAATTTTATTCGCAGCCGTTTCAATAACGGCACTTACCAATGCTGACGTGGGCATTAAAACTTATAGCCTCGGTGCAGTGCTACAATTCCACCGGTTAAGTTTTGGTAGTCACACTGGTCAAACCCCGCGGTTTCGAACATACCTTTCAGGGTTTCTTGATCAGGGTGCATACGAATACTTTCTGCCAAGTATTGATAACTCTCGGCATCGTTGGCCACTAGCTGCCCCATTTTTGGCAATATATGGAACGAATACGTGTCGTAAAGCTTACTTAGTTGCTCTGACGTTGGCTTTGAAAACTCCAACACCAACAGTCGGCCGCCTGGCTTTAACACACGGTAAATTGAATTAAGTGCATTTTGCTTCTCGGTCACGTTTCGAAGACCAAAAGCCATGGTCACTACATCGAAATGGTTATCAGGAAAAGGCAACGCCTCTGCATCTGCTTGAACGTAATCGATATTGCTAACTAGTCCGCGATCTCTTAGTTTATCGCGGCCAACTTTCAGCATCGATAAGTTAATGTCGGCCAAGGTTACGTTGCCCGTAGGGCCAACAAGACGAGAGAATTTTGCGGTTAAATCGCCAGTACCACCAGCGATATCAAGCACTTTTTGCCCTGCACGCACACCGGAACAATCAATGGCAAAGCGCTTCCATAAACGGTGCACACCCATCGACATTAAATCGTTCATGACATCGTATTTAGCGGCAACAGAATCGAATACATTGGCTACTAAGGACGCTTTTTGATTTTTCTCAACCTGCTTAAAGCCGAAATGAGTAGTAGGTGCATCCGATGCCTCTGTGGGCGATGTGTTGTTATGGTTGTCGCTCATGGCATTCCTGCATTAGTGATTCATAGTAAAGGCTGAAGTGTATCGGATTGTAGCGCCCAGCAACAGTATTTACCTTATGCTAAATACTGGTTTGTACCCCAACTAAACGCAATAATAACGCTTATTTCTTGTAACGTGCGGCCACTTTCTTGATGCCACTGTGCAAAAGCCGCATTTGCAGCGGTTAAGCTTTTCTTGCTAGTGAGGCCACCATCGATAATATCGTTCTTTCTTAAGTAGTCTTCAACATCTCGTGAAAACAAGAAGGTATCTACGCCTAACGCCCGCAGCATGTAGGGGCCGGTGTTCCCGCCGAGTCTCGACCCACGTTTCTTTAAGGTGGTCCACAATTCGGTAATATTACTGGCGTCGAACTTAGCCACAAACTGACCGAAGCTGCCGTGCTCACGGCTAATATCTTTAATGAACATGGCATTATCGCGAACGGTCATTACTTTTTTGTAATTACGCACTATGCGTTTATCAGACGCTTTTTGTTCTAACATCTCATCAGGCATCAGCAGCACTTTTTCGATATCAAAACCAAAGAACACGGTTTCAAACTCAGGCCACTTTTTCTCGATAACGCGCCACACAAAGCCTGACTGAAACACTTGCTTCGTCATGGCTGCTAAAAACCGATCGTCCGGTATTTTGGCAACGAGCTCAGAGGAAAGCGGCGCTGAAAGCATGCTTTCAAGCGCCTTTTCACCACCTTTTCGCTTACATGCCCGCTGGTAAATGGTGGAGAAAGATTCTATTCCCATGGTTATCTACCCTAATGCTAATTAGCCACGAATGCCGCTATGGCGAAGTAAGGCATCTACGTTTGGCTCCCTGCCTCTAAAGGCAACGAATAAATCCATAGGCGCACGGCTACCACCCATTTCAAGTATATTTTCCAAAAATGCTTTACCCGTGTCTTGGTTAAAAATACCGTCTTCTTCAAACTTACTGTAAGCGTCGGCAGATAACACTTCTGCCCATTTATAGCTGTAATAGCCTGCTGCATAACCACCAGCAAAAATATGCCCAAAGCTATGCTGAAAACGGTTAAATGCTGGAGGTGTATTAACAGCGACTTCAGCGCGCACGCTGTTAAGAATGGCTTGTACATCAACATTGTCGCCAGATTCACTATGCAGTAAGAAATCAAACAAACTGAATTCCAGCTGACGCACCATTTGCATAGCGGCTTGGTAATCTCTAGCGGCTAACATTCTATCTAGCAAATCAGCGGGTAAGGGTTCGCCCGTCTCGAAGTGACCCGAGATAAAGTTAAGTGCATCTTCTTCCCAGCACCAGTTTTCTAAAAACTGACTAGGCAGCTCTACAGCATCCCACGGCACGCCGTTTATTCCAGATACACCAGCCACCGACATTTTGGTTAGCATGTGGTGTATACCGTGTCCGAATTCATGAAAAAGGGTAACCACTTCATCGTGAGTGAATAAGGCAGGCTTATCCCCGACGGGTGCATTGAAGTTACAAGTAAGGTATGCAACGGGTAACTGTAATTCGCCGTCTAATTTTTCGCGGCGAACACGGCACTCGTCCATCCATGCGCCACCTCGTTTTTTGGCACGCGCATATAAATCTAGGTAAAAGCTGCCGCGCAAGGCATCGGCGCTGTCTGTAATAGTGAAATAGCGTACATCTTTATGCCATGTATCAATACCTGGCTGCTCGATAATTTTCAAGCCATATAGTCTGTGTACTACCTCAAACAAACCCGATAATACTTTGTCCTCTGGGAAATAAGGGCGCAGCATTTCATCTGAAATGGTGTACTTTTCCTGTTTCAGCTTCTCGCTATAATAAGGTAAGTCCCACGCGTTAAGCTCTGTTACCCCGTGGGTATCTTTCGCGTATGCTCGTACTTCTTCTAACTCTTTTTCAGCCTGTGGCTTCGATTTGGCAGCTAAATCACGTAAAAATCCGGTAACTTGGTCAGTCGATTCGGCCATTTTGGTGGCAAGGGAGCGTTCAGAATAACTGCTAAAACCGAGCAGCTGCGCAATTTCACTGCGAAGAGCCAGTGTTTGTTGAATGATGTCGGTGTTGTCCCACTTGCCTGCATTCGGGCCTTGATCTGACGCCTTTGTTGCATAAGCGCGATACATTTCTTCTCGTAACGCTGCATTATCTGCATAAAGCATAACCGGTAAGTAAGAAGGTATATCTAATGTGAATAGCCAGCCTTGTAAGTCTTTTTGATGTGCCGCTTGTGCAGCTGCATCTTTTGCAGATTCTGGCATACCCGCTAGCATAGATTCATCGGTCACGTGTTTGCTCCACCCCATGGTGGCGTCCATCACATTATTTGAAAATGTAGATGACAGTTCGCTTAACTTCGCTTGAATATCTGCATAGCGTTTCTTTTCCTCGCTTGGCAGTGCCACCCCACTCAAGGTGAAATCGCGAATAGCATTATCAATAACTTTCTGACGCTGTTCATCTAGGTCAGCATATTCGTTTGAGTCTTTTATCGCCACGTATGCATTATACAAGCCTTCGTGCTGACCTACCCAAGTACCATATTCTGATAGCAAAGGTAAGCAAGCATCATGAGCTTCTCGCAGTTCGTCGCTACTCACCACTGAATTCATGTGAGAAACCGGTGACCACATCTTACTTAAATTGTCGTCTACCTCTTCTAAGCGCAATACTAAGTTCGCATAAGAGTAATCCTTAGATGCAACCACCTCATCAATTTCAAGCTTACATTTTGCTATCGCTTTTTCGATGGCTGGCTTTATCTGCGCGGGCTCAATAGATGAAAATAAGGGCAAACCATCTACCAATTCAATTGCTGGGGTCGTCATAATCCGTCTACTCTTTTCAGTTCGTATAGCAAGTTATGTTGGGGTTGTTTGCAACAAAAACAAGCGCTGTAATTGCTCTAGATAACAGTGATATTTTTGCGTTCTATACTAGGATTACTATAAATGCTAAGCGTGCAGATCAAATTTTGAGTAATTCTTTCTTTTTATTTGCTACATGAAAAGTTTGTAACTCACTAATTCAGCAGCTAAAAACGCTTTAATAGAGTGTCGCAAATGTCACATTCACTACTTTTGTCTAAATTGTGAACACCCCTATTCAGTGCTATAACGTTACAAGTTGGCATTAGGAATTGAGCAATGAAGACATTAACATCAGGTGAAATCGCAACCTACTGCGATGTAAACCTTCGCACCGTGATTCGGTGGATAGAAAGCGGAAAACTCAAAGGGTTTAAGCTCCCCGGTCGTGGCAACAATCGCGTGCTAGTATCTGACTTTGTTTCCTTTCTTGAACACCACAACATTCCTATCCCAGACGATCTCCAAAGTGAGATATCACCTTCAATTCTTATTGTTGATGATGAAATGCCAGTGGCAAAGTCAATTCAAAGAGTGGCACGCCGTGGGGGATTCGAAAGCCATATTGCTACGGGTGGGTTTCAAGCTGGCATTATGTTGAGCCAGTATAACTCTAAGTTGATGACCCTCGATTTAAGTATGCCTGGCATGGATGGTTACAGCGTTATCCAGTTTGTTAGAGAACAGCCTAAGTATAAAAATTTAAAAATTTTAGTCATTTCTGCACTTGACGATATCAGTCTAGACCGAGCTATCGAACTAGGTGCAAATGCAGCACTTTCAAAACCATTTACTAATAGCGAACTAATCGAAACCATCGAAAAGTTCATGATTGAGTAAGTTCATTATAAGTGTACTTGGCCAGTTTTTTATTAGGGCCTTTTAAATGAGTGAGTTTGGGGTGAATCATAGTGGAAAAATCAATGTTTCAAGCTGCACGTCGTATATTTGCTTTTTTAGCACTCGCATTGTTCGCCTCTTTTGGTGCATGCAATACGTTAACGCTTGGCATAGTGCCACAACAGTCTGCGAAGAAGCTTGCTGAAACCTGGCAGCCGCTTATCAACTATATCTCTGAACATGCCGACATTGATGTGGTGTTTAAAACAGCGAAAGATATCCCAACCTTCGAACAAAGGCTGGCCGAGGGTGAGTACGATATTGCCTACATGAACCCTTACCACTTTGTGGTATTTAATGACTCGGTTGGCTATCGCGCGTTGGCTCGTCAAAAAGGTAAGCGAATTAAAGGCATTGTTGTTGTGAATGCCAACAGCACTATTACGTCACTTGACGATCTAAATGGTAAACAAATAGCCTTTCCCTCTCCTGCCGCATTTGCTGCCACTATTATCCCTAGTGCGTATTTGAAACAGCAGGGCGTTATTTTTACGCCACGCTATGTGCATTCTCATGACTCGGTGTACCTCAATGTACAAAGAGGCTTTTTTAACGCGGGCGGCGGTATAATAAGAACCTTCAATGGTGTTGATGACAATACACGCAGTGCTCTTCGTGTTTTATGGGAAAGTGACGGGTATACCCCTCATGCAGTAGCAACTCACCCTCGAATAACTGACACTCAAAGAGAGGCACTATTGAATGCGTTGCTTACTCTGTCAGAGGATAAAGACAATCATCAGCTATTGAAAAATATTGGCTTTAAAGGCTTTATGTCGTCAGCAGATGAAGATTGGGACGACGTACGAGCCTTGGGCATCACCTCATTGGCAAGGCCGCTATTGTGAAAAAAGAAGCGTTGCTCTCGTTATCGCTACGAACCAAAACTATTGTTGGGGTAGCACTTATTGCTGCCATTTTGTTTTTAATTCTTATCACAACCGTATTTAAACTATTAAATGACTTAGTCGACACCAGTGTTGATACGTCTGCTCAAACTACTACCAACCTGTTTGTGTCCACCGCAAAAAATGCTTTTTTAAGCTACGACCTCGCTTCGCTAGAGGCAGATGCAACTGAAATGCTTTCAAACCCTAATATCAGTTATGTTCGGGTTCTCGATAACAACAACAATGTATATGTTGAAAAAGGTGAGCCAGAGGCGCTCAATCACCCCTTCCAGCTAGACAGCGATGTAATGAGTGCGATAGATGGTATATACGATACCGCTGCTGATATTAAAGTTGGCGAGACCTTATTCGGCAGAGTGGAAATAGGCCTTGATGTTGATTCTATTAACCAGTCGGTAAATCGGGTACGTACTTGGACATTAACACTCGCCGCCATAGAACTTGCCCTTATTGCATTGTGCTCATTCTTGCTTGGGTCGTACTTAATGTCGCAGTTAAAGCAGCTACGTGCAGGTGCTAGGCATTTGGGGGCAGCGGTTAAAGATAAAAATTACCAAGATATCTCTGTAAAAGTGCGCGGCAAAGATGAACTCAGCGAGCTGGCTGAAGCGTTTAATCAATTGGTTGAGCTTTTAAAAGACGAAAATATTCATCGCGAGCGCGTTGAAGGTGAACTTAAAGAACTAAATAGCTTGTTGGAGGTGAAAGTAAAACAGCGTACCTCGTTGTTAAATCAAAAAAACTTCCAGCTTGAAGAAGCAAATAAAGACCTAAAAGAAGCACAGGTTCAATTGTTACAAGCAGAAAAAATGGCATCAGTTGGCCAATTGGCCGCGGGTGTAGCGCACGAAATCAATAACCCGATAGGGTTTGTGAATAGTAATATGCATACCCTCAGTGAGTATGTAGCAACCTACCAAATGATTTTCCAACAGCTTAATGATGTGCTTTTAAAAGATACCGATGCTCATCAGGATGAAGCGATAAAACAGCTGCGCAATATTATACAGCAGCAAGATATGGAATTTATCAACAGCGACATCTCTGAACTCATCACCGATTCGAAGGACGGCCTAATTCGGGTTGCAGAAATAGTTAAAGGGCTAAAACTGTTCTCGCGCGTAGACAGTGATGAAATGCAATCTTACAACTTAAATGATTGTGTTCGCACCACCCTAGCGATGGTGAACAATCAGCTAAAATACATATGCAGCGTAGAAACCCATTTAGGGTCGATTCCCCATATCATGATGAACATGGGTAAAATTTCGCAAGTGGTGACAAACCTGCTTATTAATGCTGGCCAAGCAATTGAAAGCACAGGCGTACAGGGCACTATTACCATTACGACGCGGGAATTAGATGGCTACATCGAGCTTAGCGTACAAGACACTGGATGCGGTATTGAGTCGAGTCATCTAGATAAATTATTTAATCCGTTCTTCACTACTAAACCAGAAGGGCAAGGCACCGGACTTGGACTTTCTATTTCTTTCGGCATTGCTCAAGAGCACGGCGGCACTCTCCATGCATCAAGTAAAGATGGGGAAGGAAGCTGTTTCACGTTATGCCTACCAATACATAACCCGTTAGATGACAACGCCGTAGATTCTTTTCAGGACGATTCACTATGAATGATACCACTGACCAAAACGCCGACGTGTACACTGTTTTATTTGTCGACGATGAACCTAATATTCTTCGCGCCATTAAGCGCGCGCTCTTTTCTTTGAAAGTTAATTTATTGCTGGCCGACAGTGGCGCAAAAGCATTAGAGATCATGAAAGAAAATGAGGTTCATGTGATCATTTCCGACATGAAAATGCCACAGATGTCTGGCGCTGAATTACTGCAACAAGTCGCAGAGTTGTACCCTGAAAGTTATCGGTTGGTGCTAACCGGTTATGCCGATATAGAATCTACTATTAAAGCGGTTAACGAGGGAAAAATTCATCGTTATTTGCAAAAGCCCTGGGACAATAAAGAGCTTATATCTGCCATTGAAGATGGGTTAGAACGGGTAAAATTAAAAAATGAAAATACTCGGTTGCAAAAATTAACACGTCTGCAAAACCGTAAATTAAAAGAAGTGAACACGTCGCTTGAGCAAATGGTTCATAAGCGTACGCGCCAAATTAAAGCAGCGCTGAACAAGATTGAAAAACATAATCTTGCGATGGAACAGGTACTGTTTAATGTTATTAGCATTAACCCCAACATAGACGGCAAATTTGCTATTGAAGTAAGTGAGCTTGCCACTAAGCTAGCCAAATACCTTCAACTAAGCCCTGAGGACGTTAAGCGAGTGCGCTACGCAGGGCTCATTTGTGAACTTGGCTTGCTAGGGCTAAATACCGACGATTTTCTAGCCCCGTTCTCGAAGCTTAAGTATCAACAACAACAGAACTACTTAGATCAAACTAAACAAGCTGCGCTAATGCTCGCGCCAGCCACTGAGTTACAGCCAGTGTCAGACATGATTGAATTTCAATTCGAGCATTATAACGGTGCTGGCCCCCGTAATGTGGTGGCAAAAGAAATTCCCATAGGTGCCCGTATAGTCTCAATAGCTAGAGATTACTGGCGCTTAGTCACTGGCCGAATGAGCGGTGAAGAAATGACACCGCGGGATGCCAAAGCCGAAATGAAAAAACATACCAACACGCGGTACGACGGTGAGATTTTATCCTTCTTACTTGCAGATGACGATGTGAGCACATCAAAATACATTTACAACACGATGAAAGCCTCGCAGCTAAAAGCGGGCATGGTCTTAGCTAAAAATTTATATAATGATAGCCATATTCTTATACTGCCTGAAGGGCATATTTTCACCGACGCCACTATTCAAAAGCTAACTCAATTTGAAGAAGAGCGACGTCGTGCATTCAGTATTTTGATTGAGCCAGATACGCCGTTAGATGAAACCGAAGAAGGGGCTGCGCCTCAAGACACCTGATCTTAAGTGTAGCTGTAGAGGTACCCATAAAACCGGAATAAAGAAGCTCTAAGGCAATTAGCGCTTCTTTGTTTTTTGTAACAGATACCCACGATAATGAAATCTTCTACCTTGCACCGCGGTCTCTTAAACGCGTATACAGTGTGTATTCCTTCAATTTCGTGTCACAATAAATGACAATTTTAGGCCTAACGGATAATAAGGCGGTTAACATGAAACATTTTGATTATATCTGCATAGGCGGCGGGAGTGGCGGCATTGCGTCTGCAAACCGTGCCGCCAAGCATGGTAAAAAAGCAGCCATTATTGAAGCTAAAGATATTGGCGGCACCTGCGTTAACGTAGGCTGTGTGCCTAAAAAAGCCATGTGGTACGGCGCACAAGTTGCCGAAGCTATTCACCGCTATGCACCAGAATATGGTTTTGATATCACTGTAAACCACTTCAGTTGGGATAGCCTAATTGCCAGCCGCCAAGCTTATATCGAACGCATTCATGCATCCTATGATCGCGCACTTACGGCTAACGACGTAACCCTTATTCGTGGTTTTGCTAAGTTTGTAGATAACAACACTATTGAAGTGGATGGTGAAACCTATACCGCAGACCATATTACCATTGCTACTGGTGGCCGCCCTGTCATTCCTGATATTCCTGGCGCTCAGCACGGTATTAACTCAGATGGCTTCTTTGCACTGAAAGAACAACCTAAGAAAGCGGTTGTAGTAGGTGCAGGTTACATTGGCGTTGAGCTAGCTGGCGTACTGCACAGTTTGGGTACAGAGACTCACTTAGTGGTTCGCAAACAAGCGCCACTTCGCCACTTCGACCCTATCATCCATGAAACTCTAGTTGATATGATTCATGCTGAAGGCTGCACATTACACAACCACGCCAGCGTTGAAAAAGTAGAACGCGGTGAAGGTAAGCAACTTTCAATTCATCTTACAAATGGTGAAGTCCTTGAAGCAGACTGCCTAATTTGGGCCATTGGCCGCGAACCATCCACCGATGTGATAGCGATTGAAAATACCGATGTAGAGCTTGCCGAAAATGGCACCGTGAAAGTAGATAAGTACCAAAACACCACGGCCAAGAACATCTATGCTGTGGGTGATATTACTGGTGAAGCCGAATTGACGCCTGTGGCAGTAAAAGCAGGTCGCTTACTGAGCGAACGTTTATTCAACGGCCAAGAAGACGCGCACATGGATTACACCATGATCCCCACCGTCGTGTTTAGCCACCCGCCTATTGGCACCATGGGTTTAACTGAACCTGAAGCCATTGCAGAATATGGTGAGGATAAGGTTAAAGTGTACTCATCAAGTTTCGCCTCTATGTACACTGCAGTAACTCGTCATCGTCAAATGACCAAAATGAAATTGGTGTGTGCAGGCGAAGATGAAAAAGTGGTTGGCCTTCACGGTATTGGCCATGGTATGGATGAAATTCTACAAGGCTTTGCAGTAGCCATAAAAATGGGCGCGACCAAAGCCGATTTTGATGCATGTGTGGCCATTCACCCTACTAGTGCTGAAGAATACGTTACGATGACCTAGGTCGTCCAACTACGCTTAGGTTAGCCAAGCTTAGTAAAACGCTAGCGCACTTTTAACGTACTTATAGAATGTAAGGCGATAATCAATTTTTTGATTATCGCCTTTCTTTTACATTCTTTCTAACGAAACAGGCACACCGTTTAACACACTATTACCCGACAAAGTATCTACCTGCATTTCGTCTGTCAGTATATTGGTATTAACACCAGGGTATTGGCTAGCGACACCCAGCTTTATTCCCTTCTTATTATGCCCCCAACCATGGGGAATAGAGACCACGCCTGGCATAATAGAATCAGTAATTTCTGCCTCTACGAATAACTCTCCCACTCTTGACGTGACTTTAACCCTATCGCCTTCGTTTACATCATATTCAGCGGCATCTATGGGGTGTAACTGTAGCGTACAACGATTGTTTCCCTTCACCATTCTAGGGCTATTATGTAACCAAGAATTGTTCGTTTTAATATGGCGCCTGCCAATCAATACTATTTTATTTTCGTTACGCTTCTGGTCGAAAAAATGCGTCTTCACGCGGGCAATATCTGACATAAAGTAATTAAAATTTAAGTCTATTTTTTTATTCTCATGAAAAATAGCGTCAGGCAGTGCAGGTTGTAATGGCCCAAGGTCGATGCCATGTGGATGCGCTTTCAGCTTATCTAGCGACAAGTTGTCGCCTTCATTACCAATGCCGTTAGCATTTTCCTTGGCACTGATATTTGCACTAGCATGGGCCCCGTATTGACCGCTTTTTAATAAATCGTCTATCACACCTTTTGGCTGTTTTTGCCATAGTGTTTGATAGTGCGCGGTACTTTTGCCATTTAATTTATCTAGGCGCTCTGCCAGCGATAGGTATATTTGCCAATCTGTTAATTGATCATCGTCTATGTCTACCACTGCCTCAGAATAGGTAGCGTAGTTTCTTACCGCAAAATTATGAAAAACCACATCATAGTGATCCCGCTCTAATGGCGTAACGGGAGGTAATATAATATCTGCATGCCGAGAAGTTTCAGAAATGTAGAAGTCCACAGACACAATAAAATCGAGTTGTGAAAACGCACGCTCCAGCTGCTCGGTATTAGGCGTAGTCACCACTGGATTTCCAGCACCTATGACCATGGCTTTAATTTGGCCTTCACCAGGCGTTAATATTTCTTCTGCTAAACACGCCACAGGGTATTCCCCAGCAAAAGCGGGTAGACCCCTTACCCGTGAACTATAGCCTGACATGCTGCCCCTGCTTGATACCGGTAAAATATCGGCAGCAGGCTGGGTAAACATCATCCCCCCTTGTCTATCTAAGTTTCCGGTCAACATGTTAAACAGCATGATGAGATATTGAGTGAGTGTGCCAAATGCTTGCACACTCGCGCCCATGCGTCCGTAACATACAGCCGATTCAGCTTCGCAAAAATCGGTAACCAATTGGATTACCTGTGACGCTTCAATACCGGTTTGTTCGCTAACTTTTTCGGGAGAAAAGTCTCTTACGTAGCCTTCAACTTCAAGCAGTTCTTCGGCGTAAGGTAAGAGCGCTTCTGCATTGTGCAATTGCTTATCAAAGACTACATGCAACATAGCAAGTAATAGCAATACATCACTGCCGGGGCGAATAAAGTGATGCTCGCAGCTTAAATCAGCAGTGTCTGTTCGTTTAGGGTCGATGACCACAACTTTACCGCCGCGTTTTTGTACGTCTTTCAAGCGCTTTTTAACGTTGGGCACGGTCATGATGCTGCCATTGGAAGCAAGGGGGTTGCCACCGATAATCACAAAGTGTTGGGTGTGATCGATATCTGGAATAGGAATTTGCGACATATGCCCAAACAGCCTACGACTAACAATATGATGAGGGAGCTGATCCACCGAGGTGGCAGAGTATCTATTGTGTGACTCAAGTGCGCGATAAAAATAAGGGCCGAACAAAATAGCCCCCATGTTGTGGGCATTCGGATTACCAAGATAGACGCCAACGGCATCTTTTCCATATGTAGACTGTATATGGTGAAGTTTTTCAGCAACGTAATCAAAGGCCTCACTCCACGGTATTTCCTGCCACTCGTCACCTACCTTTTTGACCGGTCGTTTTAGTCTATCTGGATCATCATATAAATCTTTCAGGGCACTGGCTTTGGGGCATATGTGGCCGGCACTAAAAGGGTTATCTTTATCTCCCTTGATGGATAGTATGCGCTTGCCCTGTGTGGCAACTTCAATGCCGCACATCGCTTCGCACAGCGTACAGGTTGAATAATGGAGTTCTTGTTTTGGGCTGACCCCGCTTTGCTTTGAATTGGCCACGTTTTGCTCTGAATTAACCATGTACAGCACCCACACTAAATTTTGTTAACAGCTTGTTGCAAAATTAGCGTTTATCCATCTTATAGACAAGCATCATCGTGAGTGATGGATAAATAGACGGGTGGGTGGTAAAACTGTAGTTTGGTCGTTAGATTTATACGTGAAATCTCATACGAAAGGTAGAACCCGCCATTTCAGGTTAAAGTTAACGACAAATTTACAATTACAAATTTACAATTAGGTGGGACGCTCACGGGCATACTCATCAATAGACAGAAAACGCATTTCAAGCAATTGGAAACTCATTATGATAAAAACAACAAAAAGCTTATTAGCCGTCACACTTGTGAGCGCCTTGGGCTTAAGCACCACCTACTCTACGCATGCAGCTGACGACATTAAAAAAGATGCAACGATTAATGAAGAAAAATGGGATGTTAGTAACCCGCCATTTGCTCTTAATGAAGTTACTATCAACACCACCGAAACCACTTGGTCTAGCTTGGATATAGCACCGAATGGCAAGTACATGGTGTTCGATATGCTAGGTGATATTTACAAAGTAAATGTTGATGGCGGCGATGCCACACCTATTACGCAAGATTTTGCATGGAACATACACCCAAGTATTTCACCGGATGGTTCGAAGATTGCGTTTATTTCTGACCGCGATGGCATTAATAATCTTTGGATAATGGACAGCAATGGTGAAAACCTGCGCCAAGTGACCAAAGAAAAGAACAACCTTATTCACTCTCCTAAATGGAGTCCCGATGGTGAATACTTGCTGGTATCCAAAGGCATTATGTCTAGCCGCAGCATTCCTGCGGGTGAAATTTGGATGTATCACAATACCGGCGGTGACGGCTTGCAAATTAAAGCCCGTAATCATGGTAAAAAAGACCAGCAAAACATAGCTGACCCCGTTTTTTCTCACGACGGTAAATATATTTACTTCACCGAGAATACAGTGCCTGGGAGTCGTTTCGACTATAACCGCGACCCACTAGGTGGCATATTCGCCATTACCCGCTTTGACCGTGAGAACGGCGACGAAAGCCGTTACATCAGTGGCACCGGCGGTGCAGTGGTGCCTACACCATCTCCGGATGGTAAATACGTTGCGTTTGTTCGCCGGGTAAAAGAAAAAACCGCTCTGTTTTTAAAAGATATTAAAACCGGTGAAGAAACACCGCTTACCACAGAACTTGAACGTGACATGCAAGAAGGTTTTGGCTCTGAAGGTTACTTCGCCTACTTCGACTGGATGCCAGATTCATCAGCCATTGTGTATTGGACAGGTGGTACTTTCCATAGCATCAATATCGACGATAAGACTATCTCAGATATTAACATTAACGTAGAAGCTACCCTTCAATATGCGGATGCACTTCGTTTTGATGTAGATGTGGCACCGGATGAATTTGATGTAAACATGATTCGCTGGTCGCAAATGTCGCCTGACGGTAAGACACTCTTGTTTCAAGCATTAGGAAAGCTTTACGTTAAAGACGTAAAGTCGGGCAAGATGAAACGCCTGACTAAGCAAAATGACCATGGCGAATATTACCCGCGTTTTTCTAACGACGGTAAAGCCATTGTTTACACCACGTGGAATGATGATGAATTAGGGTCAGTACGCATTGTTTCTGCCCGTGGCGGTAAAGGTAAAGTGATTACCAAGCAACCTGGCCATTATATAGAACCATCGTTCTCAAGTGATCGTGAAAAGGTGGTGTACCGCAAGTTTACTGGCGGCTATTTACTTGACCCTAAATACTCGGTGGACCCTGGTATTTATGTAGCAGACCTTGATAGAAAAACCGAAAAGAAAGTGTCTGATGGGGGTATTAACCCACACTTTGCAGGCGACAATTCACGGGTGTATTTCACCGAATCGGTAGGCGGCACGCCGTATCGAGAAACACAACTTTCAAGTGTTAATTTGCAAGGAAACGATAAGCGAACGCATTTATACGGCGCTGATGATGTAAGTGAGTACAAACTTTCCCATGATAAAAAATGGGTAGTTTTCGTTTACCAATTTAAAACGTTCGTCACCCCGTTTGTGGACAATGGTAAGAAAGTAACTATTGGCCCTAACATGACTTCACTGCCGGTTACTCAGCTTTCATCTAAAGCCGGTGAGTACTTAACATGGTCGCCGGATAATGAAACGGTGAGCTGGTTTAATGGCCCCACGTTCTACAGTCGCTCGCTTAAAGAAGCTTTTGCGTTTGTAGATGGCGCGCCAGAAACCCTGCCTGACCCTGTGGCCGATGGTATTAATTTATCGTTCACCACCGAAGCCGATAAACCAAGCGGTTACAAAGCCTTAATTGGTGGAAAGGTCGTGACCATGCGTGATGCCGACAACACCCAAGAAGTGATTGAAGACGGCGTTATTATCATTAAAGATAATCGTATTGAAGCTGTGGGCAAGCGCGGAGATATTGCTATTCCTGAAGGCGCTATGCAAATAGATGCCAGTGGCAAAACCATTATTCCCGGGTTAGTTGATACTCATGCTCATGGCGCACAAGGCAGGAATGAGATTATTCCAGATAAAAACTGGAGCCAATACTCGAATGTGGCCTTTGGTGTTACCACCATTCATGACCCATCAAACGATACCACAGAGATTTTTGCCGCCTCTGAGCTTCAGCGTAAAGGCGACATAGTGGCACCGCGTATTTACTCTACCGGTACTATTTTGTACGGCGCAGAAGGTCTAGGCTACAAAGCCATAATCAACAACTACGAAGATGCGTACTTCCACGTAGAACGCTTAAAAGAAAGCGGCGCAATTTCGGTGAAAAGCTACAACCAACCACGTCGCGATCAACGCCAACAAGTGTTATGGGCGTCGAAAAATCAAGACATGATGGTCGTCCCTGAGGGTGGTGGTAAGTTTCAGCAAAACCTAACCATGTTGGTCGATGGCCATACAGGATTAGAGCACAGCTTGCCTATAGAGCGCGGTTATAGTGATGTAACCCAGTTATGGAAAGCCACCGAGTTTGGTTACACACCTACATTTGTGGTTTCTTACGGCGGCATGATGGGTGAAGAGTATTGGTACGACCGTACCGAAGTTTGGAAGAACCCACGCTTACTTCGCTATACACCAGCCACCATGTTGCATAGCCGCTCTATAAGACGCCCTACCGCGCCTGATAACCAGTACAACCACCAAAACGTAGCTAGCTACGCCAAAGAGCTTCGAGATAATGGGGTTAGTGTACATATTGGCGCTCACGGCCAACGTGAAGGCTTAGCCGCCCACTGGGAACTGTGGATAATGCAACAAGGCGGTTTCACCGCTTGGGAAGCATTACGCGGCGGTACTATCGATGGCGCAAAACACCTAGGTATGGGTAATGACATCGGCAGTATTGAAAAAGGTAAATTGGCTGATTTAGTCGTAATTGACGGCGACGTATTAGCAGACTTACGCCGCAGTGAATATGTGGAATTCACCGTACTTAACGGCCGCGTATATGAAGCTGCCACCATGAACGAAGTGGGCAGTAAAACCAAGCGCTCCCCTTTCTTCTTCGAAGAAAACAACGCCACCTTTATGCCAAGAACCACCGCGGAAGCCATTGACGCGAAAGTACATCACTTCCATTGGAAACACTAATAATCTAATGAGTTATTAGCACTTATCAAGCCGGCGTAAATCGCCGGCTTTTTTATGCTTACAGATCCCCATTGATGGGTTTATTGGGAGCTAGGTCTGTATTAGAAGTGTGGGGCACACAATAAGCAGGCCCTCCCCGGCAGGGATGCCGGGGAGGAGCCTCCAGGGATGGATTTACGGCGTGCCTGTGTTTGTGTGCCCCACACTTCGTATTGTCCCCGTCAGCGGTTGCGTCCATATTGTTCGTGAGACGACACCCAATCTGATGAGCTAATGGCTGAGGCTAAAGAGATTTCTCCCGCTAAGGCTACCGAGGCAACGATTTCGGCGAATTTATACACCTTGTTTTTGCCATAGCAATCGATAAGTTCTAAGCACTCACGCTGAGTGCCCATTCCAGTGCCACTACCATAGGTGGCCACTATTAACGAAGGAATAGTAATAGACACATACAAATCGCCTTCATCAGTAAGCTCTGAATACATAATAGCAGCCGATGATTCCGCTACGTTCGCAACATCTTGCCCCGTAGCAATAAACATGGCGGTAATACCATTAGGCGAGTGCAACCCCGTATTGTTCACCCCAGATAGAAACGAGCCTACCCCAGCAACCCTGCCGTGATAATCAATTTGCTTAGGCTCTACCCGCATAATTTGCAGTAAATGCTCACGCTTTATCGTGGCCTCTGCGGTTACCCGTTTACCACGTGTACGCATAATATTTATTTGCGAGGCTTTTTTATCGGTAGCAAAGTTAGACTCTAAGTAGAAGTTTTCAACACCTTCATAATTATCTAAAATCCACCCGCACGCCGCAAAAGTAGCCCGCCCCACCATGTTTTGCCCTGCCGCATCACCGGTTAAATAGTTGAAACGCAAAAACGCAAATTTGTTTGATAAGAAGTGGTCAATATAAGTGAGCTTGGCAATGCTCGAGGTTGCTTCAGCCTCTTCGCGAATTTTGCTGATGTTTTGGTTTACCCAAGTAACAAAATCTCTTGCCCCGCGGGCATCGCTAAAAATGAAAACCGGAGCTCGCTGCATGGCATCATCTACCACCGTAGCCTTTACCCCACCACTCATATTAAGCAGCTTCATGCCCCGATTATACGAGGCAACCAAGGTGCCTTCTGTGGTGGCCATTGGCACAACAAAATCGCCCTTCGCGTGTTCGCCATCAATAGTTAGTGGCCCTGCAATGCCAATGGGCACCTGAGCTACACCAATAAAATGCTCAATATTACCTTTCAATTTGTCTGGATCGACCGAGTACTTGCCAACATGATCGATTTTGGCGCCAGTAAAACTTTCAAAGTATGACTGACGCTGCTTAATGATTTTATCGCCATAATCGTCGTGATCGTCACGGGGAATATGCAACTTGCGATTGGTAGGAGAAGTCACATTATCTTCTACTTCAAATTTAAGCTTTCCAAAAGGTGACGCTGAAAAACAAATACCAATTTTACGTTTTTCAGGGCTGACTTCTTCATTCAGTTCTAGGTGTACGGTAATGACTTGTCGTAATGAAAATGGCATGCCCCCCGCATCGTTAAGTGCTTTGAAGCTGATATCGCTATCGTTGCTACTTTGAATAGAAATTTTGTGACTAGGGACTTTCTCGCCATCAAATGAAATCCATTTCAGCTCTTTTAGTGTGGCATCTTTTAAACGGTTTTTAAGTGCAAAGGAAACGCCGTTGTCAGTTTTGGTTAGGCTTCCATGAGTATATAGCTGCTTGAGTAAAATACTTGGTACAAACATGTGAGTTCCTATTCCGTTTTGGTTAAGCCACTGCGTGAATTAAGTACACTACTTTTTTATAGTACAACCTTTGTACAGTATCACTAACCTTTTGCATTTCCATCAATTTTTAACCACATTTAAATTTGAGCCATTTCATCAAAACTTCATTAAATTTTGCGCCAACACCCTATGAATAAAGGGCAGCAAACGCCCTGACTTCGCTTTATTCGGTATACCGAAGCGCCTTCATCTAACGTTTACATCGTCAAGGCTTTACCCAAGACCACTTGTCGGTATTCAGGTTTTCGCTGTTTAAAAAGCATCGATTGCTGATTAAGCGCTATGTCCATAGGGAAATGGCAACTGAATACCATTTTTTTAATTTCATGGGATGAACTGTTATGAGAAAAGGACTATTCCGTCATCAGGCAATGCAGCCTACCTCGCCATTTCAAGGCGATCTATTGATGACGCCTCGAGCATCCCATATGGGGATAACGGCAATACTACTTTTATGGATAGTAGGTGTGGGGATATATCTCACTACGGGTAGCTATGCCCGAAAAGCCACTGTAGAAGGATGGTTAGAGCCCTCCCATGGCGTACTAAGGTTGTACGCCGACGCCCGTAAAGGCCGCATATCACAAGTGTATGTCAACGAGGGCCAAAAAGTTAAAAAAGGCGAGCCATTATTGTCGATTGAATACGGGGTTCAGCAGCCACAAGGCGAAACCGTAGAATTAAAACTGCAACAAGAGCTTCTCGCTAAGAGAAAGCGAATAAGCGACTCGTTGGCGCGCACCATTAGTATTCATAAAAGCAACAATGCACAGTTAGTAAAGCAACTTCAGCACGCGCAAAAAGATGCTGAAACAATACGCCATATTTTAGCTATTTCTTATCAACAGTGGCAGTTAGCGCACAATCAATTTACGTCACTTGAAGTGCTACGCAATGCTGGCCATGTAAGTAACGCAGATTTCGATAGTTATAAGCTTGAGCTTTTGAGTAGCCAGCAACAATGGAAACAAGCTGAGCGAAATAATCTGAAAAGCGAAGCTGAAGTAAGCCGACTGACACATGAAATTGCCGGTTCACCCCAGATTCAAGCCAATGAGCGCACCGTACATGAAAACCAACTGAGTGATATCAACCAACAGTTACTGACGTTAAATCGTGATCGCCAGCGAATTCTTTATGCAACGCAAAATGGTGTGGTTTCGAGCCTGCAAGCTAGTGCAGGGTTAATGGTCGATCAAAACAGACCACTACTTAGCTTACTTCCAGAAAATTCTCCGATAGAAGCACGATTGTTAGTACCCGTGCGCGCCGCCGGCTTTATCGCTAACGGGCAACAGCTCGCTATTCGATACGACGCTTTTCCTTATCAGAAATTTGGTTTGCAAGAAGGGCAGATAACTAGCATCTCCGAAACTATTTTACTGCCAGGTGAGTGGGCGAACGCGCCTTTAACCGTGAGCGAACCGGCTTATTTGGTTACCGCTCGAGTAAATAGCGACGCCATTATTGCCTATGGAAACCCAGTCATGCTTAAGGCTGGAATGACGTTTTCAGCAGACGTAGCACTTAGCCAGCGTAGCTTACTGGAATGGATTTTAGAGCCGTTACTAAGCGTCACGAAAAGGTTGTAATTATGACTATTGCTCACGGATTTACCTCACCTGTACTCAGCGCTTTGTCGCCTAAAAATAAAGTGCCGGTTGTGCTTCAAACTGAAGCTGCTGAATGTGGCTTGGCCTGTGTGAGTATGGTGGCGCAGTATTATGGCGACAAACGGGATATGACCCACCTTCGCCAGCACATTAGCGTTTCACTTCGCGGTGTCACACTTAAAGATATTATGGATATTGCGCAGCAAATGGCATTTCAATGTCGCGCACTAAAAATTGAGCCACAGGATTTATCTCAACTAACCCTGCCAGCAATTCTGCATTGGGATATGCGTCATTTTGTTGTGCTGACTAAGGTAAAGCAAGAGCGATTGACCATACACGACCCAAGTATTGGCAAACGCAGTTTCACCTTTGATGAGGCGAGTAAACACCTAACGGGGATAGCGTTAGAAATTACGCCTAAAGACAATTTTTCGCCACCACCCGCAAAGCCCTTACTAAAGCTAAGAAACTTCTTTACTCGCACGGTAGGGTTTAAACGTAATTTAGCGACCTTGCTGGCGCTGTCTGCATTACTTCAACTGTTCGCTTTAGCCTCTCCTTATTACGTGCAAACCGTGGTTGATGATGTGTTATTGCAAGGGAACCAAGCATTATTAACCGCGCTTGCTATTGGGTTTACTTTTTTGCTACTGATAAGCATCTTCACCAGAGTGTTGCGGCGCTTTCTGATCCTTGCTGTATCAAGCCGGCTGCAACTTCAAATGTCGGCTTCCGTCTTCCAACATTTACTCTCTCTACCGCTGGATTTTTTCGCCAAAAGACACGTGGGTGATGTGGTGTCTCGCTTTGGCTCCCTCGCCCATATTCGTGAGTTCCTCACTACGGGGCTTGTGACTGCATTTCTCGATGGCGTATTGGCCATTATCACGCTCGTCGTGATGGCCCTTTATTCCGTTAAACTTACATTGTGTGTGGTGCTAGTAGTGGCAATATATCTACTTTTCCGCATCGCATTAATACCTGTCACTAAGCGACTCACAACAGAGAAAATTGCGTTAGGCGCCACCGAGCAAAGCCACTTTATGGAAAGTGTTCGGGGTATGCTGCCTATTCGTATCTACCATCAAGAATCCCAGCGCCATAGTCAGTGGCAAAACAAGTTAGTCGCCACTTTGAACAAAGATATAAGTCTCGGAAAACTCAATATTGGAAGCGACGCGGTAAACCAGGTTTTATTTGGTATTGAAAACATCGTTGTAATCTTTATTGCGGCATCTTTGGTAATGGATAATATGCTGACGGTAGGAATGATGCTTGCCTTCATCGCATACAAAACCAAATTCACTGCCGCAGTAGACGGCCTAGTGTCCAAATTTATCGAATTGCGAATGCTGGCCGTACACTTTTCTCGTTTGAGCGATATTGTGCTAACAGAGCCTGCTGACACCACAGTACTGTCACAACAAGCTAGCCCCTATACAAACGTACCTTCAGTCTCAGGTGCGACCTCTTCCCATGCAATCGCCTCTAGTACCCCAGTCATTCACTTAAAGGCCCACAACCTTAGTTATCGCTATGGTGAGGGATGTAAATGTATTTTTGAAAACCTCAACTTATCGGTTAATGCAGGGGAAATAATTGCCATCGTTGGTGCAAGCGGCAGTGGAAAAAGCACCCTACTTAAATGCCTGATGGGCCTGTATGCACCTTTTGATGGGACGGTTAGTCACAATACAATTTCATCAAATCATTCCCCAGTCATTGCTTCTGTATTGCAAGAAGACATGTGCCTTTCTGGCTCTATGGCTGAAAATATTAGTTGTTTCGATGAGATACCGAATCAAGAAAAGGTTATACGTGCTGCCCAATTAGCCTGTATCCATGACGAAATTTGTGCCATGCCTATGCAATATCACTCGTTGGTCGGCGATATGGGAAGTAGCTTAAGTGGTGGTCAGAAACAACGGCTACTGCTTGCGCGAGCGCTATACAGAGAGCCCGACATCTTGTTTCTTGATGAGGCGAGTAGCCATTTAGATATTCACAACGAGCACATTATCAATACCCATTTAAAGGCGCTCAATATTACCCGAATCATGGTTGCCCATCGCCCTCAAACGATTGCCCTTGCAGATACCGTTTATCAGTTAGTAGACGGCAGCCTGCAGCACTGCCCAGCTTCTGAAGTAGTAGAAGAAAATAATATTACCCCACTAGGAGATTCATAATGATAACGCCCGAAGTTAGAGAATCTACACCCTTGCTCACCGATATTGAGCGTCAACAAATCGTTAAGCATGTAGATAACTTAAACAGTAATGCCCTTCCTATCGATACCCTGTCAAAACGCGAGCTTCAGGTTGCGCGAAAGATCATGGAGGGCTTGTCGAATAAAGCGATAGCAGCAGAGCTATTTATTAGCGAACGCACCGTTAAATTCCACTGCGCCAACATCTACAAAAAACTGAAAATAAGCAGCCGCACCGCGCTCATCGCAAGTTGCTTTCGATCGATTTACCACCCCCTAAGGTTGGCCTAACCGCTAATCTTTTTAACTACACCAAAACGCTTATATAAGGAGCGAAAAATGCAACATAACACGCACAGCTATACACAAGGAAATACACAAGAAAATACACAGAACGGCTCTGGCCTTCACCTTAAAGCCCAAGAACTACTGCAAGTCACTGGCGGGAAATCTGGGGTCTCTGCAGACGCAGACAAAGACCCTATTCGCTTTGTTAAACAACCTGTCTACATCACCCTAGCGATTGGTGAGGACGGCGGACAATTACCCGATTTATTGTCATAGCAGATTAAGGAGGTTAAGCAGTCCTCCTTTTACCACTTAAAAAGGATATTTCAATGCAGATTGCATTAATAGGGAGCGAGAGTGACCCACAAATTCTACATGTGGCTGAAACCTTAATTGCCGATAAAAACGACCCCTGTATTATCAATACCAACTACTTTGGTGAGCACTGGCAGCTCAGCTACGACCCAGATTTTAATGATGGCCTGTTACATTTTAACCAGCCTACCCGCAACGGTCTGTTTCGAATTCCTCTATCGGACATCACATCTGCCTATTGGCATCAATATATTCCCCCTTCGGTGAAACCCTCTGATAGTGTGTCTTCACAATGGTTAGATCAGGAATATGCCAGCACCTTGTTATGTTGGTTTTTATTCAGTGAAACTAAGTGGGTTAATGGTATTGACGCCATTCGCGCCCATCACTGCAAACCGATTCAATTGCGAATGGCAAAAAAGCTAGGCGCTAAGGTGCCATATACCTACATAGGTAACGCTAGTGATGTAGCTTTACAGTTTTGTGCGAACATAGGCGAGGTGGTCTATAAGCCCGTTAAAGGCGGCGAAACAGCGAAGTTCGTGCAACAGGGCTATGATACTCGCGGCTTAGTACAGGCTTTGTTAAAAGAGCGCCCTGTCACTTTTCAGGCATTTATTGAAGGGACAAATATTCGAAGTTACGTACTTGGCGATGAAGTGGTCAGTGTACAAATAGACTCTCACAACCTCGATTTCAGAGAAGATATAAACGCACGGCCTTTACTGACGCCCCTTCCTAAACCAATGCAGGATTTATCACGAAAGATATGTACTGGCTTAGGCATGCATTGGTGCGCTATCGATTGGCGTAAAAATACCAAGGGTGAATACTATTTCTTAGAAGCCAACCCTTGCCCTTTCTTCTTGTTTGTTGAAAACGAGACTGGTGTTGATATTACCGGCCGTTTAGTGAAATTATTAACCACATAAAAAAAGAGCGCATTTAAATAAATGGGCTCTTTTGTGTTACTAGCCCTAGGGCTTTATAGAATGAAGCGCGATAGATCTTCGTTTTCTACAAGCGACTCTAAGTGGCTGTTTACGTAATCTTCGTCAATCACGAAAGACTCACCGCTTTTTTCAGACGCATCAAACGAGATATCTTCCATTAGACGTTCAAGTACCGTGTGCAAACGGCGCGCACCAATGTTCTCAGTGCGTTCGTTCACTCGCCATGCAGCTTCAGCAATACGCTGAATGCCTGATTCCACGAAATCGATATTTACGCCTTCGGTCAGCATAAGCGCTTTGTATTGCTCGGTAAGCGACGCATTTGGCTCGGTAAGAATACGTTTGAAGTCACCTACTTCTAAGGCTGATAACTCAACGCGAATGGGCAAACGACCTTGAAGCTCAGGAATAAGATCTGACGGCTTGCTCATTTGGAACGCCCCAGAAGCGATAAACAAAATATGGTCTGTTTTAATCATACCGTGCTTAGTCGACACCGTTGAACCTTCTACCAGAGGTAGCAAGTCACGCTGAACACCTTCACGCGATACATCGCCTGACGTATTGCCTTCACGCTTACAAATTTTGTCAATCTCATCCACGAACACAATGCCGTGTTGCTCAACCGACTCAATCGCTTTTTCTTTTAAGTCTTCTTGATTCACCAAACGTGCGGCTTCTTCTTCCACCAGCATTTTCAGTGCATCTTTAATTTTTAACTTCTTCTTTTTCTTTTGCGAACCCGACAAGTTTTGGAACATACCTTGAAGCTGATTGGTCATTTCTTCCATTCCAGGAGGCGCCATAATTTCTACGCCTACTTGTGGAAGTGCCACATCAATTTCAATTTCTTTGTCGTCTAAATCGCCTTGGCGAAGCTTTTTACGGAACGCTTGGCGTGTGCCTCTATCTTCAACGTCTTCTTTCTTACCCCATGCATCTTCAGGAGGAGGAATAAGTACGTCAAGAATGCGCTCTTCCGCTGCTTCTTCAGCGCGGAATTTCACCTTTTTCATTTCAGTTTCTTTGGTCATCTTCACGGCAATGTCAGCAAGGTCGCGAATGATGGTTTCTACTTCTTTACCCACATAGCCCACTTCGGTGAACTTAGTGGCTTCAACTTTAATGAACGGCGCATGCGCTAATTTTGCCAAGCGGCGCGCAATTTCAGTTTTACCCACACCTGTTGGGCCAATCATAAGAATATTTTTAGGCGTTACTTCTTGACGCAACTCTGGTTCAAGTTGCATACGGCGCCAGCGGTTTCGAAGTGCAATCGATACCGCACGTTTAGCATCTTGCTGACCAATAATGTGTCGGTCTAGCTCATGAACAATTTCTCTAGGTGTCATTTCAGACATGCATAAACCCTTTTCTGTTTTGGTGCTACTGCATCGATAGCAGGCACAAGTCGCTGTTTATTTTTAGTTAAACAGCCACTTAGTAATCGAGTACGTCTACCGTTTGACTATGGTTAGTGAATACGCAGATATCACCGGCTATGGTCAAACTTTTCTCCGCAATTTCTTTTGCAGTCAGTTCGGTGTTTTCCAGCAAAGCAATAGCAGAAGCTTGGGCATAGTTGCCGCCTGAACCAATAGCAATCAGGTCATTTTCTGGCTGAACTACGTCGCCGTTACCGGTAATGATGAAAGACGCGGTTTCATCGGCTACGGCTAATAAGGCTTCTAGCTTGCGCAGCATGCGATCGGTTCGCCAATCTTTGGCAAGTTCGACCGCCGCCTTGGTCAAATGACCTTGGTGGGCTTCAAGTTTTGCTTCAAAGCGTTCAAAAAGGGTGAAGGCATCGGCGGTGCCGCCTGCAAAGCCAGCTAATACTTTATCGTGGTACAAGCGGCGCACTTTACGTGCATTACCTTTCATTACGGTATTGCCGAGTGACACCTGACCATCGCCAGCCATCACAACTTGATTTCCACGTCTTACAGATACAATCGTTGTCACGTTTAATCCCCGTTTAAGGTGGGCGCTATCGCAGACTCGGGCGATAACTGAAAAAAGACTTTGTTATGAAATGGGGGAAGGGTTTTCGTTTTCAAGGGGAGCAGTTAAAACGGGCAGCTAAAAGGGGCTGTTAAAAGAAAAAGCAGTGAAGACGTATTTAGTCAACGGGTACGTATTAAAGCGTTAAGCGCTACAAAGGAGTATGAGGTGGTTATTATGAGATGATTGTAGTATGAGGTGAATATAAGGCATCCACCACATCATGCGGTGAATGCCCTTATTAATGAATAATGAGTAATAGATAGTGAACAAAAAGCGTTTACGCTTATAAATTCCAGTACCAAATTTGGCAGGTCGCAATATTCACTTTACGAAGGCTGTGCTTGGCTTTTTCTGCATCTCGTTTCGATTCAAATGGCCCTAAAATAACCCTGAACCATTCGCCGTTGCTGCCAGAACTCTGACGAATAAGTGCTTCTAAACCTTGAAAGGCAATTTTCGCTTTCATTTCTTCAGCTTGAGCGCGGGTTCTGAACGACGCGCACTGCATAAGGTAACGTTTGTCTGATTTTTCCTGTTCGGCAACGTCTACTTCCACTTCATACCCTGGCAGAGTACGAATATACTCCCACTCTTCTTTAGGCAATTCGGGCAAAGCTTCTTGGGTAGGCGCTACAGGGCGTACAACTTCGGTATCTACCTCAGAACTGGCGTTATCTTTAATAGACCATAAGAAAACCGCAAAGCCGATAAGCAATATCACCACAATAACAAGGCGAACAATAGGGAATGAGGCCGTGGGGCCACTCTTCACCTGTGATTTACCGCGCTTTTTATTTTCGGGCTTCTTTTTTTGTGGTGCTTTACCACGAGATACATAATCGCGTTGAGCCATATTCGGCAGTTTTCCTACTACTTATCGTTATTTTAGATGGGTAATGCCATGAGACGAAGACATAGTGCACAACCCTGAAACACTTGTATACATCAGTGTTAAGATTTTACCGTAATAGAAACCTGTGCGCTAACTGAAATCGGTGGGGTCGATATCTACCGACCAACGTACTTTTGCCGCCTGCGGTAAACCTTGTAAATACGGCAGAGCTAGCCGCAATGCGTTATGTAACGGCGCTCTCTTTTCATGACTGCACACCAGCATAAAGCGAAAACGCCCTTGGCGCTTTTCAATTAAACAGGGAAATGGTCCACTCATTTGCGGTACTAAGCCCTTAGAATTTGCGTTTGCAGTATGTGAGTTTGAAAGGACGCCCCTAGTCTGCTGCAGGAATGCATAGGCCGATGAGCTCTCGGTTGCCTCTGCCCGAATCACAAATTGACTAATATAAGGAGGCAATGCAGACGCTTTTCGCTCCATCAATGCATGACGAGCAAAGTGGGCATAGCCGTTGTTCACTAAATCTTGTAATAAAGGATGGTGAGGATTGTGGGTTTGCAGCCACATTTCTCCGGGTTTACTGGCACGCCCTGCTCGCCCTGCAAGCTGCGTAACGAGCTGCGCTAGCTTTTCAGGAGCTCGAAAATCAGCACTAAATAGCGCCCCATCACAATCTAACACCACCACCAATGTAACGTGAGGAAAATGGTGCCCTTTCGATAAAATTTGCGTGCCTACCAGTATTTGGTGTTCTTGGCGGTTAATAGCGTCGAGGGTTTGATGTAGCTTGTCTTTTCCTCTTACCGTATCACTGTCTATGCGCACGTGCTTGGCATCGGGGAACAGCTTCATTAAGCCTTCTTCTACCTGCTCGGTGCCCGTCCCCGCCGTTACCATTTCATGGCTGTGGCAAGCTTCACACTCTTTGGGCATTGAACGAGTAGCACCACAGTGGTGGCATTGCAGTCTGTTTTGCCCTTTATGCACGGTATAGGGTCTGTCACAACGCTTACACATTGCCGTGGTGCCACAGTGATGACACAAAAGCGCGGGAGCATAACCTCGTCTATTTACAAAAACCAGAATCTGATTCCCTGCATTTACATGCTGGCGCATAATCGTCAGCAAGCCTTCTGAGATGCCGTAATGAATAGGTTGGTCTCTTGCATCTAGCAAATACTGCTTGGTACTTTGCGCCCCTGCGGCACGCCGTGTTAGTTGCAAATGCGCAAAGCGCCCGTTTAACGCGTTATTAAGCGTTTCAAGCGCTGGGGTAGCACTGCCGAGCAACAAAGGAATGCTGTGCTCTTTGGCTCGCATGGCCGCTAAATCGCGCGCGTGATACCTAAGCCCGTCTTGTTGTTTAAACGATTCATCATGCTCTTCATCTACGATGATCATGCCGGGGTTTTTAAGGGGTGTAAAAATAGCTGAGCGAGTACCAATGATAATACCGAGTTCGCCTGCCCTTGCCCGCTGCCATACCGATAATCGCGCGGCGTCCGTCAATTGAGAGTGCAATACGCCTACAGGAATATTGAAGCGCTTTTCGAAACGCGAAACGGTTTGCGGCGTTAAACCAATTTCAGGCACTAAAATAAGCACTTGTTTACCGGCTTTAAGCAAAGGTTCAATTGATTGCAGATACACCTCGGTTTTACCGCTACCTGTCACCCCTTCAAGCAAGCTAATCGCAAAGGTGCCATGTTGCTGGTTTAATGCCGCTATCGCGACCCCTTGCTCTTTATCAGGTACGGGCTTTTCGCCAATTTCGAAGGTATCCAACCACGCTTGTGCAGTGAGTTCAGGGGTAATTTCTACGAGCTCAATAAGTGCTTTCTCTAATAACGCTTTCACTACTGCGGGTGAAAAATGCTTACGCGCTTCGCTAGCAATAATTGATGTGGTTTGAACCGCTTTTAAGCAGCTCATTTGCTTTGGAGCACGGCTTAAACTTTTAACATCGGTATCAGCACCTTCTGGTGTGACTTGAATATATTGCGCGGGGGATGGCGTGGCTGGCTCACCTTTACGAAGTGGTACGGGAAGCATGGCATGTATCACTTCCCCAGGCGCATGGTGGTAATACTGCCATAACCAATGCGCCATTTTTCTTAGCGATTCGTCGATAACAGGTGCGCTATCTACCACCTCAATAATGGCTTTTATCTTACTGGTATCATCTATGTCTACACCGGATTCAACCACAATGCCTACCAGTTGACGTGGCCCGAAAGGCACTTTTACCCGCACACCCGGTTGTAAAGTGTCGGTATGAGAATAGGTAAATAGCTGGCGAAGCGGCACAGGTACAGCCACCTGAATGAATACCATTAAAATTGATGCCCCAAAATTGATGAACGTAAAGTGAGTAAACGTAAATTCAGAACCGCTAATGATCTGGCATTTAAACATAATGTCAAATAAGGGAAGGGAATTTATTTTAGCCCGTGAGCTTGATTAACGCCGCCCCTGTTTACTTCGCATACAAAAAGTGCTTGATCACTTTAGTTGCTTCCTTTATTATGCGCCGCTCTTTTGCGGCTGACTGCAATTACTGCGGTTGGTCATTGAATTTAAAGTTGCGTATGGTGTTTGGCTTCGGGCCAAATAGCGATACGGCCTCATATTGAAGGTAATCCAAAATGAAAGATGGTATCCACCCAGAATACGCTGAAATGACAGCAACATGTTCTTGCGGCAACGTAATGAAAATCCGTTCTACTCTAGGTAAAGATATTAACCTAGACGTATGTTCTGCATGTCACCCATTCTACACTGGTAAGCAACGTAACGTTGATACCGGTGGTCGTGTTGACCGCTTCAAGAAACGTTTCGGTGCTTTGGGCGCTAAATAAGCTCAGTACTCAGAAACACGATGTTTCTTTAAAAAAAGCGCCTATCGGCGCTTTTTTTGTGTCTGGAGTTTGTAAGTGGGTTTTGAATTTTTTCGTATCTGCGCTTTTCATTCTCGCTTCATTTGGGTTCAACCAATACCGTGCTCGCCCCTTATAGAGCAGCTAGAGCAGCGAAGTGGAATGCTCGGCTAATGCAATGCTTTGTTAGTAAAATGCTCTTTTAGTGAAAAGCTCGGCGTTTTAAATGCCGTTCCCAGTTGCCGTTACTTTGTGCAGAGCATGCTTGCTCGCTGTCATAGCGAACTCCTTTAATGCGTACCTTCAATTCGGAGCATACGTTATCAAGTTCATGTTCGAATGCTTGGTTCCAGTTAGTTGAAAGTGCTTCACTTTTTTGCTTTTCGGTTTTAAACACCGCAATAATTTCTGGTCTGCGCCAGTGACCCTCATGCGTAAGCCATTCAAAGCCAACCGACTCAGATTTTGCCCACTCACACACCGCAGTTAACGCTTCAATCAGTTTCTTTTCAGACATGTTAAGTTACGCTTTCTTTCTTCATGTTTACCATTATACCTATTCCGCCAATCAGCGCCTTAAGCTGCCGGTTAAATGACTTTTTTCAAACATTATCCGATTGTTATTTGTTACCAAGCCTGAAGTTATTCCTGCATTTATGCCTGAACTTATCCCTGTACCAGTACCCATAAAATAGAAATAATGTATTAACTCCTTAAGTGTCATTAATACTGTGAATGGCAAATATTCGACGATGTCACTGGTCATACGAGCAAGTCTGTCCTAGATTGACAGATATAAAGGGCAGATCAGATATGTACTCAAATGACCCTGTGATAGAGTCGAAGACATTCTACTGCTAGAACGCAGATTGCCCCTACGGTAACGAAGATTGCCTAACCCCTACATCGAAGGATATGTTTACTAATGTCAGATTTCAGACAACGTGCACTAGATTATCATGCCAAACCCACGCCAGGTAAAATCAGCGTAGAGCTTTCAAAGCCAGCCGATAGTGTGGATGATCTTGCTCTGGCTTACAGTCCAGGGGTCGCTGAGCCGGTACGAGAAATTGCTGAAGATCCTGATAATGCTTACAAATATACTGCAAAAGGCAACATGGTAGCGGTCATCAGTAATGGAACTGCTATTTTAGGTTTGGGTAATTTAGGGCCGTTAGCTTCTAAACCAGTTATGGAAGGTAAAGCACTGCTGTTTAAACGCTTTGCAGGGCTTGATGCTATCGATATTGAAGTAAAGCATCGTACAACAGAAGAATTTATTAATACCGTTGCCAATATTGCAGATACCTTTGGCGGTATTAACCTTGAAGATATTAAAGCCCCTGAATGCTTTGAAATAGAACAAGAATTGATTAAGCGCTGCAGTATTCCCGTATTCCATGACGATCAACATGGTACTGCTATTGTTACCGCCGCAGGCATGTTGAACGCCATTGAAATTCAGGGTAAAAATATTGAGAGCGCTAAAATAGTCTGCATGGGTGCTGGTGCGGCAGCCGTTGCCTGTATGGAATTACTGATTAAATGTGGTGCGCAGCGTGAACGCATTTACATGCTAGACAGAAAAGGGGTTATTCACACTCGCCGTGAAGACCTTACCGAGCACAAGCGCTTGTTCGCTAATAACACTGATAAACGTACCTTAGAAGATGTAATGGAAGGCGCGGACATTTTTGTAGGTGTATCTGGACCTGATGTATTACCACCAGAAACGCTAGCGTTAATGAGCCCCAACCCAATTGTTTTTGCATGCTCTAATCCCGACCCTGAAATTAAGCCTGAATTGGCCCACGAGGTTCGAAGCGATTTAATTATGGCGACAGGGCGTTCTGATTATCCTAATCAGGTAAACAATGTTCTGTGCTTTCCGTTCATTTTCCGTGGTGCATTAGATGTTCGCGCAACGGCCATTAACGACGAGATGAAAGTGGCTGCGGTAGAAGCACTTCGCGCTATTACTAAAGAGCCTGTGCCAGAATCGGTATTAACGGCCAGCAATAGTAAAAGCCTCACCTTTGGCAAAGAATACATTATCCCTAAGCCAATGGACCCTCGCCTTTGTGAACGCATTGCTACTGCCGTGTCTAAAGCGGCGATTGAATCTGGCGTTGCAAGACTTCCAGAAATACCTAGCCGCGCAGAGTGAAGGTAATATAAACGAAGAATATAGCGCGCAGCTTAATCTTCAAATTATTATAAAAAACGGCAACTTTCATTGCCGTTTTTTTTAATCTTCTTGTTCGTTCTCAATAGAAACGTCTATACCCATATCTTCCATTATGCGCCTTGCTTCTGCTGGTACACGATTAGGGTTATCTTTTCTTAAATCTTCATCATCCGGTAACGGCTGACCAGTGAAGGCATGAAGGAATGCTTCACATAACAACTCTGAATTCGTCGCATGACGTAAATTATTTATTTGCCGACGTGTACGTTCATCGGTTAATGCCTTTAGCACATTAATAGGAATAGAAACGGTGACTTTCTTTACCTGTTCACTCTTTTTACCGTGCTCTGCGTAGGGATGAATATACTTACCGTTCCACTCTGCCATAATGCTAACTCTGTCTGATCTTATTTATGTTATGAAGAGAAATTCTAAACAAGTTGACGAAAAGGTCAATTGAGCAGTGTAAACCTCTTGACGTCTAGACGTAAATTCTTTATTTTGGACGTCTAAACGTCTATAAAAGAGCAATTTTATCATGGTTTCTTACGCACAAGGTGTCGATGCACTGAATCAGTCCCTCTCGGAACTGCGTGACATTGATGTGTCATTTGAGTTTTTTCCGCCTAAATCAGAGAAAATGGAACAAACCTTGTGGAAGTCCGTTGAACGTTTGGCGCCCTTAAAGCCAAGTTACATGTCGGTTACTTATGGTGCTAACAGTGGTGAGCGCGACCGTACTCATGATGTAGTAAAGCGTATTCAACAGCAAACAGGGGTTGCAGCTGTACCTCACCTTACTTGTGTTGATGCAAGCCGTGATGAGCTTAAACAAATTGCTCAAGACTACTGGGATTCTGGTATTCGTCGCATTGTTGCCTTGCGTGGTGATTTACCGCCTGGCGTGAAAGATACCGAGATGTATGCTTCAGATTTAGTAGCATTACTAAAGGATGTAGCCGATTTCGATATATCAGTGGCCGCTTATCCTGAAAAACATCCAGAAGCGCCTAATGCCCAATTCGACTTACTGAACCTTAAGCGCAAAGCAGAAGCCGGTGCGAGCGAAGCGATTTCACAGTTCTTCTTCGACACCAGTGTATTTTTGCGTTTTCGTGACCGTGCGGCAGCAGCGGGGATCGACCTAGACCTAGTACCTGGCATACTACCAGTCACTAACTATCAAACCTTGGTAAAGTTTGCCGGTTTCACTAACGTGCACGTACCTGGGTTCTTACACAAAATGTTTGATGGCCTCGACGATGACGACCAAGCTACGCGGAACCTCATTGGTGCTAATATCGCCATGGATCAAGTTAAGGTACTCGCCAAAGAAGGTGTGAAGCATTTTCACTTTTACACCCTTAACCGTAGTGAATTGAGCTACGCTATTTGCCACATGCTAGGTGTTCGAGCAGGTTAATTTCGATTAAACCTTTGCTCCTATAGGGCAGACCAGTATACCATTTGCTTATTATTAGGTATTTGAACGACTCGTTTGCCTTACTGTCACTTTTCTAGGTTGTTTAAAAGCCAAGGTAGGTGGCGAATAGCCAAGGCGAGTAATTACTAGGAGTAAAGTGTGAATTGGGATCGGGTAAAAGCCATCTATCATAAGCTCGCACCACAAGTTGTCGATCTTTTCACTATCTTCATCAAGCGCTGCCGTGAAGACAATATTACCATTTCCGCAGGCCACCTAGCCTACGTTACGCTACTTTCTCTTGTTCCTTTTATCATGGTGACATTCACCATCATGTCAGCGTTTCCTGCATTTGCTTCGGTGCGAGGCAAATTAGAATACTTTATCTTTAATAATTTTGTACCTACCGCTAGCGATACAGTTCATGAGTATATGTCTGACTTTGTTGGCAACGCTTCAGAAATGGGCGCTATTGGTATTCTATCGCTACTTGTTGTGGCGCTAATGCTGATATCCAACGTTGATAAAACCCTTAACCGTATTTGGCGTACACAAAGCGATCGTCCTATCGTGTATACCTTTGCCATTTACTGGATGGTGATTACCTTAGGGCCCTTGCTTATCGGCTCTAGCGTGATAATTAGTTCTTATTTAGCAGGTCTAGCTGCTTTCGCCGAAGAATATACCCCTGGGTTAGGCACGTTTTTACTTACTCTTGTACCTAGCTTTGCTGCCATGCTGGCTTTCTTTATTTTGTACATGATAGTTCCGAACCGACGTGTTTTTGCCCGTCACGCTATTTCAGGTGCCATATTGGCGACGGTTGCGTTCGAATTAACGAAGTCTGGCTTTGCCCTTTATATTACTAATTTCCCCTCCTATGAGTTGATATACGGTGCGCTAGCCGTAGTACCTATCTTATTTTTGTGGGTCTATATCTCATGGATTTTAGTGCTATTAGGCGCTGAGTTTACGTGTAGCCTGGGCCAAGCGTTTGAAAATAGAAAAGCGGAAGCCGAGCCAAGGCAAATTCCAGAGGAATAAAAAAAGGCGTTGTAGGAAACGAAACTACAACGCCTTTTTAGTATCGTATTAGCTTGTTAATAGTAGAAACAAGCTAACGACTGATAAGCGACACACTTATTAGTTGGGCACTCATTAATTAGACATGGCAGCAATGAAGGCATCAGATTCAGCTATAGCTGAATTCATTTGCTCAATGAGTTGATCAACATCATTTTGAATAGTTGAAAGCTCACCTTGCAACGCGCCAATCGCGCTAGCGTTCAAGTTATGCTTTAAATATAAAACATTGTCTTGAAATGCACTTAATACAGGTGCCATTCTGCTTTCTGCTTTACGCATGGTTTTAATCAATGCGCTGTATCTGCGCTCTGTATCACGCAATTTCGCAGTACTTTCTCGTTTTAATGATGCATTTTGATACTTTTCTAACTCGTCTTCCCATTCATCAAATAACGCTTCAGCCACGCTTTCTACTTTATCGATACGATCAGTGACATCATTGGCAGCAGAAAGGCTGTTTTCATACTCGCTGTTAAGCTTGTTATAAACATCTTCTAACTCGCCACCTTCAAAAGCAACCACGGCACTAAAAGCTTCCAGCGCAGAGCTAAACTCTTCCTGTGCGTCTTCTTGCGACTCTTTTGCGTTTTCAACACGGTCTACAAGAATATCGCGCTTTTCAACGCCTACTTTCTCCCACGCTGCGTAATACGCAGACTGACAGCCAGTTAATACCAACATAGCAATAATAGCGGTTGCTATTAGCCTCATAACATCTCTCTCCCTCGATAGCGGGCCGCGCTAATAATACAAATAATGTGCAAAATAACGCCAAGTGGCCAAAATACAATTGCTAATACTACGGTTGCGGCAAGCGCATAGCTCACTCCAACCACAATAAAATAAAACAGTGCGCCAAGTATTCGCCCTTGTACTAAATGCCCTAACCCTGGAATAAAAAAGTTACAGATTGCAGCAATCACATTGCCGCCAGATCCTTGCCCTGACATATAAACTTCCTCGCAATTGTTATCAGAATATGATTATGTAGTATTTCATAAGAATAAACTAAACTAAAACAGGCACCCGCACAACGCGCGGAAATAAAATGAAACGACTTTACCCAGATGTTACCTGCTATCAAAATGGATTTATCGAGGTGGGATGTGGGCACTCTCTATATTACGAGCAGAGCGGCAACCCTGAAGGTATTCCAGTACTCTTTATTCATGGTGGTCCAGGTGCTGGTTTACCGCCAAATTATAAATGTTTCTTCGACAGTAACCGATACCGTATTATCGGTTTCGAGCAAAGGGGATGTGGTCGTTCAACACCATTAGCCAGCATCAAAGACAACGATACATGGCTAAATGTAGAAGATATTGAAATATTAAGGCGCCAGCTCAACGTATCGAGTTGGTTAGTGTTTGGGGGCTCATGGGGTTCAACCTTAGCGCTTCTTTATGCTTTTAGGTATGCTGATCATGTCAGCGGCCTTATTCTTCGCGGCGTATTTTTAGCACGCCAACAAGACCGAGACTGGTTTTTGTCGCCACAAGGGGGTGCCGCTCAGCTTTTTCCAGAATATTATCGCCAGTTCGTTAAAGGGATAGACGGTTCGCTAAGTACCGCTGCTATTTGTACGCATTATCTCAATACATTGAAAGCCGATAACGAGGTACAACGCCATGCGGCGTTGAAGCGCTGGTATCAATGGGAAGAGCGACTTTCTCGCGTATCTTTACCACCTGGCACTGGCGATTCCACCAGTCAATATCCCCTATCGCTTGTCACCAGCTTAGCCACTCTTGAATGCCATTTCTTAACCAACAAATGCTTTATTGATGAAGGCTATATACTTGATAATATAAATAAAATAAGTGATATTCCTGGCACTATCATTCATGGTCGATATGACATGATATGTAAAACTGAAGCGGCAGAATCATTACATAAGTCGTGGCCGGGAAGCCAACTTCAAATCATTCCTGATGCTGGCCATAGCACGTCTGAACCGGGCATTGCTTATGCGTTGTGCCGCGCAACCAGAGATATGGCAAGATTTTTAAAGGAGCAAAAGTAATGATTGGGTTGGTTCAACGAGTGTCTGAAGCTAGCGTGTCAGTGAACAATGAAATCATCGGTGAAATTGAACAAGGTATGCTAGTGCTGCTTGGCGTTGAAAAAGACGATGGCCCAGAACAAATCGAAAAGCTTGCTAACAAATTATGCCGCTACCGTATTTTTTCCGACAGCGATGGAAAAATGAACCTAAATGTTGAGCAAATCGGGGGGAAAGTATTAGTGGTGTCCCAATTCACTCTTGTGGCCGACACGCAAAAGGGTAATCGTCCTGGCTTTTCTAGAGGAGCAACACCTGAACATGGCAATGCTATTTATCTGCAATTTATAGAATCCCTTAGACAAAAGGGCATTGTGGTGGAAACTGGGCAATTCGGTGCTGAAATGAAAGTCGCTTTAGTAAATGACGGACCCGCCACATTCCAGTTTCAGGTATAATGAACATACTAGAATTAATCTTGTGCAGTTGAAAAGCGTAAGGTTAAATAGATTTTCATTCTTTCATACGAGGCCTCTCTATTGTGTATAAGGTTGTAACCCCTAAAAGCGATACTGAATTCGAAGCCTATTTTCATTTTCGCTGGGCTCACCTTCGCCAGCCATGGAACTTTCCTCCTGGTTCAGAGAAAGATGAATATGAACAAGTGGCAGAGCACCGCACCATAGTGAACGGTAAAGGCGACATTGTTGCCTGTGGACGAGTACATTTAAATACCGCTGAAGAAGCACAAATTCGACATATTGCCGTACACCCTGATCATCTGCGTAAAGGGCTTGGGCAGATGATAATGGACGCTTTAGAGAACGTGGCGAAAGAATTGGGTGCTATACGCGCGGTGACCAACAGCCGAGAAGTTTCCATCGACTTTTTTAGCGCATGTGGGTTTGTGGTTGAACGTGAAGCGCCTAACGAATTAGGCATGCTAAGACGCCAGCAGATGGTGAAAAAGCTAACTGAAAATAACACCTTAGTGCTGCATCCCAAGTGGTGTAAATCATTACAGCAAACCTGGACTGATACCATTCCCATTACAGAACATATGGGCATTAAACTATATCAATACACAGGCAGAACATTAGAAACCCGCGCGTCACTTAATAAAAATATTAATGTTCATGGCACTATGTTTGCCGGCAGTATTTTTTCGTTAGCCACATTAACTGGTTGGGGAATGATTTACTTACAACTAAAAGAGCGCGGGCTAACAGGCGATATTGTATTGGGCGACGGCGATATTCACTATCATAAGCCCATTACTATGAAGCCTCGTGCAATCTGTAATATAGAAACCTTATCGGGCAAATTTAAGCCTTTAGAAAAAGGTGAGAAAGCACGATTTGCTTTGAACGTAGATATCTTGGATGGCGATAATGCCGTGGCAGAGTTTGAAGGGGTGTTTTGGGTGCTTCCAGAGCAAACCGAGGCCTAACGAGCAAAGGTATATTATTCGCTGTTTTTTACTTTCGTAAATGACACATACAAAAAAAGCGCCAGTAGGCGCTTTTTTCAATTATATTTGTTTAGCTTAGACGCTTGGGCGGCGCTTGCTTACGCAACCATGGCAGCTTGAAGCTTTTTCATCGCGTTCTTTTCAATTTGACGAACACGTTCAGCAGATACTTCGTACTTATCAGCAAGATCTTGAAGTGTAATTTTGCTGTCAGCCAACCAACGAGTCTCGATAATATCTTGGCTTCTGTCATCTAGCGTCTTAATGGCTGAGTACAAACGCTTGCTCGCATTAGTATCCCAATCGTTATTAATAACGTCCATCTCAACATCAGTTGATTTATCTTCAAGAAATTGAACCGGTGCAAAGTTGCCCGTTTCGTCCTCGTCAGCAGAAAGATCGAATGCTTGATCTTGGCTGCTCATTCGCGCTTCCATTTGAAGCACTTCTTTCGTACTCACACCCAGCTCGCTGGCTACCGTTTGCACTTCTTCGTGGGTAAACCAACCAAGACGTTTTTTCGCTTTGCGTAAGTTGAAGAACAATTTACGTTGCGCTTTTGTGGTAGCAACTTTAACAATACGCCAGTTCTTGAGTACGAACTCATGAATTTCAGCTTTGATCCAATGTACGGCAAAAGAAACCAAACGAACGCCCACTGTTGGGTCGAAACGCTTAACTGCCTTCATTAGACCAATATTACCTTCTTGGATAAGGTCAGCTTGTGGCAAACCATATCCTGAATAAGATTTTGCAATATGCACAACAAAGCGTAGATGAGACATAACCAGCTTGCGTGCTGCTTCTAAATCTTCATCTTCACGAAGACGCACCGCTAATGCGCGCTCTTCTTCTGCAGTTAGCATATCAATACGACTTACAGCTTGTACGTAGCCTTCAATGCTACCGCTGTGAGGAACTGATAGTGCTAGGGATTGCAATTTATTGCTCATTATTCACCTCATTCTTTGCAACTTGATATTAGCAAAGTAACATCAGCCGCGCGAGACTTAATTGCGATGAGAAACCAAACCAGTTATTGGTATGTAGTACCCATCTTCTAAAGATCAAGACCACAATTGCAAAAAACAGTTCAATTAGTGTCTATCTCTTTCCAAATTTCTCAAACATTGCAAAACGAATTTATCATTACGCTACAACGCTCAATAAATATCACCGGAAGCTTCAAAGAAACATAAGTGCGAACCCAGAGGAAACAGCTTATCGAAGCAGATATTCACGGTATATGCCCATTATACATTCAAAATGTATATAAAACATGCCATTCATCTTTCAAAAAGTTATATCAAACTTAAATTCGGTCGTATTTTTGTTATATATCAACAAAACTACTTTACCCGCTCTCGAATACGCAGACTATTACAATTTTTCGATTGCTAGCATCGCTTTTTTACTTACAATGAGATATAAAATTTATGCCTTAAAAGCGCTCGGCGCTATAATAAATAACAAAATAAAATAAATAACAAAATAATAATAAAAACTTTCATTTTTTTACCGACTTCAATCGCGTTTTTACGCGGCGAGAGCAAAGAGGCACTCGATGTTCGCATACGTAGCAAGACAACCCATATTCGACGTAAATAGGAACGTTTACGCTTACGAATTACTTTTCCGAATAGGGGAAGACAATTGCTTTCCAGATATTCCGCCCGATGAGGCGACCTCAAAAATTTTAACGTCTACGCATTTAAGCTTAGGTATTGAAGAAATAACAGGTGATAAAAAAGCATTTATTAATTTTCACCGCGATACCTTGATGTACCGATTTCCTACCTCATTAGACGCAAGTAAAGTGGTTATTGAGATTGTTGAAACCGTTGAGGTAGATGACGCGCTTATTGCCGCATGCAAGCACATACGAGGGTTAGGTTACCCCATTGCACTTGATGACTATGATATGGAAGATAAGTGGGACGCTTTCGTTCCTTTTACCAGTATTGTTAAAATAGACATTACTGAAATTGCTCACGAAACTATTCCCTCATTAGTTAAACGCTTCAAATCGCACAATATCGAACTTGTGGCCGAAAAAATCGAAACCTACGAAGAATTTCACAAGTTTAAGGAAATGGGTTTCGACTATTTTCAAGGTTACTTCCTAGCTAAACCAGAAATTGTACGTCATCGCAAATTAGGCCCTAGCGCGCTTACCATGATGGAACTACTCACGTTAAGTAGCCAACCCAAGCTAAATTTTGATGAAGTAAATCGAATTATTGAGCGCGATCCATCCCTCACCTATTTGCTATTACGCTTCATCAATAATCCCCTTATTAATAAGCGAAATAAAATTACATCCCTCAAGCATGCGCTTAACTTTATGGGCGAAGTTGAAGTTAAGAAGTTTATCGCGTTACTTGCATTGGCTAATTTAAATGACGGTCAGCCTCAAGAATTGATGCAGATGGCCCTTGTACGGGCAAAATTTTGTGAGCTTGTGTTTATCTCTTTTAAAGAAAGCGAAAATCAACTTACCGGCTTTTTAACCGGTCTTTTATCTATGCTTGATGCCATGATGGAACAACACATCGACGAATTGGTTAGTAAGGTACCTATTAGCGATAATGTAAAAGACGCGCTTTGTGGTGAGCCTGGCGTATTGAAAGACTGTCTTACTTTAGCTAAGTATTTTGAAAGAGCGAACTGGGCAGGTATTAAAAAGTTTTCCGGCAAGTACAACATTCAGCAAACTTTGCTTCACGGTTATTATAATGAAGCGATGAAATGGGCACACCACGTACATGTTTCAGCGCAGGTAGAGAAAAAGTAATTCAGGAATGTACGTTCACTAATATGACTTGCATAATGTAATGCGCAAATTAACGCGATTTTCGTAAATGCATGTTATGGTGGTGCAAATTACAGTAATATTCGTTGATAATTGTTCAACGTGCCAGTAGGGAACTTGTATGTTCGCATTTATCGCTCGCCAACCGATTTTGGATAAAACAAAGGATGTATTTGCTTACGAACTTTTGTTTCGAGATGGCAAGGCTGGCGCGTACCCCGAGCACTCTCCTGAAAAAGCGCAATATATTTCTGAACACTTTCATCCATTAGGGCTAGATGACATTAGCGGTGAAAAGACCTCTTTTATTAACTTTTCCTCTGAAACCATTATTTCTCGCTTCCCTACCACACTGAACCCAGAATCGGTTGTGGTTGAATTGGCTGACAACCCTTTTGCTCAAACGGGCTTGTTAGAAGCTTGTCAGCACATAAAGCGCCTTGGCTTTCGTATTGCTATTGACGACCCTATGATGCTTAGTGCTAAGCATGAAATTCTACCCCTTGTTGATATCGTAAAAGTAGATCTCTCGCAAATTCGTTTCGAAAACATAGAGAAAAATATTCCAAGATTCCTAGATGCCAACGTTGAACTCATAGCTGAACAAGTTGATACGCAAGACCAATTTGCGACCAGCATGGATCTTGGGTTTGATTTCTTCCAAGGCTATTTCTTTGCCCAGCCAGAAGCACGCATACTTCGCCAATTGCCGGCTTCTAAAATGAACATCGTCGACCTTATCGGCGAGTGCTCAAACGATAATTTTGATATTGATAAAGTGAGCCAAATTGTTGAGCGTGATGCTGCACTAAGCTACCTATTGCTTAAGTTTATCAATAACCCACTGATTAATAAGCGCCATAAAATAACCTCACTTAAACACGCCCTTAATTATATGGGTGAAGTGGAGGTGAAGAAGTTTATCGCGCTACTCAGCCTCACCAACTTAGGTGATGATAAGCCGTTAGAGATTATTCATATGTCTTTGGTTAGGGCCAAGTTTTTCGATTTATTGTCGGCAAAGCGTGGCTTAAAAGCGAACCCGCCTATCGGCTTTTTAGTGGGGTTATTTTCATTGTTGGATGCGTTATTAGATCAGTCTATAGATGATGTGCTTAAACAACTCCCGCTATCAGAAGAAATAAATGACGCCATCTTAGGAAAGACAGCAGAATTCAACAGCTACATGGGCCTAGTACGCGCTTTTGAAGGAGCGCTGTGGATGAATGTGATTAAACAAGCAAAAGTACTGGATATCGATCAAAAGCAACTTCATATCCTTTACAATCAAGCCATTGTGTGGGGTAACGGTGTGAGAAGCGCTATTTCTACGCACTTCCCTCGCGCCCCTGTTCAAAGCTAAGCCTATCAAAGCTAAACAGTAAGATAACGCTTATTTGGGTTCTATTTGTCGTACATGACGCTGTACTGAAATAAGCGACCCAAGCAACCCTAATGTAATAGATAGCCCCAACATCGTTAATAACGCCGTTCCCGTTAGGCCCGTAATATTAAAGTCTTTTTGATACATAGCAGCAAAGGTTTGAATACTGCTATCCATCCACCATAGAATTATTATAACGGCAAACCAAGCCATAAGCCCACCTAGTAAGCCGTACCAAAAACCGGTATATAGAAATGGACGATGAATAAAGGCATCGGTTGCCCCTACTAGCTTCATCACTACTATTTCATCATGCTTATTAAGAATGTTCAGTCGAATAGTGTTACCTATAATCAGCACCACAGCGAAGAACAATAAAATGCCAATAAAGGTGACAAGGTCGCTGGCAATATCAATAACCGCATACAAGCGCTCCAACCATTCTATATCTAACTTACCTATATCAACCTCACGCTGCTGCTTTAGCTTATCGAGCAGTGTTTTAGCGGCATTCGGTGTGGCATGCTTATCAATGGGGGTCACTAACACAACATCGGGTAGCGGGTTACTTTGCAAATACGCAATAGCATCTCCTAACCCTGATAAATGCTGAAACTCTTTTAACGCATCATCTGCAGGTATAAACACCACAGAATCAATTTCTTCCCAAGTATTTAACCTAGCAACCAATTGCTGTGAACTGGCGGCTGATATATCGGGTTTCAAAAATAAAGAAATCTCTGAGGCTTGTTCCCACCCGGCGGTAATTTTCTCGGTATTTTTAACCATAATGTAAAGCGTGCTAGGAAGGGTAATACTTAAGCCCAACACACCAATAGTCATCAGTGAAGCCGCGGGCTGACGCCATAATTCGCCTAAGCTTGAAAGGGCTTGCCTTATATGGCTTACGAAGAACATCACAATAGATTGTACAAACCCTATTTTCCTAGACGACGCGCCTTGGCTTCTACCTTTAAATAGAATACTCATTGCCAGTTCCCATTTAAGTCATCAGTTAGCCCGTCGGTAATCATTTGGCCGTCTTTTAAAGTGAGTGTGCGATATTTCATTCGGGCAATTAGCCCTAAATCATGGGTAGCGATGAACACAGATACACCGGCTTGGTTGAAATCTTCAAACAAGCGAATAATTTCCATAGAAAGTTTCGGGTCAAGGTTTCCGGTAGGCTCGTCGGCAAGAAGTAAGGGAGGCTTGTTAACAACAGCGCGTGCTATACCAACCCGTTGTTGTTCGCCGCCTGATAACATAATGGGTAAGTTGCGGCTTTTATCTCGTAACCCTACCATTTCTAGTGCGGCATCGACACGCTTGCCAATTTCTTTGTGGGTGTACCCTTCTATCACAAGTGGAAGCGCCACATTGTCGAAAACCGACTTGTCCATCAACAATTGATGGCTCTGGAAAATCATGCCTATATCGCGACGAATGTAGGCAATATCTCTTCGGCTAATAGCATTGAGGTCATGACCGTTTATCAGTACACGACCTACTGTAGGGCGTTCCATAATACTGATAAGTTTAAGCAGCGTGCTTTTCCCTGCGCCAGAGTGGCCGGTAAGAAAAGCCATTTCTCCAGGGGCGATGTGAAAATCGACTTTACTCAACGCCCGTTGTCCACCGGGGTAGGTTTTGCTTACTTGCTCAAACTTTATCATGCATGTTCCCTACTACCCTATTCCCGTAATTAGCTATTAATGCTGTCTACTCGCCGCTATCAATTTCGCTAAATAGCGCATCAATAAATTCTTGACCGTCGAACTGGCGTAAGTCATCAATACCTTCACCAACCCCTATATATCTGATAGGTATACCAAATTTATCCGCAATTGAGAAGATAACACCACCTTTTGCGGTACCGTCTAGTTTGGTAAGGGTAATACCAGTTAAGCCAACCGCTTGATTGAATAACTTCGCTTGGCTAATAGCATTTTGCCCTGTACCCGCATCAAGGGTAAGCATGACTTCGTGAGGGGCATTAGGGTTCAGCTTTTTCATTACGCGAACCACTTTCTTAAGCTCTTCCATCAAGTTGTCTTTGTTCTGCAAGCGACCTGCGGTATCGGCGATAAGAATATCTGTTTTGCGGGATTTTGCAGCTTCTAGCGCATCGTAAAGTACTGACGCACTATCTGCGCCCGTATGCTGTGCAATAACTGGAATACTGTTTCGCTCACCCCATACCTGCAATTGCTCTACAGCAGCAGCCCTAAAGGTATCACCCGCTGCCAGCATTACTTTTTTGCCCTGCTGCTGGAACTGCTTAGCTAATTTACCGATGGTGGTAGTTTTACCTACCCCATTTACACCAACCATGAGAATAACGAAGGGGCCTTCATCGCTATTGTGGGCGTTAATGGCATCGCTCAGCGGTTCGTTAACCTTCGAGAGCATGCCCGCCATTTGCTGTTTCAGGATATCAAGCAAGGCTTCTGCGTCTTTAAGATCTTTACGGCTTGCACTATCCGTTAAGTGGGTAATGATTTTTTGCGTGGTATCCATTCCCACATCAGCAACCAATAATTGGGTTTCTAAATCTTCGTATAATTCATCATCAATTGCCTTGCCTTTGAAAAGGCTAACTAGGCCGCTACCTAAGTTTGCTTTAGTGCGAGACAAGCTTTCTTTAAGGCGCGAGAATAGTGATTTTTTCTCTTTTGGAGCTGGTGCTGCCTCAACTACAGGTGCAGTTTCCACAACGGGCTCGTTAGCAATGTCGGCTGCTTCTGCTTCTGCTTCTGCTTCTGCTTCTGCTTCTAAAACGCTAGCTGTTTGAATTGGAAATTCAACAGCAGGCGCTTCACTTTCTTGCTTTGATTCAAGTTCTTGAAATGGCGTTTCAAGCGATTTCTCGGCATTTTCACCATCATTTACTGACGCTGGCGAACTAGCTTCATCGGCTATTTCAACTGCATCTAACTTGTCAGGAACCACGCCCACTGGCGCAGCGTCTTCTTTCTCGACAGGTACTGACACCGGCTCATTTGCTACTGGTGCTGCGCTTTCAGCTAAATCGCTCTGGGCAGGGTCTATTGAAGCGCTATTGGCATCTTCCGATAGGTCACTACCGGCAGTGTCTTTGACCACTGGCGCGGCAGTGTCTTTGACCACTGGCGCGGCAGTGCTAGGTGGCTGCTCGGCGTCTGAAGTTTGTGATTCATCAGGTAAAACTGCGTTTTGATCAACTGACTTTTGATCTTGGTTTTCCTGTGCTTTTTGCTTATTTGCTTTTTTGTTCTTACCGAACCAGCCAAAAAGTTTCGACATTGTTAAGACAAATCCTTATAAATACTGGGCAATTTCGGCTACACTTGCCGAATATTGAATAACCCCATGATACCATTGTCAGCGACTATGAAGCGAGTTTCTCGCCCACTCAGGGCATCTTCAACTGCAAAAAAATCCTATTCTACCCACGCAAAAGCGAAAGGCGGACATATTCGCATTATCAGCGGTCAATGGCGGGGAAGAAAGCTACCGGTTCTCGACGCAGAAGGTTTACGCCCCACCACCGACCGAAATAAAGAAACCTTATTCAATTGGCTTATGCCTTATTTGAATGAAGCAAAGTGCTTAGATGTATTTGCAGGCTCGGGGGGCTTGGGATTAGAAGCGCTGTCACGCTATGCCCTTTCTTGTGATTTTATTGAATTAGATAAATCGGCAAGTGCACAGTTAAAAAAGAATTTGGCGTTATTGACGGCTAATAATGCACAAACTGCTAGCGTCCATCAGGGCGATGCCTTAGCAATACTCCCTACCTTTTCAGGTAAAAGCTTCGATATAATGTTTGTCGATCCGCCTTTTCACAAAGGGTTGGTAGCACCAACGTTATCGGCTATTGCCACTAATAACTTATTGTCAAACGACGGTGTGTTATACGTAGAGCACGAAGCGAACCTCGCGCCTATTTCCCTGCCGGACCACTGGCAAATTATAAAAGAAAAGCGCACATCGGCGCTTTGCTATTATTTGATAAAGGCTGTGTGATAAAACTGCATTGTCTCACGATAAACGCGTTAAGCCCTTACTACGAGAACATTAAGCCAAATCGAGACCGATATTCGAAATACCTTCTTCTAACGCAATCGCTTTTAGCGCATCAGCCGTGCTAGCAGGTGACTTTCCAGCTTCAACACAGTCAAGCAATGCTTCTTGCACTTCTACTTCAAACACCATAAGTGGGTGCTCTTTTACGGTTTCATCATCGGCTTCGCCGCTTTCTAACAAGTAAGCTTCTACGCTACCTTGAGAAAGCTTACTAACAACTACCGCACCTTGTGGGTCGTCGCCGGCAATAAGATTAAGCACAGCGGCCAACCCAATTGCGGCATCAATCGCGGGATACACGCCATAGGTATCAAAATCGCTAGTATCGGGCGTCGCCACTTCCACTTTTTCAAGTTGTACTGCAAGATTGAACTTACTTTTAGGTGCTTTAACCGACTCCCATACAAGATTGAGACAATTACGAATACCTTCTTTATCACCAAATTCGGTAACGTCACAGAACAGCTCGTAATTAGGGATCATTCGTTCAAGCAAGGCTGCGCTAAACGCAACTGCTTTGTATCCTTCAAGCATGCGCACACGCCCAAATGTATTAAGTTTTTGCTTTGCCATTAATTAGCTCCGGTGGCATGCATAAAGTATTGAGTAGCACCATCAAGAAGCATTTGAATGGCTATCATGACGAGGATCATCCCCATTAATCGTTCCATAGCAATAAGACCACGTTCGCCTAATAGCTTATGAAACACATTTGAAAACATCAAAATTACTGCACTTATTAACCATGCGGCGCCAAGCGCAAGTGCCCAGTCAGACATACGATCTGGGTTTTGGTTTGCCAGAAGAATGAGAGCCGCTAATGTTGAGGGCCCTGCAATCATTGGAATAGCCAGCGGCACCAAGAACGGCTCTTCGCCAACGGCGAGCCCGCTAGGGTTACCCGCTGACGGAAAAATCATTTTAAGCGCAATCAAAAATAAGATAATACCACCAGCAATGCTAACCGTTTCTTGTTCAACATTGAGGAAATTTAATACCGACTGGCCACTAAATAGGAATAAAAATAAAATTCCTAAAGCAAACAGTAACTCTCTGATAAGAATCATTTGCCGTCTTCGGGGCTCTATTAACTTTAAAACCGACATGAACACAGGCAAATTGCCAAGAGGATCCATGATCAAGAATAACATGACGGCTGCTGACCAAGTATCCATTTTTTCTTATTCTCCAATAACTTGCTGGGTATCACCGACTGCAAGAATACTTTTTATATCTATCATTTTCTGCATTGTACAAAAAAGCATTCGTAATTTGTCAATTTTAGGCTTAAATATTAACTATAACGCTTTGAAAACGTTACGGACAAAAATACATCTAGTGCAAAGCTTTAAAATTGAGCTATTCTCATAATTCTGTATTGAGTCATTTTATTATTACTATGTACATCAATAATTGAGCGCACCGAGGTATCGCAGCGGTAGCGGCGCTTACAACGAGAGTAAATTTAAAAAATAACGTTGGGAACCAGCAGAATGAGTTTGATGACTGTAAAAGAAGTAGCGGCCTATTTAGGTGTTCAGGAAGTAAGAGTAGAACGCTTAGAAAGAGAAAGCCTATTGGTGGCAAAAGAAAAAGACACTGACGGTAATGCCTTGTTTGATAGCGCAGATGTAGAGCGCTACAAAGTGCTTGCTGAGCGCTTAGGCGGTATTTAACTGCCCGCAAATATTTATCTGAACAGATAAACTGAATTAAGTGATGTCGCCACCTTAGGGTGGCGACATCCGTTTACGACTTATTTAAAGTCTTGAAGCATTCTTGCAATGCTTCGAATTCCTTTGGCTGTTGCACCTACTGGCATTTCTGCTGTTGCGCCGCCATGATAAGCCGCCGCTAAATCTAAGTGCACCCAACCTTTTCCTTCGGGGTTTACAAACCGTGATAAAAAGCCTGCCGCATTAGAGGCACCGCCGCCACCGCCGCCTTTCATTGGTCGGCTGTTTGCGGTATCTGCAAAGGCAGATGGGCAACGATCGGCATGAAACGATTCAATCGGTAGAGGCCAAAAACGTTCGTTTTCAGCAGTCGCCGCCGCTAGCATTTGCGAACGGGCATGGTCATCCATTGAAAATACTGCGTGGTAATCAGAACCTAGCGCCACCACTGCTGCCCCGGTTAATGTGGCTGCATCAATAATTAATGGCGCGCCCGTTTCGGTTGCTGCCATTAACCCATCAGCCAATACCAAACGTCCTTCCGCATCGGTATTAACGACTTCAACAGTCACACCATTTTTATAGGTAAGTACATCACCCAATTTATAAGCATGCCCACTAATTAGGTTTTCTGCACAGCATAAAATGAGCTTTAAACGCTTACTAATGCCTTGGCTAATGGCCAAGCCTAGTGCACCGGTTACGGTAGCGGCGCCGCCCATATCGCATTTCATATCAAGCATACCTTCACTTGATTTAATGCTGTAACCACCACTGTCGAAGGTTATACCTTTTCCAACCAGAACCGCTTCAACAGGGGCATCAGGATCACCCGTTGGGTTGTAGTCTAGCTCTAACATCACAGGCGGGCGTTCACTGCCTCTGCCCACGTTATAAATACCTGTCCAACCAGCATCTTTTAATTCTTCACCCACTGTCATGGTATAAGACACATGCTCTTTACCTAATTCAGACAACCAAACTGCTGCACGCTGAGCTAGGGTTTCAGGGCTTAAATCTTCAGGCGTATCGTTCACTAACTGACGAGTAAATAGTAAAGCAGCGTAGTTTTGCTCTAGCCACTGCTTGTCGTCGTTGTCTGCCCATTTGATAGTTGAAGGATTGCGCGCTCGGGTAAAACTTAACGCGAAAGCCCATTGTTGCTCTTTGGTCCACTCGCCTGTTAAGGCCACTTCGGGAATATTTAACCCATCAAGCTTACGCGCCACTTGCTGAATGGTACGTTCATTCTTTCCAGCCTGGCTGCTATCACCATCAGATAGATGGATCACTGCACCATTTTCAGCAAAAGAGAGCTTAGTATTTTCTCCCCACGCACTATTGGCTTTATCTGAGGATAAGCTTACGGTAAATTCTGCCATTACGTTTTAATCCTTATATATTTTTGCGTTTCATTGCTGGGGTAGATGTTTAGTTCTAGCAACGCAATGCATGTAAATTCATGTCGTTATAGGCCAATTGTTATGTTTTTTTCGCCATCACTACTACGTGGCACCTTAATTAAACGCTATAAACGGTTTCTTGCCGACGTAGAACTTGAAGACGGCTCAATAGTGACTGCACATTGCCCTAATACGGGGGCGATGACAGGATGCGCCGAACCCGGCTACACCGTCTATTTGAGCGAGTCAGACAATCCTAAGCGAAAGTTAAAATATACTTGGGAGCTTGCCCAAACCTTCGAAGGCGATTTCATTGGCATTAATACTCACAATGCTAATAAATTGGTGGCAGAGGCACTAAATAACAAGGTCTTGTCTGCATTTTCTGATATTAATCATTGGAAAGCTGAAGTAACACCGCCTGGCGGTAATAGTCGTTTCGACTTTGCCTGCGGTCAAGATGACGCTCTTGAGTATGTTGAAGTGAAATCTGTCACTCTGGCGCGGGGAAACCAAGGATATTTTCCTGATGCGGTAACCGCCAGAGGTGCAAAACATTGTTTAGAACTTGCAGAACTCTCTCAACAAGGTATAAGTACCTGCTTATTATTTTGTGTTCAGCATACGGGAGTGCATTCTGTACAAGTAGCGCGAGATATTGATCCTGTTTACGCCGACGCCGTAAATACCGCGGTCGCATCAGGAGTTAAGTTCCTCGCAGCAAGCTGTTCAATTGATGAACAAAAAATAGTTATAAATCAAACACTACCAGTAAACGTGTGAAAAATAGGTTGATTTTTTTCATTTCGCCTTCATATTTGCGCCTTGTTTTACTGGAAGAACGTGAAATACGTAAACTAGTAACAGTGCTGACTTATAATCAATATCATCAGCATAATAATTACATAGACACGAGCAATTGCTTGTAATGAACGGCTTTGATTTAGTTAATCGATTCATTCAGGACAAGATGGATGTCGTAGTGTAGGAGATGTGGCAGATGCCAACAGGAAAAGAGACAAAATCCCTAGGGCTATTAGCACTAGCAGGATTGCAGCCGTACCAGGCTACCGCTGACGAAGAGTACATGGGCGAGCCGCAAATGGAGCACTTCCGTTTACTGCTTAAAGCATGGCGCAACCAACTTCGTGAAGAAGTTGACCGCACCGTTACGCACATGAAAGACGAAGCAGCAAACTTTCCAGACCCGGTAGACCGCGCTGCGCAAGAAGAAGAGTTCAGTCTTGAATTACGAACTCGCGACCGCGAACGTAAATTGATCAAGAAGATTGAGAAGACGCTTAAGCGTATTGAAGAAGATGACTTTGGTTTTTGTGACCAATGTGGCATTGAAATCGGTATTCGTCGCTTAGAAGCTCGTCCTACCGCCGATTTATGTATCGACTGTAAGACCATGGCAGAAATCAAAGAAAAGCAACTACAGGGTTAATAAACCTTCGTAGTAAGTTACACGCCTCTTAGTGTTTACTATAGGGGTGTGTAACAGTATTTCTATTAATGCCTTCTAAAATCGACTCCTCACCTCTATATGTCGGCCGCTTCGCGCCTTCGCCGTCAGGGCAACTTCATTTCGGCTCTTTAGTTACCGCGCTCGCTAGCTACCTCGATGCACGTCATTTAAACGGGCAATGGTTAGTTCGAATGGAAGACATTGACGCACCGCGATGTTTACCTGGTGTCGATAGCGATATTTTGCATACCCTTGAATGCCATGGCCTCCACTGGGATGGTCCCGTTTTATATCAACAACAGCAGCATGCAAGGTATCAGGCAAAACTTGATAGCCTGCTAGCAGACAACTCAGCCTACTTTTGTGCCTGTACTCGCAAGCAAATAAAAGCAAATGGCGGGCACGACAATCACTATTGTCGAGAACTAGGCCTAACCGCTCAGGCAGTGTCCGAATCAGCGCCAAATACCCGTGGCTTAGCAGTTCGATTAAAACTTGATTGCCACTTAGATGCCTTTAATGACGGCATTATGGGCAGGGTCGATAAAACAGGGGCAATATCTAAAGCCCATTCAACATCCGCTGATTTAACTTCATCTAGCTTTGCCGAAGCGGAACAAGACAGAGACAAAAGCAGTAGCAGAAGCGACGATGGCTCAATAAGCGCTAGCGAAGTAACACCATTAAGTACAGTACCAGAAGATGTTGTAATTAAGCGCAGCGATGGCCTTTTCGCCTATAACTTTGTAGTAGCATTAGACGATGAATATCAGGGTGTAACAGACATTATCAGAGGCAGCGACCTTTTAAATGTCACCCCGCTTCAACGCGCTATTTATCGTTCATTAGGCTGCAATGTGCCACAATATGGGCATATTCCGGTTGCTGCTGTGACGCCAGGGCGAAAGTTGAGTAAACAAAATCATGCTGCCCCCATTAACAACAAGAATGTGCTGGAAAATATCGTTAATGGCCTGTCTTTTTTAGGCCAAGGTGACTATCACGCGAACGAATTTGAAAATGCCACACAACTGCTTACTATGGCAATATCGCGCTGGGATAGGAAATTAGTACCTAAAATAGCCGAAATTATTGTGGGCGAGCACGAATCCACTTATTATAGCCATCCTTTATAGCCTTCGGAGACTTCACCATCATTCATCGTGTTTTCAATTCTGTTAAGCGAGCCTTTACTAAGGAACATACCGCTGACAATGTACTAGAGCCTCGTGTTATGACTCGTGGGGAGCACGGCATCTCTCGCGAAGACGTGAGCCCTAATGCGTTGAAAGTCATGTATCGCCTTAACGGAGCAGGCTTCGAGTCCTATTTGGTCGGAGGTTGTGTTCGCGATATTTTGATGGGACATGAGCCCAAGGACTTTGATGTGGCCACCAATGCCACACCGGAACAAATTAAGGGGCTATTTAGGAATTGCCGTTTAATTGGCCGTCGTTTCAGACTCGCTCACATTGTATTTGGCCGTGAAGTAATAGAAGTAGCCACTTTTCGTGGCCATCACAGCGAAGAACCTGAGGCTAAAGAAGTACCAAAGAACAAAGCAGTGTCGAAACGAGATGCCCATGGGCAACTGGTCAGAGATAATGTTTTTGGCAGTATTGAAGAAGATGCCGAGCGCCGCGATTTCACATTTAATGCCATGTACTACAGTGTGGCTGATTTCACGGTAAAAGACTTTGCGAATGGTCTAGAGGCAATTGAAAAGCGTGAAGTACGTTTAATTGGCGACCCTGAAGTTCGTTATCGTGAAGATCCAGTTCGAATGCTTCGCGCCGTGCGTTTCGCGACTAAGCTTTCAATGCGTATAAGCGACGACACTGCGGCACCAATCAAGCAGCTAGCGAGCTTGCTAAACAATATTCCGGCCGCGCGACTATTCGAAGAAACCTTAAAGCTGTTCTTATCTGGTCAAGGTGAGAAAACCTTTATGATGCTGCGAGAATACGGCTTAATTGCGCCTTTATTCCCGCAACTTGCGCCGTTTATCGAAGATGAAAACAGCCGTGAAATGCAGTTTGTACGAAAAGTACTGCAAAACACCGATGAAAGAATTAATAACGATCAACGGGTAACACCCGCATTTTTGTATGCCGCATTACTCTGGTACCCGTTAGAAGAACGCGCGCAAATTATGCAGGCAGAATCTGGCTTAAATGCGCATGATGCTTTCAACCTTGCATCAACTGAAGTGATTGCAAAGCAAACCCAGCGCATTATGATCCCTAAGCGTTTCTCCACAGTCATTCGAGACATTTGGATTTTACAGCAACGCCTTCCCAAGCGTTTCGGCCGTCGTGCCTTTCAGCTGTTAACCCATCCTAAATTTCGTGCCGGTTACGATTTTCTATTAGTTCGCGGGCAAGTTGAAGGCGGAGCCCTATTGGAGCTAGCCCAGTGGTGGACACATTTTCAGCACGGCGAACCTGGTAAGCAAAAGAAAATGTTAAACGACTTACGTCGCCAAGAAGGTGATGGCCCCAAACCAAGAAAGCGTAAACGCCGTCCAGCATCGAGAAATACTGATGCATAAAGAGCACGTTTATATTGGTATAGGCAGCAACCTAGGCGACCCTGTTCAACACGTTGAAGACGCCTTTATTGCGCTGGGTTTACTTGAAGGTACTCGCGTGCTTGCGTGCTCATCGCTGTATTCTAGTAAGCCTATGGGTCCGCAAGACCAACCGGATTACATTAACGCGGTATCGCTAATTGAAACTACGCTAGCGCCAGATAAATTGCTAAGTGCATTACAGCGCACCGAACACGATTTTGGCCGAGAGCGCAAAGGGCAACGATGGGGCGCAAGAACGCTCGATCTGGACATTTTACTTTACGGCAGCCAAACAATTTCTACGCCTGATCTTACCGTGCCACATAGTGGCATGTCTGAACGTGAGTTTGTGCTAGTTCCTCTCTTTGAAATAGCTCAAACTATGGTCATGCCTGACGGAAAACCCATCTCTCACTGGGTTGCAAAATGCTCTCTTGATGGCCTTAAACGCCTGCGCGCTTCCATTTAGCTTCAAAATCCGTATAGTTCGCCCCATTATTCTTTCCCTGGAAGGTTGCTATGAAGAAAATTACTGTTTCTGGTTTGCTTAAGAAGAAGCAAGCCGGCGAAAAAATTACCTCACTAACAGCTTACGATGCCAGCTTTGCTAAAATGTTTGATGAGCAAGGTATTGATGCCTTACTAATTGGCGATTCGCTAGGTATGGTGCTTCAGGGAGAAAGCGACACCTTACCGGTGACCATTGAAGATATTGAATACCATACGCGCAGCGTAAGGAAAGGTACTGAACGTGCCTTCGTCTTAGCAGACATGCCGTTTATGTCCTACGCGACACCAGAACAAACTTATGCGAATGCAGCTAAGCTCATGGCAGCAGGTGCAAGCATGATTAAAATGGAAGGCGGTAGCTGGTTATGCGAAACCATTCAGGGTTTGAATTTGCGTGGCGTGCCTGTATGTGGTCATTTAGGGCTCACGCCACAGTCGGTTCACGTTTTTGGTGGATTTAAAATACAGGGCCGTGAAGCCGACAAAGCAGAAAAACTGCTAGCAGAAGCGAAAGCACTTGAAGCTGCAGGTATTCAGCTACTCGTGCTAGAGTGCGTACCGTCTTCATTAGGCAAAGCCGTAAGCGAAGCATTGACTATACCGGTAATTGGTATTGGCGCTGGAAATGATACAGATGGCCAGATACTGGTAATGCATGACATGTTTGGTATTAGTGCCAACTACATGCCTAAGTTTTCAAAAAACTACCTTGCCGAGACGGGCGATATGCGCAAGGCGGTTCAGCAGTATATTGCAGAAGTACAAAGTGGTGCCTTCCCGTCCCCTGAGCACAGCTTTGAGTAACGAGGTTTAAATATGAAGGTTGTTGACGACATTGCGTCATTACGAAAACTAACTACTGAATGGAAATTCAGTGGTAGCACTGTTGGGTTTGTTCCCACCATGGGAAACCTGCACAACGGGCACTTAAAACTCGTTAAACGCGCCAAGGCACATAATTCCCGAGTGGTAGTGAGTATTTTTGTTAACCCTATGCAATTTGGTGCTAATGAAGATTTAGATGCATACCCACGTACCATTGAAGAAGACAAAGCCAAGCTTATTGAAGCGGGTGTTGATGCCGTATTTTTACCCAGCGTTAGCGATATGTATCCAGGCGGGGTTGAACACCAAACGGTAGTAGAAGTACCCGACATTTCGGATATTCTATGTGGTGCAAGTCGTCCCGGGCATTTTCGCGGTGTAGCCACGGTAGTGAGCAAATTATTTAATATGGTTCACCCACATGATGCTTTTTTCGGGGAAAAAGACTTTCAGCAATTGCAGGTTATTCGCACCATGGTGCGCGACCTTTCTATGGGCGTAACCATTCATGGCATTCCCACCGAACGTGATGTATCTGGCCTAGCCTTAAGCTCGCGCAACGGTTATTTAACTGATGAGCAACGTCATACTGCGGCTACTATTTACAGTGAAATGACATCCCTGAAAGCCCGTATAGAAGCGGGTGAAAGAAATTACGTCGCATTGGCGGCAGACCTTGCAGACATCCTAACCGACTCAGGCTTTAAAAATGACTATGTGCATATTGTTAATGCTCAAAGTCTAAAGCCTGCGAAAGAAACCGATGCACACTTAGTTATTTTAGTGGCGGCGTTTCTGGGTAACACCCGTCTTATCGATAACCTCCAAATCCAGTTGTAGGCTTAGATAAAGGCGCGGGTATTGATAACACGCTTTAAACCATACATTATCAATTACCACCACAAAAAAGCCCCCGTATTCACATGCGGGGGCTTTTTTTGTATCTTTTTTTATCTGCTAGTAATGCGTCTTTCGAATAACCTAAATAGTCAGCCCGATTTATCAGGCAACAGGTATCGTCACTATTATCTTCACCAACTCTTTATACAGTTTAGTGCCGGTAGCAATGACGTGCTGCTCGTTAAGTATATTACGTAAATCCTGTGTGCTGGTAAGTGGGTTCGCTAGTACAACTCTGAACACAGTAATACAGTTAGTGGGGTATTCTGGCGCTTCTAAGCGTGTACGAGAGACAAAAGACTTCCCTGCCTCCCGTTGCTGCTTCTGTACAATTACAGTTAGCCTATCAAGCTTCTCGTTAATCTTATCTTTAGTGGCCTCATCCGCATGTTTAAGCTTTTCTTGCAGGCCAGCGGGACAAACGCGATACGTTAGCAATGAGAGTGTAGGTGACGTAGTCAGTTCAAAGTCAGGGTGCTTTGCAATCATATCCGCAAAGGTGCCTGCTTTTTCGATGCTTCTGTCGATTAACAGCTCATAGCCCCTGCGCCCAAAGATATGCATGGCAGAATATACCATCATGGCCATGCCGTTACGCGAACCTTCAAGCGTAGTCGCACCTAAATCTTTAGAGCCTGCACGCAGAATGTATTGTGCATGATGGCGCACTGCATTGGCATCTTCAGGATTTTTGAACAACGCCATACCTGCCCCCATGGGCACATACATTTGTTTATGGGCATCAATTGTGACCGAGTCAGCTCGCTCAATGCCTTTCAGGCGGTGTTTATATTGCGATGAGAACAAGGTTGCCCCACCCCAGGCGGCATCCACATGGAACCAGCATCCTAATTCTTTGGCTACATCAGCCAATTCGTTAAGCGGGTCGACATGCCCTGTTTCAGTAGTACCACCAACGCCAACAATGGCCAGCAACTTGTTACCTTCTTCCTGATAACGTTTACCTGCGGCGAGTGCTTTTTCAGGGTCGAGAGTTTGATTCGGCGCAGGTAATGATAATAATTGATCGCGACCTAACCCTAACGCATCCACCGCTTTTGATAAGGAGTAGTGCCCACGCTTACTGCACATAACGCCAAGATGATTAATATCGTGGAAGCGATAAGCCGCAGCAAGCCCAGCTTTTGCTACACCGGCAAACCCCTCTTGCGGGCCCAACATCTTATTTCTAGCTACCCACAAAGCGGTAATATTGGCAATAGTTCCACCAGAACAAAAGGCGCCTAAAGAGCGTTTAGCGCTGTGTAAGTGACTATCGTAGAAGTCTTTCGATTCGTCATAAACAAGGTTATGCATCATACCTAGCACTTGACGCTCAAGTGGCGTGAATGCCTTTGAGGTTTCTATTTTCACCAGGTTCTGATTAAGCCCCACCATCAACTTAGACAGGGGCAAATGAAAGTAGGGAAGCGCGGAGGTCATATGACCGATAAACGTAGGCGAATAGGTATTTACCGAATGGGCAACCAATTTATCGAGTAAGCTTTCAGCATGGGTTGAAACAAACTCTGGCGATTCAGGTACTTTTGAATCTGAGAAGTCTTTCTCAATTTCTTCTAGCGAGGTTTTTTTGGTAACAACGTGCTGCGACAAAAAATCTAAGATATTGTCAGATAAATGCTGTTCAATTTGAGCCATCTTTGAGTCTTTGTGTTCAGGCTTGGTAAAGACCCTAAACAAGTGCTCTAGACTAACTTGCGCTTCACCCACTCAACCGACCTCACTTTGAAATGACTCTTTTTCAAGAAAATACAACCCAACTTCGTTGCTTACGCTGAAAGCAATCATAATACTTTCAGGGTCACGAACTTTACCTCAGATTGCCCACTTCGCCAAGCGTATCCCGATGATTTGACCGTGTATCAGTACAAGATATTTTGTGGTGATAATTCACTATCAATACAGTGAAGTAACCTAAACTTCTCAAATTATGACGGGTAGTGCTATATTTTGCCTATACATACGAATAAAAATAAAGGCTGTAATGTGCCAATAAGAGCCGTAAGTAAAACCGTGTCTATTAATGATATCGTACCCTACTTTCAACCTATCATGGATTTAAGGTCGAAGCGTGTGTGGCGTTACGAGTGCTTAGCGCGTTTAATTACTGCCGAAGACAAAACCTTTTTGCCTAGCGAATTTCTCTACCTAATTGAACGGGAGCAACACGTTAAGGCACTTACCGAAGCCATGTTCTGCCAAAGTGCCCGTTACTTTCGCCATGTACAAGTACCTTGGAGTATTAATATAAGCGCGCGAGATTTACTAAACGACAACCTGGCTGACACGCTACTTTCCCATTTAACAAATTACCCAAACCCAGAAAGAGTCAGCATTGAGATAAGTGCTGCCAGTGCATTAACCCACCCAGCGTTAATGCAAGCGTTTGTTGAGAGAAGCGCTGAGGCAGGGCTTGGCGTTTTCTTAGATAATGTGGGTGAAAACCCCGGCAACATTAATGCAATATTAAATATGCCGATTAAAGGCATTAAGTTAGCCGGTGGCTTGATAAGCCACTATGAACAAGACGAAGCGGTGCAGGATTACGTCGATAATTTGCTCGAACTGTGCCAAGCGCGCGCTATTAGCGTGGTAGCAGAACATATTGAAACAGATTTACTGCTTGAAAGTGTAAACAAACTGCCCATTCAGTACGCGCAAGGTTATGTCTTTAGCCCTCCGCAACCGAATACCCCCCATCACTAGCCGCGGGTAGCTGTTCTCAACTATTCTACGCCCCGCCATCGGCCTCTTCTGAATAGCAATTAAGCGACCAGCAGTGTTGGCCGCTAGCGCGATATTTGCGTTCAAATGGGGTCATGGCATTATCAGACGTAATTTCAGTTAAATTCGACACCAAGCCGTAATGCGTAGCAGCTTGAGCAAACTCCATTAAGTAAACCAACCAATTACTACGCACTTCAATATTCGGAGTGATCGCCATTAAATCGGCCATGGCAGCACTACCATGCCAGCGCTTTTGCACCTGGGTTTTCTTCGGATAAGGGTTTGGATAGAACAAGCAATGCTGGCTTACCTTCCAATTTGCCCTATTAACCAAACGCCAAAAGTCATTCACATCGGCGCGAATAACCCGATAATTATCTTGCCCCGCTGAATAATGCTGATGTTTGTCCACCCGCTGCGCCGATTTATCTAAGCCAATAACACGGCAATCAGGGTTCGCTTTAGCAATATTTGCTGTGCTTTCACCCACGCCACAGCAAGAGTCTAAAATAATATCGCCGGTAAACCCGTCAAGCCATTCGGTTGCTTCATTGAAGGCGAGCTGCGTATGCTCGCCAATGGGGCGCTGATTTTCAGACGACTTATAACGCTTTACTAAATCATCGAGCTTTTCGTGCACACCTTCTTGATTCGTTGTGATGCTTCGGGAGTTGCCGCTAGCCATTAGCTACGTATTCCTTTGCCTGTTTTCAGTAGGTAATAAGCAACAGCGAACAGCACAATATTAAAGCCCACTAGTAGTGCTAACGATAAGGTAACGTCAACATCTGAAACACCTAAGAACCCGTAGCGGAAACCATTCACCATATACACAACAGGGTTGGCCTTGCTCACCCACTGCCAAAACTCTGGTAATAAGCTAAGTGAATAGAATACGCCGCCAAGGTAGGTTAACGGCGTTAATACGAAGGTGGGTACAACACTAATATCATCGAAAGTTTTTGCAAAAATGGCGTTAATTAGCCCTGCCGTTGAAAACAATGATGAGGTCAGTAGTACGGTAAGAATAATGATACCGATATGATGTATTTGCACATCAACAAAGAACAGCGATACCAAAGTAACAATAATGCCAATTAGCACAGCCCTTGCTACACCGCCCCCAACAAAGCCTAGAATGATCACTGACGTGGGCACGGGAGAAACCAATAACTCTTCAATATTTCGCTGAAATTTCGCACTGAAAAAAGACGACGAGACATTTGCGTATGAGTTGGTGATAACCGACATCATGATCAAACCTGGAACAATAAACTCCATGTAAGAAAAGCCGCCCATTTCGCCTATTCGGTTACCGATGAGGCTGCCGAAAATCACGAAATACAAACTCATGGTAATAGCGGGCGGCACTAAGGTTTGGATCCAAATGCGTAAAAAGCGAGTGCACTCTTTTATCCAAATAGTGGTTAGCGCCACATAGTTTTGCTTGAACCAGCCAATCTTTTCTTCCGACTGTGTGTTTGCTTGTGAATTCATGTTCAACCCTCTGCCTTTGCCGTTTCAACCAAACGCACAAACAACTCTTCTAATCGGTTTGATTTATTACGCATACTCAGTACTTGTACCCCCTGCTCGGTTAATTGAGCAAAAACAGGGTTTAACCCTTCTGCCTTTTCCACATCGACTTCCAAAGTATGGTCGTCAAGTAAACGGCTTTCGTAACCTGTCAAAAGCGGCTTTTGCTGACCAAGGTTAATGTCCAGTACGAAGGTTTCTGTGTTCAACTTCGACAATAAAGCCTTCATGCTGGTGTTTTCCACAATGGTGCCTTTGTTAATAATGGCAATGTTGCGGCACAGCATTTCTGCTTCTTCTAGGTAGTGTGTCGTTAAGATAATGGTAATACCTTGGCGGTTAATCTCTTCTAAGAAGCCCCACATTGAACGACGGATTTCTATATCTACGCCAGCGGTTGGTTCATCAAGTATTAATAAACGAGGCTCGTGCATAAGAGCGCGGGCAATCATTAGCCTGCGTTTCATGCCACCTGATAATTCGCGAGCTCTGGCATCGCGTTTTTCCCATAAATCGAGCTGAGCTAAATACTTCTGAGCCCGCTCTTTCGCAATATTTCGGGGCACGCCATAATAACCCGCTTGGTTGAGCACAATTTGCATCACGGTTTCAAACTGATTGAAGTTGAATTCCTGTGGCACTAGGCCAATACATGCTTTGGCTTGCTCTTTTTGGGTATGAAGGTCGTAACCAAAAATCGATACCTTGCCATCGGTTTGATTAACCAAAGAACTGATAATACCGATAGTGGTAGATTTACCCGCGCCATTCGGCCCAAGTAAAGCGAAAAAGTCCCCTTTATCAACAGTGAGATCTACGCCTTTAAGTGCCTGTACGCCACCTTTATACGTTTTGGTTAAGCCTGATATATCCAACGCTTTCATGTGCTACCCGTAAGTTGCTCGTAATTTGATGCCTCCGTAAATGGAGTGCTTTGTAAATCGAGTGCTTTGTAAATCGAGCGCCCTGTAATTCGAGGGCCCTGTAAATCAAATAATCTATTAAATCAGTTTGCCGCCAGTTGACGTGACTACCCATCTGCCATAATACACCGGCAACGGTAATACTATGACGGTATACCTACCGTAAGCGTGTTTTAAGCATAGTGCTGGCATATGCTAGTAATTCAACCCTTGCCGTAATAGGGGTATTCAACACCCATTTCACTCATGCTATCACTAATTCAAAGACGAAATATAAAAGGGGGTAATTATGTCACACTTATTATCCCATCTGCCTGCCACTCTCCTTATCTTGCCGATTATTTTACTGTTTTTGTCGATTTTTTTATTGAAGCCTCAATGCATTCTTTTATCGATATTGAACATTTCTGCCCTGTCTTTTACCGACTGTTTCACAGACGATTCAGGGTGCTAAGGACTTTCGCGGCCAAGCAAAAATAAGAAGAGAACGAGATAAAGAAGACGGAACCGACGGTGGGAGGTATAAAAAAGCACTGCACCTAGTTGGGGGTTAGGCACAGTGCAAGGGGTTGGCGTACCAAAGTGAGTCATACTTGAGTCAATCTGTCTTCCCAAGCACAGGTATAGTTAACCAAGCAGACAAGGCAATATCAGGGCACAATAATGGAAAAGCTATTTTGTTTAATGGCAAATATGGCGAAAAGCGGGCGACTTTATGGAATTTGCGTCGAACTCAGGCACGCGCGCTTTTGCCAAGGTATAGTAGTGCCAAGAATGATTGAGAGTAGATCCCATGCCTAAAACAATTGCGCTAGTAGAAGATGATGCCGCTATAAGAGAAAACTACCTTGTTGCCCTAAGAGCGCAAGGCTACAAGGTTAATGCGTTTGAAGACCGACCCTCGGCAACTCAGGCGTTTAACGAAGCATTGCCAGATTTAGCCATCATTGATATTGGTCTAAAAGAAGAAATGGAGGGCGGTTTTTTGCTATGTCAGCAGTTGCGAGGTTTGTCGCCCACCTTGCCTATAATCTTTTTTACCGCCAGAGACAACGACGTAGATACCATTAGCGGGCTTCGCATGGGTGCTGACGACTACTTAACTAAAGATATCAGCATGGCTCACCTACTTGCCCGTATCGCCGCGCTTTTCAGACGAAGCGATTTAATGTCAGCCCCTGTCAAGCAAAAAGACGAGCTTCGTATAGGCGAGTTAAAAGTTGATGCCTCTCGTATGACAGTAAGTTGGAGCGGCGAACCTGTCGCCCTGACAGTGACAGAATTTTGGATGCTACACGCGCTGATTAAACACCCAGGCCACGTTAAAAGCAGACAACAATTAATGGATGAGTCGCGCATGGTAGTAGACGACACCACCATTACTTCTCATATAAAACGTATGCGTAAAAAATTCATTCAATTAGACCCACAATTCGACCACATAGATACCGTTTACGGTATGGGATATCGATGGCAGTTGTAGGGTATTGCTAATATGCGGTTAAGGTTCTCCATACGCTTACAGCTGCTTGTGTTGTCGCTGTTCTTTTTTGCCATTCCCTACCTTGGCTATAATTACGTATGGGAGCTAGAGCAATACCTTCGCACAGGTCAAGAGCAAACCATGATAGGTACGGCGAGGGCGGTAGCAACAGCGCTGCATGAACGCCCTGCGTTATTCGACAGCGAGTCTGCCTATTTAAAAGACGTACGCCCGGGCACTGATTTATACGCCCCGCCCATTCCTTATCCTATTCAGCTTGACGGTGAACTAAACGATTGGCAACAAGTTGACGACTTGCTTACCCACTATGGCGCTAATGAAATTGTTGAGCGCTTTACTAACCTTCATACTAACGACGAAAACCAGGGCGCAGCTAGCGTGAACAAAGGCACAGATAAAACGATTAGCCTCTCTTTCGAGCATATGGTAGGCCGATATGATCAGTTTCTGTATGCCATGTTTAACGTCACCGACGACGCCTTGTTGTGGCGACAGGCAAATAGTTTAAGTGTGGAGCGGGGTGACCATTTACTTATTGCTATGCAAACCCCAGCAGGTCACTTAGCACGATACGTAGTAGCCCCTTACGAAAGTGGCTGGGTAAATGCGTTTAAATTAGCTGAGTCTGGCACAACAAATCGCGCGGTGGAAAATGCGTTAAGTATTCAAGGTCGCTGGCAAGAAACCGCTACTGGCTACAATATTGAACTTCGCTTTCCTCTTTCCATGACCTCTGGCGCACTCGCCTTTGCCATTGTCGATGTGGACGACCCGGTAACCAGGCAAAAACGCTACGCCATTGGCACCGCTAACACCAACAACATTGATGAACTAGGTACGGTGGTAACCCCGTCACCTGAAATTGAGCGCATATTAGCAGGGCTAAAATATGCCGACTCACGCGTATGGGTGATAGATAATCACAAGCGGGTATTGGCGCGAGCAGGCGATATACAAACGGCCTCAGGGCTAAATACTGCCAAAAGAGAAGCAAGCGAAAACCCGGTATGGCGCTGGGTAGAAACCCATTGGCTACTGCCCTTGTATTACCATATTCTCACTAAGCCACCGGCCGATTTTGTGGATGAACTAGAGGATGCTTATGCGTTGGCGGGCCGAGACATTGGCCTAGCCCTTAATGGTCAACCGGATTCATTATGGCGCTTAACGCCAGATAACAAAGCCGTGGTAGTGTCTGCTGCTTACCCTATCTTTATTGAGGGCGCGGTAATGGGCGCAGTGGTGGTGGAGCAAACCACTAACGGTATACGCACATTAAGAAACCGAGCGTTAGAGCAGCTATTCCACGTTATTTTGGCAGTAATGTTACTGGGCACGCTAGGTTTATTGCTTTTCGCGAGCAGAATATCCAACCGTATTAGGCGGCTTCGAGACAACACCGAGGCAATTATTGATGCTAACGGTAAAATTGTAGGCAAACTGCCTATTGCCAAAGAGGGTGATGAAATTGGCGATCTGTCGCGAGCGTTTTCTGATGTTTTATTGCGACTACAGCAATATAACTCCTATTTAGAGAACATGGCTTCTCGGCTTTCCCATGAACTTAGAACCCCAATAGCCGTAGTGAAATCATCCCTTGATGCGTTATCTCAGGTTAGCGCTCAGGCGAATACGCAACAAGATGTTTTCGTTCAACGTGCCCAATCCGGTATAAGCCGGTTAAGTTCTATTTTGAATGCCATGAGTGAAGCCACACGATTAGAACAAGCCATTGCGCAGGAAGATGTGACCACGTTCAATATGATTGACGTAATTAAAGGCTGCGTGGGTGGGTATCAACATGCTTATACAGACAGGCAGTTTTCACTATCTTGTTCACAAGACACAGCGATGCTAAAGGGCGCCCCCGACCTTATCGCGCAAATGTTTGATAAAATTATTTCTAACGCGGTCGATTTTAGTCAACCCGACGACATCATAGATGTAGCCGTTTATACCAAAGACAAAAGAATTGTCCTCACTGTGAGCAACCCTGGGCCCCTATTGCCCGAAGGCATGAAAAAACAACTCGTACAATCAATGGTATCGGTTCGCCCTGAGTCTGAGGCGGCGCAATCAGCAGGTTCACCACATCTAGGTTTGGGGCTTTATATCGCTGACATTATTGTCGCTTTTCATCAAGGCACGCTCGCCCTGGCCAATCGAGATGACAAACGCGGAGTGATTGTTTCGGTTAACTTCCCAAAGATCTGATGCGCTACGCTATTTGAGGTGGTTTGAAAACCACCTTCCCTTTGTTGTGATATCCCCTTTTACGCAGCCCTTTAAGTTTTACTAAAAACCCTCTAAATAAATAACGTATGAGAATTATTCTCATTAGTATTTACATTCATTTACTACTTGAATACACTTCGATGCCTAAACACACACAGGGAAAACACACACAATGAAAAATAAAACGTTAACGATGGGCGCACAAACCATTGCTGCGGCCTTAGCTTTCGGACACGGTGCTGCTTTTGCACAAACACAAGAAACTGAAATCTGTAAAGATAAAACAGAAGCGGAATGTAAAGCGCAACAAGACGAAATTGAGCTAATTCGCATCCATGGTGTTCAGCAATCTATCTATCGCTATGACAAGTCTGGCGATCCTCGTCGTTTAGCCGACCTTGTTGATACACCACAAACCATTAGTGTTCTTACACAAGACCAAATTCAAGAAAGTGGTAAAACTGACCTTAAAGATATTCTTGCTGCGCAAGCCGGTGTAACTCTTGGTACAGGTGAGAATGGTAATGCTTTTGGTGATCGCTATGTAATACGTGGCCATGAAGCACGCAGCGATGTTTTTGTTGATGGCTTGCGTGACCCAGGTATGACTACACGTGAAAGTTTCGCCACCGAGCGTGTTGAAATTACTAAAGGCCCAAGTTCAACATTTGCGGGTCGCGGTTCATCAGGCGGTGCGGTAAACAGCATTACGAAAAAAGCCTCTACTAGCTATAACTTTGGTCGTGTTGATGCCGCCATTGGTACCGATGAGCACACGCGCTTAACGGTAGATTTGAATAAGACCTTAACGGAAAACAGTGCAATTCGTGTTAATGCACTCACGTCTCAAGAAGACAAGCCAGGTCGCGAAGGCATTGAACGTGGACGTGATGGTGTTCAGCTTTCTTACGTACTAAACCCTAACGACAGATTGTCTTTCATTGGTGATGTTTATTACCTTAATGCAGAAGATAAACCTGACTTAGGGAGCTACTACGACCGTGATGCGGGTTATCCGTTAGAAGATATTCCTGTTTATGCACAAGATGACGACTTCCAAAACTCAGAAGTCACCACTTTTACCTTCCGTACCGAATACGAAATTAGCGACAATGTTCGTTTTTATAACGCGACTCGTGCAGGTAACACTGAAAACGAATACGTAACGACCGGTATGAGTGCAACAACCCGTGATGATTCTGATGAAACAGCACCAGGTGTAGATACACTTCGACTTAGCACGCACCAAGGCTGGCAAGAAGTAGATTACTTCACGACTCAATTTAACCTTTTCTGGGACACGTCATTTGCAGGCTTAGATCACCGTTTAGTATTTGGTTTTGAGTACAGCGATGAATCGGTTGATAACGGTGTTTTTGATATTGAAAACTTAAATACTAACTGTGCAATTGGTGGTCGTCGTGGCGTATCACAAAGCTATTGTATCCTTGATGGTGATGGAAACCTTATCGATAACATCGGCTCATTAATGGACAGAACCATTGAACGTGGTGATGAAGATGCCCTTTTCGATATTGAAACCTATGCCATTTACGCCATGGATACCTTTGCGTTAACCGATAAGTTAGACGTGTTCTTTGGCCTACGTATGGATAGCTACGACTATAGCAACCAAACAAGTAGCGACCTTTATGAGTTTTCTGATGAGTTGTTTAACGGACACTTAGGTTTAGTATATGACATTACTGAACACGGTAATGTTTACGCCTCTTACAGCACAGCAACAAACATTAATGGCGGCGAGTCTGACCTTGGCGCAAACTGTGGTTACGGTGGGCTATGTGGTACGCCTGAACAAGCTGCGCAAGCTGATCCAGAGCATGTTGAAAACATCGAAATTGGCACAAAATGGATGCTATTTGATGAGAAGTTGATGGCAAATGCATCAATCTTCCGTATCACGAAAAGCGATGTACATGAAAGTATCGGTGAAGATGACTACTCAACCATTGGTACATTAAACACGGGTGAAAACCGAGTTGAAGGTGTTGAATTTGGTGTTAGCGGTGATATTACTGACAAGTTTAGTGTTCAAGCCTCTGCCGCCTTCATGGACTCAGAAGTACTAGACTCATTCACAGAATCTAACATTGGTCTTGCATTAAGTAACTTTGCTGACGAAAGCTTCTACTTACAACTGCGTTATCAACCCAATGAAAAGTTCGCTTTTGGTGGTGACTATACGTACAAGTCTGAAATGTTTGGTGGCCAACCTGACACTGCGGCAGGTTACAATGCCGATACGGGTGAATACTCAATTGTCGTTCCTGACTACCAAGTATTTAACTTGTTTGCGAACTACTACGCATCTGAAAAACTAACGTTCCGTGTTAATATCGGCAACTTGTTTGATGAAGAATACTGGACTGCAGCTTATCGCTCTGGTGCCTTCATGTACATTGGTGACGGCCGTAACGTAACCGGTACGGTAAACTACGAGTTCTAAGTTAGTTTAAAGAGAAACACAAAAAATGATCATTATTGATAACCTACTAGACGCCGACCAAGTAAAGCAATATCGGGCTGCTTTAGCCGATGTACCATTTAACGATGGAAAAGCGACCGCAATGGGCATGGCAGCAGGGGTTAAAAATAATGGTCAAGCTGACGCGCAGCACGCTACGGTTCAAGCCCTTGCCAACAACTTGTTGGCAAGCCTCGGCAACCACCCGCAAGTAGTCTCTGCTGCGCTACCTCAGCGCATTTTCCCTCCTTGTTTCAATCGTTACAGTGAATCACAAACCTACGGCTATCATGTAGATGCGGCAATCATGCGCATTCCCAATACCCCCGATGTTTTGCGTAGCGATATGTCGATGACGGTGTTTCTATCTAGCCCAAGCGATTACGAAGGCGGAGAGTTGGTTATTCAGACGGGGTTCGGCGAGCAGAAAGTTAAAGGTAACCTAGGTAGCGCAGTACTCTACCCATCCTCAAGCTTACATAAAGTTACTCCGGTAACTCGCGGCGAGAGAATTGCTGCTATTACATGGATGCAAAGCATGATTAGCGACCAAACCATTCGTGAAAGCTTATATGAGCTAGACCAAAGCATTCAGTCTTTGGTGCAAGGCGGTAAAGCCAACAGAGAAGAACTCGATAAACTTCATCACGTATACCACAACCTCATTAGAAAATTCTCTATCGTTTAAACTGGACAAAACCTTACCCGTCGCGCAAGGTTATTCTTGTAGGTATGTTTTGACTGTGTCGATCTTGCCAATAGTATTTTATTGAGCGTTTTCCTAACTCATTAACATGTGACGCTTAGAATACTGTGAAATAAACCAGCTTTACCTCCGGTCTCTATATGACTGAAAAAAAAGCTTTTAGCAAAAGATAGGGTTACTCTTAGATGAATGAAATAATGTGTGGAACGTGCTTTTTTACACCTAACACTTGCTGGATTAAGCGCGTGGCGAAAAACGTGAATAAGCTTGCTGTGCTAGCCGCTCTTGCCTCTGTAGCTTTTATTGCAATGCTGGCGCCATTTAATGCGCTAGCAAATAATGTAACCGCATCAATAACGCTATTAGACGCCGAGCAGTCCCCGGTTAAAGACGGCGTGGTTATCTTCACCCCCTTATTTGATTTACCCAGCACAGAAACTAACCACTCAGAAGCAGAATCAACACCTAAAACTGCGATTATGAATCAAATCAATAAGCAGTTTGCCCCTCATGTACTTGTAGTACAAAAGAACACAGAAGTTACCTTCCCTAACGCCGATAACGTGTTCCATCATGTTTATTCTTTTTCACCCACCAAGCAGTTTGAGCTAAAGCTCTACAAAGAATTTACTGCCGAACCATTGTTCTTTGAGCAAGCTGGAATTGTGGATATTGGCTGCAACATTCACGATTGGATGCTAGGTTACATCGTTATTGCTGATAGCCCTTATTTTTTAAAAACCGCAGATGACGGAAATGCTGACATCTCACTTCCCACTGGCAAATACAGTGTTGAGTTTTGGCACCCTAACGCGCCAAACGAAACGCCCTTTATTGAAACTGAAATTGAGTTGAACAGCGATAAAAACTTCACGCTAACGTTATCGAAAGTGATAGCAAGCGATGATGATTTTGATGATGGTTTCGGTGATTATTAATGCTGAGCCGTTGTATTTTCGTTGTTTTTTGCTTCATCAATTTTCACGCTTTTTCAGATACAAGGTTGTTGCTTAGAGGTAGTATTCTTTCAGCAGATAATGCTGACACATTTCAAACAAATGGCGCCTCCCACCAGCGCTTTGAAAATAACGCAGTTGCGTTATCTCAAGCGGTGCTAGCGTATAATAAAGTGTTAAGCGATAATTGGCAGTTTCATGCTGTGGCCAATGGATATAGCGATGGAGAACAAAAACTCGGGGTTAGCCAACTCTATACTCAATACCGACCACTCACTGCATCCACCATTAAACCAGAAGTTAAGCTCGGCTTTTTCTACCCTGCAATTTCTGCTGAAAACACCGACATGGGGTGGCTGTCACCACACTTTTTATCTAATTCAGCCATTAACAGCTGGATAGGCGAAGAGCTTAGAACGTTTGGTGTAGAGGCAAGCTTAAGACAAAACGGAAGGCAAGTTAGACGTGACTGGTCATGGAAAGTAATAGGGAGCCTATTTAAGGGTAACGACACCACAGGCACCTTGTTATCATGGCGCGGCTTTGCGCTGCACGACAGGCAATCGCTGAACAATGATAGAGTAAAATTCACTCCTATTCCTGGCGTGGTATCGGAAGCGGGGATCGGTGCTCCAGCATGGACAGACCCCTTTCGTGAAATTGATACGAAAACAGGTTATTACGTGGGGGCGCATTTAGCCCATAAGCGCCGTTCAGAGTTACGTTATTATTATTACGACAACCGCGCCAATCCACTCATTTTCGACCCTGACAAAATATACGCATGGCGCACGCGATTTCACGCATTAACCCTTCGTCATATGCGTAACCGCAATGTCACCTTTTTCGGGCAAGGGCTGATAGGTGACACTTTGATGGGGGAAGACATTGTTAATAACGACTTTTACGCGGCCTACATTGCTGCAACGTATACCCATGAAGCACATCAACTTTCTACACGTTTAGATTGGTATCAAGTGATAGATAACGACAGCACCATAGATGACCCCAACAACAGTAGAGGGGAAGCCATTACCGTTAATTACACTTATGCTATGAGCTCGAAAATAGCAATATCAGCCGAGTGGCAAGTGAATCGAGGCCGCCAAGAAAATCTACGATTTTTAAACGCTACATCGGTATCTAGTGAAACCTTCCACGAAAACCTGCTTCAGCTCGCAGTTACCTACCGCATCGACTGAACAGAACTAATCATCGTTACCATTAGATTTAGACTTATCGAGCGACTTATCGAGCGACTCATCGGGTACGTTTTTGACCATCATTCGTTCTTTGCGGCGCGTCATCATTTTCGCCAATCTGCGCATACTTACCGTTGTGTCTTTTTCATCAATAATATCTACGCCCAGCAAGCGCTCTAGCAAATCTTCAAGAGTAATCACCCCTTCCAACCCGCCATACTCATCTACCACTAAAAGCATATGAACATGTTTATCGATAAAATGGTCGAAGGTTATCGACAAAGGCATAGAGCCTAATATGGTCACCATGTCTTTAGCATATTCTGACAATGGTTTATCGGTATTCCCGCGCGCTTGCGCCACAAGCAAATCTGAACGCATGACATAACCGGTGATGTTTTCCGAATCTTTGTCTTCATAAACAGGAATTCGTGAATACTCAATATGCGCGTGTTTATGGAAAAACACTTCTACCGTCATCGACTCTGCCACTGAAAACAACACTGTACGATGTGTTATGGCATCTTTTACTTTTAATTCGTGCAAGCTTAACAAGCTTTGTAAAAATACCGCCTCGTGGTTGGCCAACTGCCCTTCTTGACCTGATAGCTCGGCCATGGCGTGAAGTTCTCCGCGACTTAACCCTCGAAGTGGGCTGTCATCTTTAAAACCACGGGTAAGCAATTCAGACATCACCACAAAAGGTTTAAGAATTATAATTAGATACTTGAGGAAATAGGCTGTCACTGGCGCTAATCCACGCCAATAGGTTGCACCGACGGTTTTAGGAATTATTTCAGAAAAAACCAAGATAAGCAGCGTTAATACCGCTGAAATCACACCTAAATATGCTTCGCCAAACACACTAGCAGCCTGTGCACCCGCACCAGCAGCACCCATGGTATGCGCAATGGTATTCAACGTTAGAATTGCCGATAGCGGCGTATTGATATTATCGGTTTGCTTTCGTAGCAATATGCCGCTAGGCCGATTCTCTTTTTCTAAAACAGAGATATAGGCTGAGGACACACTTAATATGACTGCCTCAGCAATTGAGCATAAAAAAGAGAAGCCCAAGGCAATCAATACATAAACGATGAGTAAAAACATGAGTCCTTTCCGATAATCGGAGTATGAAGCAAACGACCATTATGCAAGCCTTAACCGGACTTACAAGAGCGCAGGTGAATTAAATACGAATACCGAGTAATTTACTCATAAATACAGGTATCCATATACTAAATTACCTAACCATTATTACCTTTGTGTTAACCACAACAGTCTTGATGGTTTTCTTCACGCTGTGCCAACCTAGCATTGACTTTTTTAACGCCCAATCGAGCCATTAGTGCAGCAAGAAGAATAGCGCACGCTGCATAGAGCGCTTGAATGTTAGCACCATGACTGTGTAGTTGGCTTTCCATATGAATTAAGCCTTCTAATGACAATGCTGACACCGCGTAATTAAGCAAATAGCCAAACCCAATACTGGCTGTGATTACACTAAACAAATACAAACACAGGGTTCTAAAACCCATTTCTTGTTTGATCATGCCCATGGTAGAAACATTAGTAGCCGGCCCTGCCATGAGAAATACCAGCACCGCGCCAGGAGATAACCCAGCAGCTAAAAAACCCACTGCAAGCGGCGTAGATGCCGTGGCGCAAATATACATAGGAATGCCAATGATGGCCATGACCAACATAGCGATAACCCCATCACCCCATTGAGTGAGAAAGTCTGTTGGTACCCAAGTTTTGATGGCTGCGGCTAAGGCTAGGCCAATAAGTAGCCATACCACAATATCTTCCAGCAATTTACCCGAGGCATAACGAAGCACTTGGGTAAGTTTGTTTGCTTGTTTTACTGATTCACCCTGAGTAGTGGCCGTGCCATCGCAACAACGTGTGGTTGGCTTTTCACTAGCACAACAACTCGTTTGCGCTTTATCCAACGATGCGGCTTCTTCTTGCTCTGGAGCTACAGAGGATTCACTTGAACAGCAAGATACACTGCCCGCGTGTTTATGTGGGTGCTGATGAGAGCCTTTATGAGAGTGAGTATGTGAATGTGCCGGTTTCTGAGACTTAGCGCCATCAAACCATCTCACCATAAGACCAGCATAGATTGCGCTAGCAATAGCGGCTATTGGCCTAACGATGGCGTACAGGGGGCCTAGTAATGCGTAAGAAACAGAAACACTGTCAACCCCTGTTTCAGGCGTAGAAACTAGAAATGAAATTGTCGATGGTTTAGAGGCGCCACTTCTACGCAGCCCTATCGCAGCGGGAATAACGCCACAAGAACATAAAGGTAATGGAGCACCTATTACCGCGGCTTTCGTGATAGAGGCGGTTGAGCTGCTTCCCATGTGGCGCTCTAAAAAGCTGACCGGCACTAATTCGTGCATAATACCCGCCACCAGCAGGCCAAGTAACAGCCACGGAGCAGACTCCATAAATAGGCTGATGAAATTTTGCACTAATAGCATTAGGTCAGTCATACCACTCCAAACGAACCGCGTTGAACATTTATATTTTTCACATGCTGATTTGCTTTGCCGACTTGCTATCCGACTTCCGACTTCCGACTTCCAGCTTAATGTGCCAATTTACTTGGCGGTAAATCTACCAAATCAGGCGAATGCGTATGATAGCAAATTTACGCGCCTACCGTGAATGAACGAGAAGTAATCCACCTCATCGAATAACCCGATTGCCTACAAAAAAGCCGACGCAGAGAATAACGCTCTACGTCGGCTTTGTATAAAGCTAGCGCTCAACAATGTTGTGATAGCGGCTAGCTACTATTTTTACCGCTGTTGCTATTCCTTCTCGCCCACTTCGTCTTGATGTCCGCTACGAAGTTTAGCCACAACAGACCATGCTTCGAGCATCACCAACACAGACACCACTAGCACCACAGCATCTAGGAAAACTAATAGGTAATTTTCAGCAAGATAATATTCTTTAAGTTTAATTAGCCCAGCAAAGAAAGCCATGACCAAAACGAATACCATGGGTATTAATGTGTAACGGGCTGGTCTTCCCATCTTAATCAGCATGACTGAAATAACCAACAAGGTAAGACTAGCCAGTATTTGGTTTGTAGAGCCAAACAGCGGCCAAATGATCATACCGCCACCGCCTGAAGAACCACCTGCGCCGAACGCTAGCAGTAAGCAACAAGCAACCGCTAAGAAAGTGGCGACCACACCATTTTTAAGTGCTGACAATTTATAAATATCGCCCCACTCTTGAATAATGTAGCGCTGAAGACGAACACCAGAATCCATAGTTGTGCCCGCGAACAACACGACCATTACCGCCAGTATGGTTGATGAGAAAGCTTCCTGCAGCCCCCACCCTTGATGAATAAGCGCCGCGCCGCCGCTAATAAACGCACCTACGCTACCTGCACCTAAGTGACTGTAGACTTCATGCCACTCTTCTGGAGAGGCCGCAAACGCCACACCACTAACCGCAACAATGGTAATTAACGCCAAAGAACCTTCACCGATCGCCCCTAAATAACCCACGAAGCGTACATCAGTTTCCTTGTCTAACTGCTTTGAGCTGGTGCCTGAAGCCACAATACCATGAAAGCCTGACACTGCACCGCAGGCTATAGTGACGAACAATAAGGGAATTAAGCTAGGAGAGTCCATGGCCGTCTGTGTATTGAAAGCTGGCGCTGTAATGTCTGGCATAGCAAAGAAGACCGCGCCATAAAGTAAAAATAGGCCAACCAACAGCTGCATACCGTTAATAAAGTCACGGGGTTGAAGCAACATCCACACGGGTAATAAAGACGCAATGGCAGCGTAGATAAACAGGATAACGATCCAGTTCGCTTTGTCAGCTAAACCGAACATGGTTTCAGGCAAGCTAATCGGGATATAGCTACCAGCATAAACCGAGGCGTAAAGCACCACGATACCCACAAGGCAAAGAGGAATTAAACCAAAGTTACGTTTTAATAGCTGGCCAATAACAAGCGCTACGGCAATGGCTGTCCAGGCTGGGAAAACCGCATTAGGCTGAGAGACAAACGAGTTTGCTATCACCACGCCAAACACGGCATTAACCATTAACAGTACTAAAAAGACAACAATCATAAACAATGAACGAGAACGCTTGCCGATAACACTTTCAGACAAAGCTCCCATCGATTTACCCTTGTGACGCGCACTCGCCCACAAGGCCCCCATATCATGCACACCTGCAAACAATATGGTACCGAAAATAACCCAAAGTACGGCAGGCACCCAGCCCCAGTACACAGCGATAGCTGGCCCTACAATTGGCGCAGCCCCAGCAACTGACGTAAAGTGATGCCCCCAGAGCACCACTTTATTAGTAGGTACAAAATCTTTACCATCCTGCAGCTCGTGAGCAGGCGTAGTGAAGTTATCGTCTAGTTTAAATATTTTCGTGGCAATAAATTTCGAGTAAACGAACCACCCGAGGAGCATGCCCACGATCCCGAGTAATACTATGGCTATTGACTGCATATTATTGTCCTGTGTCGATGTTGCACCGCATTATTCAATTTCTTTTTTGAACGCATATACAACGCTTTTCTGTCGTTAAAAAACGCTTATTTAAACATTAAAACATTATTTACTTTTTCACGTCGCCATATTAGACCAAAGTCTATTGTGGTAGCAGCTTTTTTACACTGCTCGTACCATGCTAGTTTTGTGGCTTTTACCAATCATTTACAACAAAAATAGCAGGCTTAAAGAAAATAGCTGCTAAATATAGCGTTAATCTTACCTACACCCTTCAAATACCGCTCAGTCTCGTTTATAAAGGCTCATCAATAAATAATTCTATTAATAAGCAGTTATGGCATCACCAAAATTTCATATGGCCGTCCGTAAATATCACCGATGGTTAGGCTTTTTCTTAGCAGGCATAATGGCAATCTATGCTATCAGTGGCGTGTTACTCATTTTTCGCCCCACCGATTTCCTGAAATTCGATAAAACTGAAGTCCGTCAGTTGTCTCTAGACTTGAACGGAAAACAGGTAGCTTCGAAGATTAAGGTAAAAGGTTTAAAGGTAGTTGAAGAGAATGACAGCCAAGTTGTGTTAAATATGGGCAGCTACAACAAAACAGACGGTGTCGCTACTATTACTCGTAAAGACTATCCTCTTGTTTTGGCAAAAATGGTTAAGCTTCACAAGGCGACGAATAACAGCCCATTATTCTGGTTGAACATTAGCTTTGGCGTTGCGCTTTTGTTTTTCGTCATCTCTGCATTTTTGATGTTTATGCCTAAGCTGCCTATGTATAAAAATGGGCTTAAAATAGCGGGATTAGGTGCAGTAGTGGCTGTACTTGTGGTGATGTTCGGCTCATAACTTCACGTGTTCGAACCGCTGTGGTGTGGTTCGAACACTTTTTAGCACATGCTTGAACCCTGTGGTAACGTATCTGAATAGTAACGATCTCGTACGCTCACTATCAGGGAAGATTTATGCCGCGCCACTATAACCATCTTTTCGCTGTAAGCACGCTTGTATTAGGTGCTCTCACTTCGGCTTTACTCGAGTTACAACGCACTTCAAAGGTAGCAGCGCATCTGCACGGTGAGCGTGTATGAACTTTGTCGATTTCACAGTAGTGGCTATCTACCTCGTGGGTTTGTTAATCATGGGGTTTGTGTTTCGAAAACAGGTGAGTAAAAAAGATTACTTTCTTGCTAATCGGCAGCTGGGCTGGAAGCCTCTCTCCCTTTCCATTATGGCCACGCAGCTATCTGCAGTTAGCTTTATTTCGGCCCCTGCTTTTGTGGGGCTAAGAGAAAATGGTGGCCTTATTTGGTTGTCATACGAGCTTGCCCTTCCCCTTGCCATGCTAGCCCTACTCTATTTTATCTTGCCTACCTTGTATCGCTCAGGCGTAGTCAGCGTCTATGACTTTTTAGAGCAACGCTTTGGCCGCTCTTCTCGGGTGCTCATTAGCGTGGTGTTTCAAATAAGCCGTTCTTTTGCCACCGCCGTCATGATTTATGCGATTTCTATCATACTGCAAAGCACCATGGGCTTAGCGTTCTGGCAAAGCGTGCTGTTAATTGGGGTTATAACCCTCATTTACTCCTTACAAGGTGGCATGAAAGCCGTTGTGTATGGTGACGCCGTGCAAATGGTATTGATAGTCGCAGGGGCGTTGGTGTGTTTGGGCTTTGGGCTATATCACATAGGCGGTTGGACAAGCTTTCTTGAGCAAGTTCAGCCAGAACGACTCTCTACATTAAACACCGCATCTTATGGGTTTGATGGTGAAGGTTTCGGCCTGCTGCCCATGATTTTTGGTGGCATCGTGTTATACGCTTCGTATTACGGCTGCGACCAATCAGAAGCCCAGCGTTCGCTGTCGGCCAAGAGCCTAGCTGATTTGAAGAAAATTATCATGGCTGCCAGCTTCTTACGTTTCCCTATCACGTTAATTTACTGCTTTGCAGGGTTAATCATTGGCACATTAGCGCTGACCACCCCAGAATTTCTTGCTCAAATTCCTGACGACCAACCCGATTGGCTGATGCCTATCTTTATAGTTAACTACCTTCCAAACGGAATTTTAGGTTTGTTGTTAGTAGCCATTTTAGCCGCGGCCATGTCCTCTTTAAGTTCAGCAATTAATAGCTTAGCGGCGGTATCTGTTGAAGATTATTGTCGAGTTGCGGGCAAAACACTGTCACCAGAGAGTACCCTTCAGGTTGCTAAGTATGTTGGCATGTTTTGGGGTTTGCTTACGTTGGGTTTGTCCTTTGTGGTAGATGATATTGCCCCTACTATTATTGAGGCCATCAATAAGATTGGCTCTGTATGTTACGGGCCTATTCTTGCGACATTCTTTCTAGGCGTGTGCACAAAACACCTTTCGGCAAAGCAGGTGAATACTGGGCTTATTGCTGGCGTGCTTTTAAACATCTATCTGTGGCTAGCCCAACCAGATGTATTTTGGTTTTGGTGGAACGTGATTGGTTTTTCAACCGCGCTTGGTGTTTCACTGGGAGTGTATTGGCTTAGTCACAAAAAGGTTAAACAGCCCTTTATTAACACCCGCCAGGATGTACTCACTAAAACCAATATAGCGGCACTCATTACTTGGTGTGTTGTGCTGATTGGTATTTGTATCGCATTACCTGTGATGCTTAGTCAATAACGACACGACCTATGTCGGGCTGTTTATGTTGCTATCTGTCATTATCGGCGGTTAGTCGCTACTTTTAGTACACACGCTTAGTAGAAATTGCTTAAGCTCTTGGTATACAGAGTGAGATTCTGGGGTTTCATAAGCAACAACGTAATCGGCATGGGATAACCCTTCGAAAACCTCTAACTGGGTGCGTACTTGTGCATCACGTAGCTTACGATTCACCCGCACCGTATCGCTTAGAAACATATCTCGCGTGCCAGATATTAAAAACGTAGGCGGGAAGCCAGCAAAATTGCCATAAAGAGGGGAAATAGAGGAGTGGGTTAAGCTTTCGCTTCCAGCATATAGATTAGCCGCTGCTTCCAAAAACCCTTGGTATGTCACCAAAATACGATCAACACCTTCATTGGTATAAAGGGTATCGCCGGTTTTCGTCAAATCAGCCCAAGGGGTGCCCGCATACACTGCTGCTGGCAACGGTTGCTTGTCAGCAATAAGCGTTTGCACGGCAGCAAGCACTAAACCTGCTCCTGCAGATGTGCCACCTATAAAAAGATTCTGTGCGCCATGTTCTGCAGCCACGCTGCTATAAACCGACACTACATCGTTAAGTGCTGCTGGAAATGGCGCATGAGGTGGCATGCTATAATCGATACTAATCACTGTAATACCCACTCTATGGGCAATTAACAAGCTTTCTTCTATGCTGGGCAGCCCGGAAAAAAACACGTAAGCGCCACCGTGTACGTCAATAAATACCTTGTTTTTAAATTCAGGGGCAATGGTCTTTGGCGTAAGTCGCCTGACCGGTACGCCATTAATTTTTTCCAAAGACACATCAACATCAAACTGCTTGCGCATTTTTTTGATTTTCTTTTTCTGATCTGCATTTCTTATTTGAATCAATTCACGCCACTGCTCTATAGATTGAGGCGTGTTGTTAATGACTTCATCAACTGACGGCATGGGGTATTGAGAAATCGCGCTTTTAAGTTCATCGCTTGAAGCACTTGGCAGCGGTAACGTTTTAGCTGGCACGGTTAACGGAGATTCATTAGAGATTTTGACTGTATCGGCCTTTTGTTTACTCGCACTGGCCGTATCAGTGTTGTGGGTAGAAGCCCCAGATGTAGAAGCCGAAAAGGTCATTGATACCACCAAAATGAAAAAGGCGAAGGAAAAGGTAAGTAGGTTCATGCGTAAAACGCTTTTATATTATCAAGATTGTTATAACCGATAGACTCACCCGTATATTGTTACTTTTCAACAATAATCACTATTATTAATAGTTACGCGAGTGGCTTGCACGAAAAAAGCTATGGGCGATTGCGACCATATTCATCATGACTGGATACCCACTCATCTGCCACTACCGCCGCACCTAACGATAGCTCGCCGCATAATACAGTAGCAGCAATGATCTCAGCCAACTTATTCACGCCACCTTTGCCATAACACCCTAGCGTTTCTAAGCACTCTCGCTGCGTAGCTAACCCTGTACCGCCGCCATAAGATGCTACGACGAGTGAAGGGATAGTAATAGAAAAATAATAATCGCCATTCGGCGTAATTTCACTGTAGGTATACCCTGCTGATGATTCGGCTACATTTGCGACATCTTGGCCGCAGGCTATAAACAGTGCGGTAATCCCATTGGCAAAGTGGGCTCCATTGCTCACGCTGCCTGCCACAAATGCCCCCATGTTAGACAACTGGCGTTGCTTGAATAGCGCTTCAGGCGAGCAATGCATTAATGATTTCATTAAATCAGCAGGAATAGTGGCCTCGGCCACCACGCGCTTACCTCGGGTATGTAGCGAATTCACAAAAGAGTGTTTTTTGTCGGTATCTAAATTACCCGATAGGGCAAAGTGTTCAAGCCCAGCTATGTGTTGCGCTTGCATCCATTGGCAAGCATGTCGCGTGGCCTTGCTAACCATGTTCTGCCCTGCCGCATCGCCACAGGTAAAGTTAAAACGTAACCAACGCATTTTTGATACGGCATACTGCTCGATATCACGCAGCTTACCTACCGAAGTCGTTTCTTCTGCTTTGGCTTTAATTAGTTCGAAGTTGTCAGTTACCCACTTCCCGAAAGCTAGTGCAGCGCGCGCATCTTCAAATACAAATACGGGAGCCCGCTGCATGGCATCATCAATAACGGTAGTTTTAACGCCCCCCGATTCAGCAGTTAACCGCATCCCCCTGTTATAACTGGCAACTAGCGTCCCTTCGGTAGTTGCCATTGGAACATAAAACTCCCCGTGAGCATCTACACCCTCGATGATCAATGGACCTGCTAACCCAATAGGCACTTGGGCGACACCGGTGAAGTGCTCTATATTGCCCGGCAAAGTATCTGGCTCGATTGAAAATGTACCGACATGATTCATTTCAGCGCCAGTTTTTTCTTTCACGAATTGACGCCGAGTTGCCGCCATCTCTGTGCTGTACTCACTGGAGTTCTGGTCATTGGATTTGCTTCGTGGGATCTTAGCCATAACACTTGCTTGTTAATTTAATGTTAACTCATTATGTTATGCCTTATGCTTCTATACCAATCAACCCTGTGTATTTTTACTCATAGCTATCCGCAATAGTATTATCTACACTTTCGTAACGCGTTTATTAAAGACGCAATTGGCTGGCATATTTTGGAGGTATATTTTGGAGGTAAACTTTTAATAGTTATAAACGCATAGGAGATGTTGACGGTGATAAGCGGATTTTTAGTTTTAATAAAGATCTCTGTGATAACGACCTTTATCGACAAGCATACTGTAGTACTGTTTACCAAGTACATCCTGTAAGGCAGCATCAACCCCCTTACCCATTCCTTCAAAATGACCGCACACATAAATTTGCGCGTTGCGACGAGCCTCAAAATTCACACCGCTACTATCATTAACACCTAGGGCCTGTTGATCTTTGCTGCATATATTTCACTCAGCAGTACATGGGTAGCCACATCATCGAAAATGCCAGTGA
>NZ_JAGGDM010000021.1:0-103235 GCF_017653625.1 Alteromonas sp. K632G
TCACTGGCATTTTCGATGATGTGGCTACCCATGTACTGCTGAGTGAAATATATGCAGCAAAGATCAACAGGCCCTAGCACCAAAGAGAAATTTTCTGAGTTACAAGGTCGGCTCATTCAAAACCTGATGAAAGAGCATTTATTGACGCGTTTGGCTGACGATCATAATAAATCTCAAGTCGCTATCGATATTCTGATTAGAAATTTGTTTGAGCGTACTGCCGATGTAGGCTTTTTGGCTACTGATGATGATATCCGAGCTTTCTTGCTTCACACCGATAGGCAAGTCGAAGACATTGAAAATATTCGCCACCGTTTAGCGGAATACGTAAAAAAATATAGCGTATATGATGAGATTGTTCTTCTCGATACCCAGGGGCGGGTTAAGGCTAATTTGGATATTGATAGCTCAATTGAATTTAGCGAAGATCCGCTAATTTCAAAAACCTTGGCGTCTACAGATGACTATACAGAAACTTTTCGTTATTCAGATCTTCAGCCTCACAAGCGCAATTCATTAATTTATTCGTGTGTCATTAAGGAAAGTAACGAAAAAGATGCCAAAGCACTAGGTGTTCTTTGTCTATGCTTCAAATTTGACGATGAAATGCAGTCAATTTTTAGCAACTTACAATCTGAACGTGCCGCCAGTAGTATTATGATTTTGTCTGAAAGCAGAGAAGTCATGGCAACTAGCCATTCACAAAAGTTTAAAGTGGGTGAAAAAATACCTAACAGTGGGTCTCCTGATTTAATCACCATAAAAAATAAAAGCTATATATCTACAACGTCGGAAACTAAGGGATACCAAGGTTTTAAAGGTTTATCTTGGCAGGGTGTAGCTATGACGCCACTCAACGATGCTTTTAAGCATTCAAAAGAAACTGGAAAACCTCAAACAGACTCTTGTCAGTTACTCAATTCTCAACTCTTTTCTGATGATTTAAAGCAAATATTCAAAACGTCGATGTTAATCAATGACGATCTGAGTTTAGTGGTATTGAATGGCATTATTGCAGCAGCGCGTAATAATGCTGTTGAATTCATGCCTGTACTTTCTGAGATCAAATCGACCGGTGAGAGTATCGCGTTAATCTTTTCTGACTCTATCGATAACCTACAATCTACAGTGATAAGCGCACGGCTTGGTGACGTAAGGTTTTGCGCAAGCTTAGCAGTAGATATTATGGACAGAAATCTGTACGAGAGAGCGAACGATTGTCGCTGGTGGGCGCTTACCACTGTGTTTCGACAGTACTTGCAACTTCCCACCGTAGGGCCTGATGCTCAGCAAGAAATTTCAAATATTCTTGGTTACATTAATGACCTATACACGGTTTACACCAATTTATACGTTTATGACAAAAATGGCATTATTGTCGCGGTATCTAACAAAGACCATGCGTCAGTCATTGGAGACAAAGTCGATACACAGAGCGGCGCTATAGATGCGTTGAGTTGTACAGATTCACAAAAATATTCCGTGTCGAAATTTGTTCCTAGCGCGCAGTACGATAATAAGCACACCTACATCTACAACGCATCAATCACCAGTTTAGAACAAAACAACGTATTTGGCGGTATAGGAATTGTGTTTGACAGTGGGCCACAATTCACTGAAATGTTAAACGACTCGCTACTTAAAGATGAAAGTGGGCATACTGTAACCGGGTGTTTTGGCATGTTTTGCCAGCGTGATGGGATGATTATTTCTGCTACCGAAGGTAGCCCTCAGCAGGTGGGGGACGTTATCGAGATAGACGACACACTTTTAGGTTTAAAAAACGGCGAGAAAGACTCTCGAATTACAAATTACCAAGGTAAGAAATACGCAATTGGTATTGCCGCGTCTAAAGGGTATAGAGAGTACAAAACAACCGGTGATTATCAAAACGATGTGGTGGCGTTCATCATGATGCCAAGCTAAATAGCATTAGAACAACGCCTACACGATTGTCGCGGCATTACATTAAAAACAGGGTCGCAGTGCCTAAGAACGCAAATATACCCACCACATCAGTGATGGTGGTCAGAATTACGCTTCCTGCTAGTGCAGGGTCTATTTTCAAACGCTTCATGATGAGCGGCAAAGTAGCGCCTGCCATTGCTGCGGCTATCATGTTAACCAGCATGGCAAAGGCAATAATAATCCCTAACATGTAGTCTTGTTTCCAAAGCGCTATTACCGAAGCAATTAAGATTGCCCAAATAGCACCGTTTAAGAAGCCAATAGATATCTCTTTGCTTATTAACCAGCGGGAGTTGTTGGCATTAACGTGCCCAAGCGCCATACCGCGAATAACAAGGGTAAGGGTTTGGTTTCCGGCAACACCGCCCATGCTTGGTACTATGGTGTTCAATATGGCAAGTACGGCCAATTGGCTTAGCGTTGCTTCAAACAAGTCGCTTACCATGGCTGCCATTAGCGCGGTAACCAGGTTTACAGCCAACCAAACGGAGCGTCGTTTGGTACTTTGAAGCACAGGGGCGAAAGTATCTTCGTCATCATCTAAACCCGCCATACTCATCATGGAGTGCTCAGCGTCCTCACGAATAATATCTACCACGTCATCAATGGTAATTCGGCCGACTAAGCGGTGTTTCTCATCAACCACGGGGGCCGATAGCCAGTTATAGCGCTCGAATAAGCTCGCCACTTCATCATCTGGCATATGCACAGGAATCGCTTCAGACTCTTCATCCATCACATCAGACACTTTGGCTTCAGTCTCAGCGGTGAGTAATCGCGTTACCGGTACAATACCCACCAAATTATCGGTGCGGTTAACCACATAAAAGGTATCGGTATTTTCAGGTAATTCACCTTTGAGGCGAATATAACGAAGGACCACATCAATGGTGACATCAGGGCGAAGTGTAATGGTGTCGGTATTCATAATGAAACCGGCAGTTTCTTCGCCGTAAGACAATGCCTGTTCAGCACGTACCCTGTCTTGTGCATCCATAGAGTCTAGAATGTCCTGTAATACAGGCTCAGGCAGACTACTAAGGGTAACCGCTAAGTCATCGGTATCCATCTCTTCTAACGCGTCTACCACGTTAGCAGGCAGCATTTTGGTGATGATACCGTTACGTACGTCGTCAGAGAGTTCTTCTAAAATATCACCATGGAAATCACCATCGATAAGCTCCCACAACTCGTCACGAGTACGACTGGGGCTAGATTCTAGAATGTGTGCAACATCAGATGGGGGTAATTCAAGCAGAAGCTTACGTACAGAAACAAATTGGCCATTATTCAACGCGCCATTTAGTGCCCTTAGTTGGCTTTGTACGTATTTTGAGACCAGCGCTTCTGCCACTGCTTTCGCCTAAAAAATGGAATTTCAATAATGGTAGGATATCGCACTTGCCATGACGCTGTCATGACAAAAGCGCAGTAGGTACAGACAATTACGAGCCGTATGGTGAAATTATAGACGGCTTTTAGCAGAATTTCTCAGTCGTATTGGAAGCTGCATTATTCGTCTTCGTTGAAACGGCCTTCAATTAACGTTTCAATGGCGTTTAATGCCGCTTCGGCATCATTACCTTCAACCACAACGTTTACCTGTTCACCTTGGTGGCTTTCCAGCATCATTAAGCCCAGCACACTGTTAGCATCGGCTTTCTTATCGCCTTTCACCAACACGATTTTTGCGTCAAATTGATTGGCTAATTGAACCAACTGTGTGGCAGCGCGGGCGTGTAAGCCCAATTTATTGACTATGGTAAGTGTTTTTTCGATTGTCATTACTGATTTAACTCGCGGTGGCGAATTTGTACATCGGGATGCATTTCGCCAAAGGTTTTCGCTAACGATTGAGCAATAAATACTGAGCGGTGCTGACCGCCGGTACAACCAATCGCAATGGTGACATAACTACGGTTATTGCGTTCTAAGTGTGGCAGCCATGTAGTGATTAGGTTCTGAATTTGCCAAATAAATTTGGTTACAACAGGCTGGGAACCTAAAAATACTTCTACGGGGGCATCTAAGCCAGTTAAGTGTTTTAAATCGGGTTCCCAATGCGGGTTGGGGAGAAAGCGGGCGTCAAATACATAGTCGGCGTCTTTGGGGATACCGTGCTTAAAGCCAAACGATTCAAACACCAATACTAGGCGAGAGCTTTTCTTGCCTAGAATTCGCTCGCGAATAAGCTCTGCGAGTTGATGAATAGTGAGTTTATCCGTATCAATATACAAATCGGCGCGCTCAACAATAGGCGCAAGTAAGTCTGATTCGGCTTTTATCGATTCAGATAAAGATTTGTTGAGCTTAGCTAGCGGATGTAATCGGCGGGTTTCGCTGAAACGCTTCACCAGTACATCGTCACTCGCGTCGATGTACACAATGGTCATAGACCACGATGAGGGTAGGTAATCTAAGATCTCTACCAAGTCCGCTGGATTTTTGGGTAGGTTTCTTACATCGATACTTACCGCAACTTGGTCATATTCATCAACCACGGTATGGGTCAGAGTAGGGAGAAGGTTAACCGGAATATTATCTACGCAATAGTAACCTAAATCTTCAAGGGCACGTAGCGCAACTGATTTTCCTGAACCGGATCGACCACTGATAATAATCAGTTTCACCTGCATTTCTCCCTTTTAAAATATGGTGCAGTGCTTTTTTAGCTTAAAGCCGTAATGATGTCATCACTGGTGGAGGCCCGCCTAATGGCTTTCACCGTTTCTTTATCACTTAGCTTACCCGCCACGGTAGCGAGTGTTTGTAAGTGACCTTCTGTTTTCTCTTCTGGCACTAATAGGGCAAAGAATATATCTACGGGCTGATCGTCAAGCGCATCAAAATCGATGGCAGGGTTGCTGGTTACAATAATGGCGATAACGTGTTCTAAGCCCGGTAATCGACCGTGGGGCAGAGCAATACCATTGCCAATACCCGTACTCCCCATTCGTTCACGGGTTAGTAGACTATTTAATACACTAGCCTGATCGATGTCGGGATTATTTTTAGCAGCAATGTCGCTAATAATCTCTAGAATACGTTTTTTACTGTTACATTGAACCGCACACTCGGTGCGGTCCAAACTTACTATGGCTTGAATTTCCATACTAATATTTAGTGCTTTTTCAGCTTTTCCTTATGCTTGATAACTTGCCTGTCGAGTTTGTCGATCATGCTGTCTATCGCCGCATACATGTCTGTATTATGAGATGAAGCAAACACTTCTGCGCCGCTAAGGTGCATGGTGGCTTCGGCTTTTTGATTGAGTTTTTCGACGTTCAGGATGACATGCACATTAGATATGTGATCAAAGTGACGCTCTAGTTTGCTGAACTTAGTATCGACATAGCTACGCAAAGAATCAGTAATTTCGACATGATGACCGGTAAGGTTGATTTGCATATTTCGTCTTCCTTAAATTATCAAGGCCTTTAAATAAGGCTTTTGCGTTGGTTTGACGGCGGAATCGATAACGATTCCCGGTATTTTGCTATTGTTCGCCGGGCTACTTTAATGCCTTGTTCGGCCAACAATTGAGCAATCTTGCTATCGCTTAATGGCTTGCTGGGCGTTTCCGCTGCCACAAGCTTTTTAATTAGTGCGCGAATAGCGGTAGATGAACACTCACCACCAGATTCCGTTGCTACATGGCTAGAGAAGAAATATTTCAACTCGAAAATGCCACGAGGGGTATGCATATACTTTTGCGTGGTGACTCGTGAAATGGTGGATTCATGCATATCTACCATTTCTGCGACATCATTTAGCACCATTGGTTTCATCATTTCTGGGCCGTGCTCGAAAAAGCCCATTTGTTGCTGCACAATACAGTTTGCTACTTTCATCAAGGTGTCGTTTCTTGACTCAAGGCTTTTTATAAACCACTTGGCTTCTTGCATATGCGAGCGAATAAATTGCGAATCGCTGCTGTTTTTAGAGCGTCGGCTCATGGCAGCGTATTGTTGATTTACGCTTAATTTTGGCAAGCTGTCGGGATTAAGTTCTACTACCCAACGGCCATTCTTTTTGTTTACCGAAACATCAGGAATAACGTATTCGGGTTCTTTAGTAATTAATGCACTGCCAGGACGAGGATTCAACGTTTGCAATAAGCGCATGGCTTCGCGAAGTTGATCTTCTTTCAAACGACTCTTGCGCATTAACGTACGGTAATCTTTGCTGCTCAGCAGGTCTGAGTACTCATTAATAAGCTGTCTGGCTTCGGTAAGCCATGGCGTATCGTCTGAGAACTGGCGAAGCTGCACGAGCAAACATTCTTGCGGTGTACGTGAACCTGAACCAATAGGGTCGAACATTTGAATACGTTTTAGTACACATTCAACTTCGTCCATTTCTACCAACTCTTCAACATCGTCAGAGTTTACCGATTCTAAAATCTGTTCAATGGGTACGTTAAGGTAACCAGATTCATCAATTGAGTCGATAATGGCGGTAGCAATGGCGCGGTCTGTATCTGAAAACGGGGTTAAGCGCATCTGCCAAAGCAAATGGTCTTGAATATTGTCGGTGGTTTCACCCTGAAACAATTGGTCGTCATCATTATTCGATGGGCCAGGAGCGGGGGCAGAAGAGGCCGAGTAATACTCATCCCATGTGCTGTCGATTGGCAACTCGTCGGGAAGATCGTTCTTTTCAAGCGCGTCACCAGCTTCTAATGAATCGCTAGAAGCAGTAGGAGCAGCTTCTACAGAAGGGTCGTCGCCGTCCATGTTGTTTTTCTCAACAGGGTGGTCATCACCGCCTTCTTCAACTTCTAAAAGAGGGTTTGAGTCAAGTGCTTCCTGAATCTCTTGTTGCAGGTCGAGCGTAGACAACTGCAGCAGCTTGATTGCCTGCTGCAACTGCGGTGTCATGGTAAGTTGTTGACTGAACTTTAGCTGTAAAGATGGTTTCATCTACGTCTTATTTTTAAACTCTTGTTGTGAATATACCCGTGCTTAAAACTGAAAATGACAATTCGGTTACAGTAACTATAGCCTGAATTGTTCTCCTAGGTATACATCCCTTACTTTCTGATTACTTAAAACTTGTTCTGCCGTCCCTTGCGCGATGAGTTCGCCTTGGCTCACAATATACGCTTTCTCACACACATCCAGTGTTTCTCTTACGTTGTGATCGGTGATGAGGATTCCAATTCCTCTGTCACGAAGATGTTGAATGATCTTCTTTATATCATTAACCGATATAGGATCAACACCAGCAAATGGCTCATCAAGCAAAATAAATTGCGGATCGGCTGCTAATGCTCGTGCGATTTCTACTCGGCGGCGTTCACCACCGGATAAACTCATACCCGTACTATTACGTATATGGTTGATATTAAATTCATCAAGTAGCGCATCGGCTTCTTGTTCTTGTTCTGATGAACTTAACCCTTTACGGGTTTGCAAGATAGCCATGATGTTCTCAAACACCGTCAATTTTCTAAAAATAGAGGCTTCTTGCGGCAAATACCCAATACCGCGGCGAGCACGTTCGTGCATGGGCTCGTGGGTTAATTCGCTGTCATCAATACTGATTTTGCCCTTATCTAGAGGAACTAAGCCAACAATCATGTAGAAGGTAGTCGTTTTACCGGCACCATTCGGGCCGAGTAATCCAACGATTTGCCCCGTCGATACTGATAAGCTTACATCGCGAACCACTTGACGTGCTTTATACGCCTTTGCAAGGCTCTGTGCGCTCAACGTTGCCATGATTAATTGTCGTCCGCCTTATCGTCTTCGTTATTCGATGACGCTTTACGTATTGCCTCAGGGGTAAATACGGTAGTGACTCTGCCACCTTCGCCGTCTTCGCCGCCTGTTGCAAGTAATTGTTCAGTGACCATGTCGAAGGTAATCTTATCACCTTGTACTTTACTGGTGTCTTGCTGTAGCTCAGCATTTCCTTGTAAAGAAATAGTTCGATTTACTACTTCATAGCGAATTTCGTTGGCCTTCGCTGTGACAGGAGCACCGTCTTCAAGTTTTTGCGAATAGCTGGCTGGTTTGCCGCGAGCCACGAATATCTCTCGTCCATCACCTTCGCTGGCAATCACTTCAACTTCATCGGCATTTATCACCAAAGAACCTTGAGTAATCCGTACATCATCTTTAAACAATGAGGTTTTGTTTTTACCGTCAACAAATTGCGATTTCGAGTCAACTTTAATCGGTTTATTAAAGTCGCTTTCAGCCGCTATAGCCGCAGTAGCAAATAGGCTAACAGCGAGGCTAGTCGCTAATGCTTTAGTGGCTAGGCGAATAAATGGTTTGTACATGGTCTATTAACTCGTATTCCTGGGTACGCAAATTAGCGTTAAACCCATTGCTGTTAATCACATATTGTAAGCCACGTATTTCCACGGGCTGATCAGATGTCATTTGCTTAGTGTACAGGTTTATCTCTATAAACGCTGTGCGTATTGTTCTTACAAAGTCATCGACACTTTGGTTTTCAATAACGACATTATTTTCTAGCTGTATCAATTCGTTATTATACAAAGTGCCTTCTGTCGCGGTAACTTCCCACGGTGACTGTGCATCGTCGGTATACAATGTATATCTGGGCTTTTGGAATAAAACAAAGCCCAATTGGTCGTAATGTTCCATCGACGCTGCAAATACTTTGTGATTTAGCTGTCCTTCTTGATTGTATAAGGTGGTCGTTAGGTTTTTGGCTTTATATGCAGGCTTTAATGCGTCCGGCCCTTGATCAGATTGCTGAGCAGGGTCTTCGTCCATCCAAATAGGGATATACAGGGCGGATGCCAATATAAATAACACCGAAATACTTAAGCCTAATCGATCAAAACCTAATACCTTCATACGCTAGCACCTTGAATTCCGTGTAGCTTGTCGTTTGCTTGAAGCAAGGTGTCACATATTTCGCGAACGGCCCCGAAGCCGCTGGGCAACGTGGTGATCCAATTCGCTTGCTGTGCAACCGCAGGGTGGGCGTCTTTTACCGCAATTTTTACATTAGCGTGAGGATACATGCCCGTATCAGGCATATCGTCACCTACTACCGCCACATGCTCGGGCTTAAGTGATAAGCGAGCCATCAGTTCAGCAAGGGCGTCAGATTTATTTTCTTCACCCTGCACAATGTGTGCGACATTCAGTGCTTTCATTCTATTTTCGACAATGGCAGAACGCCTGCCCGTAATAACCGCCACTGCCACACCTGAATTCACAAGCGCTTTAACACCATAGCCATCACGGGTATGAAATGCTTTTAACTCTTCGCCAGCATTACCAAGGTAAATACGGCCATCTGAAAACACACCGTCTACATCACAAACTAATAATCGAACTTGTTTTAACGAGGAATACAACGCCGTTGGCATAGCGGTATAAAGTGTATTTACGGCTGTTTGGGTGTCGTTCATTATAAAACTCCCGCTTTAAGTAGCATGTGCATATTGAATGCGCCCACAGGCTTGCGGGCATCATCCGTTACCATAAGCGCACTTATCTTATGAGTTTCCATTACATTTAGCGCTTCTACGGCGAGTTGTTCAGGCATGGTTGTTTTACCGCCTTTGGTCATCACCTGCGTAACCGTGGCGGTATGCAAGTCTATGCGGGCATCTAAAATACGACGTAAATCACCATCGGTGAAAATTCCGACTAAAACACCATCGCTATCGATAACCCCGGTCATACCCAGCCCCTTTTTGGATATCTCCAATAGTGCTTCTGCAACCAGGGCGTTTTCGTCTACCAAGGGTAATTCGCTACCTGTGAGCATGATGTCACTCACTTTCAGCAGTAATTTTCTGCCTAAGCTGCCACCCGGGTGGGAAAGCGCAAAGTCGTCAGAGGTAAAACCTTTGCGATCTAGTAGGGCTACGGCAAGGGCGTCACCCATTACCAAGGTAGCGGTGGTGCTAGAGGTAGGTGCTAACCCTAAAGAACACGCTTCCTTTTCTACACTAATATTCAATACCACGTCTGCGTGCTGTCCTAACGAACTAGTTACGCTGTTGGTCATTGCTATAACAGGTACATTTAATCGCTTCACAATGGGCAGTAAATTAACTAGCTCTGCGGTTTCACCAGAATTAGAAATAGCGAGTAGCACATCACCTTTGCTTAGCATGCCTAAGTCGCCATGGTTGGCTTCGCCTGGGTGCATGAAAAACGACGGCGTTCCGGTACTGGCAAGTGTTGCAGCAATCTTGTGGCCAATATGCCCTGATTTACCCATTCCGCACACGACAACTTTACCCACACAGTTTTGTAATAAATTACATGCGGTAACAAAATCATCGTTCATACGCGATGAAAGCGCTGAAATTGCCTGCGCTTCAATCTCTATAACGCGCTTGGCTGAAGTGATGAAGCTATTTTCTTGTGACATTACGCAAAAAGCCAAAATTGATAACCAATAAAGCAAGCAATCAATAAGCCGCCATTTCTTCGGCTTATTCGTCGATTGCCCATTAAGGTGAAACTAAACAAAAATAGCAATAGGGTTAGCCCGAGCACAACGAACATATCGCGGTTATACACATCAGGGTCTAATGTGCCAGGCGCTATTAGGCCAGGCATGCCTAGTACAGCTAGCAAGTTAAAAATATTAGAACCAATAATATTGCCTAACGCTAGGTCATCTTCCCCTTTAAGCACACCAGCAATACTGGCAGCCAGTTCGGGCAAACTTGTGCCCAACGCAATAATGGTCAAGCCGATAACTAAATCTGACATACCTAGGTATTGGGCTATTTCTACCGCTGAACCCACTAAGAAGTGTGCACTTAACGGTAACAGTATTAGACCAACGACAATCCAGAAAACAGCGGAAGAGGTGGGTACATCGTTAGGAATTTCATCTGTCGTCTCACTTACTAATGGGTCTTCTTTATCTACTTTCATAGATAGCCAGCCCATTAGACCCAAAACAATCACGAAGAGGCTAATAAGGATGATGCCTTCAAGGTGAGTCAGTTCTCCATCGAAAAGAAAAGCAACAGCGATGACGGTAATAACAAGCAGAGCAGGGAGTTCACGCTTTAACGTAGAGGACGCAACAAGAAGCGGTTTGACTAGTGCAGTAATACCAAGCACAAGGGCAATATTAGTAATATTTGAGCCTAATGCGTTACCTACGGCCGTATTCATATTACCGTTAATAGATGCCGCGGCTGACACCACAATTTCAGGTGCAGACGACCCCATTGCGACAATGGTTAAGCCTATCATCATGGGCGCCATACCAATATTCTTGGCGAACGCTGATGCACCGTAAACAAAACGGTCTGCACTCCAGCTAAGTACAATCAGTCCAACTAAAAAAATGACTACGTTTAAAAGCACAACAACCAGCATAGTTAGGAATTTCACAAGATTGTCGCAAAAACAATGCCATTTGCCTATGGGAACTATCGCTTATTTTAGCAAAGGTGGTATTAAGTGCCCCTTTGATCGTGGTTACTGATTGAAAATCATTCGAATTTTCTAAATTCGAATAAATCGAACATAACTTGTAACGTTTTGCTTTTGTGCCGCGCTTGAAAAAGCGTACAATGTCACTAAATTACACTGCTCAGTAAACTTTATCGATTTAACGTACTCAAAGGCATAGAACTTGCCTTGGCTTTAGCTGTTATGTAAAGCCGTTATGGAAAACAGTTTAGCGTTAAAGGCGACTTAAGTAGCTTAAACCTTACATCTATAGGAAGTGAGTGATGTGCATCATTACTTGCTTTGCTGGTATCACTTATTATTCAAGGGTCGATAAATAAAATCGCTATGGACCATTTAGTCGAGATAGACAACCTAACCTTTCGACGCGCAGACCGTGTTATTTATGACGGTATTACGCTGAGCATTCCGAAAGGAAAAATTACGGCCGTTATGGGCCCCAGCGGTATAGGGAAGACCACCTTACTGCGCCTTATTGGCGGGCAATTAACACCAGATGAAGGTGATATACAGTTTGATGGCGACTCTGTTGTCGCTATGAGCCGTAAAGAGCTTTATCAAGCACGTCGTCGAATGAGCATGCTTTTTCAAAGCGGTGCTTTGTTCACAGACATGACCGTTTTTGACAATGTGGCGTTTCCGCTGCGTGAACACACCAAGTTATCGGAAGATCTTATCGCCACAACTGTCGCATTAAAGCTACAGGCTGTAGGCCTAAGAGGCGCAGCGCAACTCATGCCAAGCGAACTTTCTGGCGGTATGGCACGTCGTGCAGCATTAGCCAGAGCTATTGCGTTAGACCCAGACCTTATTATGTACGATGAACCTTTTGCCGGCCAAGATCCGATTTCAATGGGTGTACTGGTTAAATTAATCAGAGGGCTTAATGACGCACTAAACTTAACCAGCGTAGTGGTAACCCACGACGTGACTGAAGTGCTCACTATTGCCGATTATATTTATATTTTGGCAGACAAACGGGTAATTGGTGAAGGAACCGCGCAGCAAATTAGAGAAAGCGACTCAGAGCTGGTTCAGCAGTTCCTAAAAGGTAAAGCCGATGGCCCTGTGCCGTTTCATTACCCTGCTCCGGATATAGAAAATACCTTTTTCGGAGGGGATAAATGAAGTTCTTCCAATCGATAGGCGCTAAAACCATTGGCAAGTTAACTGCCATTGGCCGTGCTACCTACATGTTAATGGGAGCGCTACTTGCCCTTCCTAGATTAAAAAACATTCCGCTTACCATTAAACAGGTTCATGTGGTGGGCGTTCAGTCTTTGTTAATTATTATCGTGTCAGGATTGTTTATTGGCATGGTAATGGCGTTGCAGGGCTATACTATTTTAGTTGATTACGGCGCTGAAGGTAGCTTAGGCCCTATGGTGGCGTTATCGCTGCTTCGTGAGCTTGGTCCTGTAGTTACCGCATTATTGTTTGCTGGTAGAGCTGGTTCTGCACTAACTGCGGAAATTGGCTTAATGAAGGCAACTGAACAAATTAGCAGTTTAGAGATGATGGCGGTTGACCCGCTAAGACGTATTGTCGCGCCGCGCTTTTGGGCGGGCATCATTTCAATGCCAATGCTAGCGCTGATATTCAGTGCGGTCGGTATTTTAGGCGGTCACCTAGTGGGCGTTGATTGGTTGGGTGTAGATGTTGGCAGTTATTGGTCAATTATGCAGTCTACGGTGGAATGGGGCGAAGATGTGGTAAACGGCATCATTAAAAGCCTTGTTTTTGCCTTGGTTGTCACCTGGATAGCCATATTTAAAGGTTACGATTCTATTCCTACATCGGAAGGGATCAGCAAAGCTACTACAGAAACTGTAGTGTATTCTTCATTAGCAGTATTAGGGCTGGACTTCGTGCTTACCGCCCTTATGTTTGGCATTGAGTAGGGTTGAGTCATGAATAAATATAAATCTGAAGTATTGGTTGGCATGTTCGTTGTATTAACCATTGGTGCAGTTATGTTGCTGGCACTAAAAGTGGCTAATCAATCGGTAGGCGGCGATGGTGATACCTACACCCTATACGCTAAATTCGACAACATCGGTGGTTTGAAAGCACGGTCATCTGTAAAGGTCGGGGGTGTGAACGTTGGTCGAGTTTCTTCCATCACACTTGATCAAGAAGACTTCACGCCCGTAGTAGAGTTATTGATTTTGAAAAGCTACGACGGCTTTCCAGAAACCAGCTCAGTTTCAATCCTGACTTCTGGCCTGCTGGGTGAGCAATACGTTGGCTTCCAGCCAGGTTTCTCGTTTGACGGGGTAGCAAATCTTAAAGACGGCGATTATTTGCAAGATACGAAGTCGGCATTGGTATTAGAAGATTTGATAGGGCAATTCTTATTTAGTCGCGGTAGTGACGAAGAATAAGAATACGAAGGTTAATTAGAATTAATAAAGACCTGATGAAACCAAAAAGGGAATTGTCAGGTCTGTTGTAATAAGAATTTAGTTTCAGGAGATAGGCATTGAAAAAGTTAATGGTAATAATGAGTGTGTTGATGTTCTCTTTAGTGGGAATGGCGCAAGCTCAAGAAATCAACGAGCAAAACCCGTATGAATTGGTTAAAGGCGTTGCTTCTAAAACCTTCGATAGAATTAAAGCGAACCAAGAAGCGGTTAAAGCTGATCCTGAAATGTTGCGCACCATTATGGAAGAAGAGCTAGTCCCTCATATCGACTATAAATTTGCTGCTTTCATGGTATTGGGCAAGCACTTTAAATCGGTTCCACAAGAAAAAATGGGTGAATACATTACCGTATTCAGACAATATCTTATTACGTCTTACGCGGTAGCTATGGGCTACTACGACAACCAAACGGTTCAGTTTGAGCCTGAGTCATCGTTTGATGATAAAAAATCAGTAACGGTTCGCGCCGTAGTACAAGATCCTAAGCGCCCAGAAATCAAAATTGCGTTTAAAGTACGTAGAGACTCAAAAACAAATGAGTGGAAAGCATACGACATGGTAGCTGAAGGTATCAGCATGCTAAATAGTAAGCGCAGCGAGTTTGAATCTATCCTTCGTCAAGACGGTATTGATGCAGTGATTGCGCTAATGAGAGATAAGATTGGTAAGCCTGTTGAGCTAAACCAAGATGAGCCTATCGATTTTGACGGAGAGAGTGCGTGAGCCTTTTTCAGGTTAACGATAACGCCCAAGTCAGCGTGCACGGTCATTTAGATCGTGACACTCTGTCTAAAAATTTTTTTGAAAGTTTAACCTCATCGCAAAGCGCTATATTGGCTAAAGCCGGCACGTGTTGTATAGATTTGGGCGATGTTGAGCGAGTAGACAGTGCTGGATTAGCTTGGATATTAAACGCAATTAGGGATGGAAAGCGTGAGGGGATTAATGTTAGCTTGCGTGAACTCCCAGAAAAATTACGTAAACTGGCTAAAATAAGCGACGTTGATGGCTTTTTACCAGTAGAATGATCCTAATTAGCTAGGTAAAGAACAAGCAGGTAAAGAAGTAAGTTATGGAATTGTCCGAAATTGAAAAAATTCTCACCGACGCCCTAGAGCTTCATGAAGTTCATGTAAAAGGCGAAGGTTCTCATTTCAACATTATCGCGGTAGGCGATATTTTTAATGAAATGAGCCGCGTTAAACGCCAGCAGGCTGTTTATGCACCTTTATCAGATAAGATTGCAGATGGGTCTATGCATGCCATTACCATCAAAACCTTTTCAGTAAAAGACTGGGAGCGTGAGCGCCAGTTTCACATTCCTCAGTAAGCAGGTCTTTTTTCGTGGATAAACTTGTTATAAAGAAAGGCCCTGCACTACAGGGAACCGTGCGTATTTCCGGTGCTAAGAATGCTGCGTTACCACTACTAATGACCAGTTTGCTTAGCGACCAGCCATGTCGTTATACCAACGTGCCTCGACTGCGTGATATTAATACCACAGTAGCACTACTACGAGAGCTAGGCGTTGAAGTAGCACAACCTGCTGCGAATGACGTGGTGTTAGACTCAAGTACGCTGCAAAGCATTACAGCTTCATATGAATTAGTGCGTACCATGCGTGCCTCTATTTTGGTGTTAGGCCCTTTGCTTGCAAAGCAAGGTAAAGCAAACGTATCACTTCCTGGCGGCTGCGCGATAGGTGCACGCCCTGTTAATCTTCATTTGACTGGCCTTGAAAAGATGGGCGCTAAAATTGAAGTAGACGAAGGGTATATTCGCGCTGAAGTCGATGGCCGTTTAAAAGGTGCTCGCATCTTCATGGACATGGTGAGCGTTGGTGCTACTGAAAACCTAATGATGGCAGCGGCGCTGGCAGATGGCACAACCGTGCTAGAAAATGCCGCACGTGAGCCTGAGATTGTCGATTTAGCTAACTGTCTTATTCAGATGGGCGCGGTTATTTCTGGCGCAGGTACTGATAAAATTACGATTGAAGGGGTAGAAACCCTAAATGGTTGTGATTATCGTGTACTGCCAGATCGTATTGAAACTGGTACTTTCTTAGTTGCTGCTGCGGTAACTGGCGGAAAAATTCGTTGTACTCACGCTGCACCGGAAACGTTAGAAGCTGTTATCGATAAGCTTGAACAAGCCGGTGCGGTTATCACTTTAGGTGAAGACTGGATTGAGCTAGACATGCAAGGCAAGCAACCTAAAGCGGTTCGCGTTAAAACCGCACCACACCCTGCATTTCCCACCGACATGCAAGCCCAGTTCGTTACATTAAACTGCGTTGCGGAAGGCACAGGTGTTATTACCGAAACGATATTTGAAAACCGTTTTATGCACGTGCCAGAGCTACAACGCATGGGCGCTGAAATTGCCCTTGAAGGTAACTCTGCGGTATCTAAAGGGAGTTCTGCGCTTAAGGGCGCACCTGTAATGGCAACCGATTTACGTGCATCTGCAAGCTTAGTGATTGCTGGGCTTATTGCCGATGGCGAAACCCATGTAAACCGTATCTATCACTTAGATCGCGGTTATGAAGCCATTGAAGAGAAGCTAGGTGCACTTGGCGCCAACATCGAGCGTGTAAAAGAATGAAGCGCTAATTAACGGCTCATAAAAAAAGCGCCTTATGATTATTTATCATAAGGCGCTTTTTTGTGCTTGATATAAAAGCTTTTGCTTGTAAGCGTAGGCTTGCGCTACAGCGCCTTATTCTTGGGCACGCAGCTCAGCAACTAAAGCGTTAATAGTAAGCGGGTTACCACCACGGCTAATTTCAAGCTCTAAAGTAGTACCAGGCGCAGTTTCTGCAATCATGTCTAACGTTTTAGATGCACTTTCTAACCGGATGCCGTCAATGGCTAATATAATGTCACCTGGTTGCAAGCCAGCTTCATCAGCAGCGCTACCGTTAGCCACCGCTGTAACTTCAATTCCAGGGCGATTTCGGTACTCACCACCAATAAATCCTAGTTGACCACGAATAACACGGCCGTTATTGATAATTTTGTCCATCACTCGCTTAGCGAGTTCGTATGGTACCGCGAAGTTAATACCATCTACATTCCGAACACGATTACGAGAATCACGTACCTGGAAATTTGCGTTGGTAATACCCAGCAATATACCGTTGCTATCAACCAGTGCACCGCCCGAATTACCTTGGTTCAGCACGGCATCGGTTTGAATGAAATCAACGTAGTTAGATAGACCGTTGCGTCCAGCGCGGCTCACAATACCTTGAGTAATCGTTTGACCTAAATCGAAGGGGTTACCGATAGCCATTACCACATCACCTACATGAATATCTGGCTCAGAAACTTGGGGAATAATGTGTAAGTTGTCTGCAGTAACTTTCAATACTGCTAAATCGGTAAGTGGATCGTTACCAACTATTTGTGCTTCCAGAATTCTTCCGTCTTGTACTGCAACATAAATACTATCAGCATTTTCTACCACATGGTGACAGGTAAGAATGTAGCCGTTTTCGGTCATGATTACGCCTGAACCTAAACTGGCGCGCTCTCTAGGCTGATTACGAAACAACCCAGTGTCGTTCTCGATACTGACACTATAAATATTCACTACAGCAGGGGCAGAGCGGCTTAAGGGGGCAAAATAGCTCTCACGGCTAGCACTCACAGAGGGCTCAGTGAAAAGTCCTTGTGTCAGGCCGCTACCTTGACGTAAATCCGGCAGTAAAAACAACAGAAGCAAGGCTACTATTGTTCCAAGGAATATTGATTTTATGATGAAATTAACTATCGAGCTGCCAGTCACAAGCCACACTTACGTTGTTTTTAATGCCAAAGCACTTCAGCCCACAAATTTGAGCCAAAATAGATGGCAAAATAAGGCTATGTGTTAATGGTATTTTTTATTTGATTAAGTTAAAGGATATCACCTTATCCGTCAATCTGTCGTCTTTAATCCGATTGGGTATAAGCATTTTACGACAAACCCACATTTTCACTAAATTACGCACAAAAAAACAGCGCCTATGGGCGCTGTTTTAATGCATAAGTTTGCTACAACTACTGACGAATCAATAAGTAAAGCGTAGAGTTACCGCGTTTAACATTAAGGGCAATCACCCCTTTTGCTTTATCTAACGCGTCTCTAAACTCAGCCACAGATGGCGTGCGTAGGCGGTTCACGCCCATCACAATATCATCAGGCTTCAAGCCAATACGTGCGGCGGGGCTGCCGTTAGCCAGTTCAGAAATCACCACGCCCGCATTACCTGCTTCATCAGTGCCATTCGTTAAGGTCGCCCCTTCCAATGCAGGGTGAATTTGTGCAGCCGTGACGGTTGATTGTGTAGCATCGCCAAGTACCACATCCATATTCATTTCCTTACCTTTACGCATAATGGTAAGTTCAACTTCTGCACCTGCTCCCATGCTAGAGATTTTAGCTCTCAACTCTTGGAAGCTATGCAAGTTTCTACCATTAATACCGGTAATGATATCACCCGCTTTGATACCTGCTTTGTCAGCAGCGGAGTCTGGGGTTACTTCGCTTACAAATGCTCCAATATTAACATCAGCATTCATGGCTTCTGCAAGACCAGCGTCTATGTCACTGCCTAGAATACCTAATAGACCACGTCGAACTTCACCGTACTCAGCAATTTGATCGACTAAGCTTTTCATCATGTTACTAGGAATAGCGAAGCCAATTCCCACATTACCGCCGTTAGGACCGAAAATAGCGGTATTAATACCAACAAGTTCGCCGCGCAAACTAACTAAAGCCCCACCAGAGTTTCCACGGTTAATCGCAGCGTCGGTTTGAATGAAATCTTCATAACCTCCAATGTTTAAACCCGAGCGGCCTAATGCACTCACAATACCCGAGGTAACCGTTTGTGAAAGACCAAAAGGATTACCGATAGCGACCACAAAATCACCCACTCGTAGTGCATCTGAATCGGCTAACGGCAATGCAGTGAGATCATCTGAGTCGATTTTTAATAAAGCGATATCACTTTGTTCATCAGAGCCTAGTTTTTTCGCTTTAAACTCACGGCCATCGGTAAGCTTGACAGTAATTTCATCGGCATTATCGACAACGTGGTTGTTCGTTACCACATAGCCTTTATCCGCATCAATAATAACACCAGAGCCAAGGCCCCTAAACGGTCGCTCTTGAACCTGTTCTTGCGGTGCGCCGAAAAAATACTGAAACATTTCTGGCACTTGCTGACGAGAAGTTTGCGTTCCCTCAACAGCAATACTCACCACCGCAGGGGTCGCTTCTTCTAGCATGGGCGCTAGAGAGGGCACCTCATCCTTTTTATCTGAAAAGAACGGCAATGCCGCATAAGAGTTCACGCTAAAGCCAAGAGAACTTACTAATACTGCAGACGCCACGATATACTGACGAAAAGACACTTTCATGCTCGCTTATACTCCTTCAGGTTATTGCGATATTGAATCATTTAACTAAAGACTCTGAAATAACTGAAAAAGTTCCTAAATTATGATTTGTCTGCGGTAGATTGCTCAGAACCGCCGACAAATAGCCCCGACCCTGAATTTGCGAAATCTTTTGGTTGGGTGTCGGAAACTTTATTCACTTTAGACTTTTCAGAACTTTTTAAATTGTTGCGAAGGTAAGACGTCGCTTGTTCACCATAGAAGGGGACTTTAGCGTCTTCATCGTCACTGCTTTGCGTGAGCAATGCTTCGTATTCTTCAATTTGTTGCTTCAGTGTTTCGCACTGACTTTCAATACCTTCAAGGCTTTGACGAGTTTGATGAATATGATGTTGAGCTTGCTGAGCTAATATCTCTTTCACTTGTTGCTCAGTTTGAGCCGCACTATTCCCGCCCGTTTTGGTTTGTACAAAACGACCTATAAAAAAGCCAATGATTAAACCCACCACTAGTAAAGCAAGAGACACTAACAGTTCCATTCTATTCTCCGAATTAACGTACTACTCACATTAAGTACACCTTGATACGTGCTACTTAATGCATTCGACCATTACTTGAATATAGCAAGAGCCGGTATGAAAAGCGCATAGAGATCGCATTAATTGTGTTTATACGAGCTATGCAAATTAACTAGGTGCGATTCTACCGTGATTTCCATTAAAATTAAGGTCATAATTGATAATTTCAAGCAGGTCGGTGCAGCCACGGCCACTATTGACATTTTGCGGGAGTGGAATAGGCGATGACGCCATGGGAAAAATATCAAGCAGATTTGACGTCGCCTGAGTTTCAGTACGATGCAGCACAAGAAAATGCAGTTAAAGAATTACAACGTTTGTTCGACGAGTTAACCCAGCCAGAGAGAAAGCATACCTGGCGGGTAAAACTTAAGTCGGCGTTTGGTAAAGGTCAAAAGAACGCAGGCATTCAAGGCATTTATTTTTATGGCGGCGTAGGCAGAGGGAAAACCTACTTGGTAGATACCTTTTACGACTGCCTGCCGTTCGAAAATAAAATGCGAGTACACTTTCACCGGTTTATGCACCGAATTCATGACGAGCTTAAGCAGCTTACAAACGCACAAGACCCATTAAAAACGATTGCTGCCAAGTTAGCGAAAGAAACCAAGGTGATTTGTTTCGATGAGTTTTTTGTATCGGACATTACCGATGCCATGATTTTAGGCACGCTAATGGAAGAACTTTTCGGTTATGGCATTGTGTTAGTGGCGACATCAAATATTGTACCGGATGACTTGTACAAAAATGGCCTTCAGCGAGCACGCTTTTTACCTGCGATCGATTTAATCAATCAGAATACGCGAGTAATAAACGTAGATAGTGGCGTGGACTATCGTCTTCGTACTCTTGAGCAAGCTGAAATTTATCATTATCCATTAGATGGTGAAGCGATTAAGAATTTGCATGGTTACTTTGCTCAGTTGGCGCCTGAAGCGGGTTCTGAAAACGAAACGATAGAAGTTAATAATAGGCAAATAGACACGCTTAGAGATGCCGATGGTGTGTTAATGATAGAGTTTAATGCACTTTGCGGTGGCCCACGAAGCCAAAGTGATTACATAGAACTAAGTCGTTGTTACCATTCAGTGTTACTGGCTAATGTGAAGGTGATGGGGCAACACAACGACGACGTTGCACGCCGCTTTATTGCCATGGTGGATGAATTTTACGAACGCCACGTAAAGCTGATTATTTCTGCCGAAGTTGCGATGGAAAATTTGTACGGCGAGGGGCTGCTAAACTTTGAATTTAGACGCTGTTTAAGTCGTTTGAGCGAAATGCAATCGCACGAATACTTAGCTACTGAGCACTTACCTTAACCAATAAAAACAGCGAGAGTGCCCGTGGCACTGTATTGTTGGGCATAAAATCGGTAGAATTTGCCCAATTTTTTCTGCTACTGATGGCAGAACTCCATTTGTAAAAAAGAGAATCTTAAGATGGGAAGAGCATTCGAAGTAAGAAAAGCCGCCATGGCCAAGACCGCTGGCGCGAAAACTAAAGTGTATTCTAAGTACGGTAAAGAAATTTACGTGTGCGCTAAAAACGGCGGCGCCGATCCAGATACTAACTTGTCGCTTCGTCGCTTAATGGAAAAAGCGAAAAAAGACCAAGTACCCGGTCACGTTATCGATAAAGCGATTGATAAAGCCGCTGGTGGCGCAGGTGAAGATTTCCAACCAATGCGTTATGAAGGCTTTGGTCCAGGCAACTGCATGGTAATTGTGGATTGTCTTTCTGATAACGCTAACCGTACCATTACAGAAGTACGCAACTGCTTCACTAAGACTAATGCAAAGCTTGGCGCTCAAGGTGCGGTATCGCACATGTTCGATCATCAAGCGGTATTCCAGTTTGATGGTGACGACGAAGACGCTATTTTGGAAGTCTTAATGGAAGCGGATGTTGATGTGACTGAAGTGGAAGGCGAAGACGGAAAAATTACCGTTTATGCACCGCATACTGAGTACTTCCAAGTTAAAACTGCGCTTACTGAAGCTTACCCAGATATTAGCTTTGATGCAGAAGAGATGAGTTGGATCCCGCAAACGGAATCAGAAATCAGCGAAGAAGACATGCCAATGTTTGAAAAATTCATGGACATGCTGAACGACTGTGACGACGTACAAGATGTTTACCATAACGGTATAACACCGAACTAGACCGAACACGATCTACTCTTTAAAAGCCCTCTATGATTGAGGGCTTTTTCGTTTGTATAGGCTTGGCAAAAGTAATAGAGGAATGGGGGACAGAGTGCTTTTAGTCTAGATTCACACAGCCTCTATTTTCTGGCTCTATTTCCTAGGCCCAATTCCTAGGGTCATTTACTAAGGTAAAGCTAGGCGACAACGGCGGGATACCAACTCCCTAATGTTAAGCCAAAAAGACCAATAATAAACACAGCAGAGACAACAAGCAGCGTTACGCTTATTAGGTTTTTGAGTAGGGATACTCGATTAGTATTGCCAGCAGCACTGCCAGTAGCACGGTCGGTAGCAGTTACTTTAACTACCCAAATTAACTGCACAATAATATGAGGGGCTACGTAAGACAGTACACTTACACTTATTACGGCAGGACCAGTAAAGTCGGCAGTATTAATGCCAAGGGTGCCAAAAAGTGTCATCCAAGCGAATATGAATAACCTAAAAAAGAGCACGCCATTGGCGGCTAAAAACAAATGTAGCGCCCACCTTTGATGCAGCGTCACGTTAGCGTTTCTTATGGCACGAATCGCAAAGAAACTACTTACAATCACCATCACGCCTGAAAAAGCCGTTAACCCATGTAGTAAAGGATTCCCAACGGTACCCCGAGATAACAGGAGATACATGCCCGCTAGCGAGATACTGCACGCAAGGGTGACAAAAAGCCGGCCATTGTATTTGTGAAACGTTTTATAGTTACGCCTAATGGCTGGTACTAGCTGCAAGCTTCCGCCAATAATCATTACTATCGCCAATAAAACATGCGCGGCGTACATCCCATTGCCAAGTGAGTCGCCCGCAACATAGGCCGTGCTATTAAAGCGATTCCATTGAGATACTCCAACAGTCACAACTGTAAAGCCATAGCCTGCAATCAGATAACTAACAAAAAAAGCTTGTGCGATGAGCAAACAAGAAAATGCTATTTTCTGACTCGCCTCATAAAGTTTCGATGCGGCTGATAAGCTAGTGGGTGTCGCAGTAGTGGGTGTTAGTGGATCGGGAGTTGGGGGGTCAGGTTTAAGAGAAACCGGTGCTAAGGTACTTTTCGCCAACATATCTTTGCCTCTTGAATAAATGCTTTGCCCTCTAATGTCCCTCTATCGTATAGAAAATAAGGGCTCATTCTTCTCAAATTCGAAAAATGAATACCTTAAGTTGGGGCTTTTGACATACTCCTTAACAAAGTTCTTTTGTGCTTGGCGGTGATTCTTCTTACACTGAGGGCAGAGCTATATATTAAGGCGTAGAACCCCTGTGGCATGGCATAACGAGTTACCTTATTACCTTTTAGTGTGCTGTAGTTTGAGCACAATGCTTACTCATGCACTTAAAAAAGATAAGCAATCGGTAGACTATTTAGTTGCCATATTTAGTGCATCGCTTTGTATGATGGCCACGCAGAAATTGAGTGCTGACACCCTTGGTGTATATCAATATGTTATTGGGCTAGCAACCTGTGCGACATGCAATGTGGTTTGGTTAATTGCAAGAACGTTATTTCGAGAACACAACCCCTTAAGTCGTAGGCACTTTGCAGTCGCATTTGTGATTGCAGGATTAGTGATATTTAATCAAACGTGGCACTTAGTAGTATCGAGCGATATTCCACACCTGCTAAACCAAGCACAGATGCTTAAACTTAAACAGGGAATGAATGAAATTACGACTTTGCTTTCATCAAGCATTTTAGCGTTGTCTTTTTGGGAAGCTCTACGCGGGTTCGAGAACAAAAATACCACACAAAAGCGCCAGTCGATTGTTTTTGCCACTGCCTTTTTCCTAGGCTTATTTAATTCTTCAATATTACCTAAGTTTCTATTCACGCCCTCAGAAATTGAATATTACGCACCCTGGTTAATATGTTCTTCGGCAATGCTAATTCTTGGCGCTATTCAGTACGTGGTTCACGCGCAAAAAATGAGTGTTCGACTTAGCGGCCAAATAAAAAAACAACAACAGAATGAACCACGAAATCAAGTTAACGCTGACACAGCTAGTCAATCATTAAATGGCGGCATGTCTGATTCTTCTTGTCTCACTAGCACTTGCAGTGAGGGCGGTGCAATACAACAAGATGAAGCCATTGATATGTCTATAGTGAAAGGAATAAATAGGTTAATTCATCAAGAACAAATATTCCTGCAGCCAAACTTAAAAATTGCTCATTTAGCGCAAGCGTTGAACACGTCGGAATACAAAGTAAGCAAGGTCATCAGAGGCTATTTTGCTACTGCCAACTTCAACCTTTTCGTAAATCAGTTCAGGGTAAAACACGCTAAGCAATTATTACGAAGCAACGAATGCCAGCAATGGAGCATTTTGGTAATAGCATTGGAGAGTGGGTTCTCGTCCTTAGCAACATTCAATCGGGTGTTTAAAGCTATTTCAGGGCAAATGCCAAATGAATATAGAAAGCAGGGAAGCACAATGAATTGTAGTGTGCCAATCCTATAAAAACAGCAGTTCAGATTTACACTAAGAATCATCGATGACCAATAGTTTTAGTGCCTTCTAGCATGTCATCTGCACAATGGTTGCCGTGAAGCACAGAAATGTCGCCGGTGGTTTCCAGTACTACCGCTCTCACTTGCTGCATGTTAAGCACGTTCGCCTCTCGAAGCTTTGCCATGAGATCGCTACGGGCGACCCGCGTTTCGGCTAGCGCAGAATCGATAATTTCACCGTCGCGCATCAATATAACAGGGGTATTCTGCATAAGTGCTTCAATTTTATCGGAACGTCTGCGCAATCGGGCAGTGACGAACTGCACTAAGAACAATGCTGCCATAGCAATCATTGCCTGAAAAAACGCGCTCCAACTATTAGTTTGAGACGCACTTGCTAGCAATGAACCTACTGCTACTGTCATCACAAAATCAAAATTGGTCATTTTAGAAAAGGAACGCAACCCATTCACGCGTACCAGCAGCACCACCCAGAACATCCCCATGGTGGTTAACAGTAAGCCTTTTAGCAGTAAATCTAGGGTAGGGATGGCGCTAAACATGATGTATTCCTTCACGTGGCTGTTGACAACGAAAAGGGTCAGTGTGCTTTTAGGTTTAACTTACACTGACCCCATTAATTTATTTATTCGCGTTTCGCCGCTTCAGAAAACCAATGCTTGTGACGCTTTTCATCGGCCCAATGCCCTTCAATTGCGACTCGCTCTGCTGCAGAAAAGCCATCATGATCTAAGGCTTTTTCATAAGCTTTGGTGGTAACTTCTTCGTTCACTACCATCGCTTTTAAGATAGCTTTGTCATTAATAAGCCCAGCTATCACCACTTTGCCTTTGGTTAGCACTTTCTTAAAGTCAGCCTCGGTAACTTTATCTTCACCTCTTTGAACCAACATGGTGTTAAGAGCGTCGATATGAGCTTTATGATCGTCTCTGAACGTGGCGATAGTGTCTTTAAGACTTGCATCTTCAATACGTTCAAGAGAGGCCTCATAAGCCGCTAGGGCGTCAAAATCCAAATGACATAATTCTGATAAGACTGTTGATGTTGATGACATGAAATTCTCCTTGTTCTGCCTGTTGAGATAATTTGTACCGAAGTAGTCGCCAAAGAGATTAATATTTTTTAACTTGTCTAGAGGAGATTTTTGTATGGATCAAGGTTGGTCGACTTCATTTGCTTTTCACTATTTCGTACCCATATACAGCGCAACGGAATATTAGAAAGTTATCATTACCGCCCTTATGCATCGTTTTATGCCTGAACGTCACAATGACGCTCATTCACCTTCTCAGAAAAACTACGCGTCTTCAGTTTATGCGTGGGTCTTTTCTATTGTGGTGTCGGTGCTTGTGTTCAGCGCGCCATTTTCAGCCTATTGTGCAAACGATACCGCATCTTTTAATGAGCAAACCCCGCAGGTATCCTTTTCCGACTTCGGGCTTTCTGTTGCTACACGCTTTGGGTTTGCCCAGCACACTCAACCGCAAGATGCCGATTTAGATAATTCAGATGAACATCTACTTCTCTTTGGATATCAAAATCATTTAGCTTTCGTCGATTTCTCGAATGCTATCTTTAGCACTCCTTTTGAATATATTGCCCTTTATTGGAAGGGCATATCGAATCGCGGCCCACCTTCTTCCCTGTAATACCTTACTGATATCACGCGCTGCAGTTGCAGTGCTTCTCAACTTTTAAAGGTTTATTGCAGGATTTTTATGACACGATTTTCATTTCGTGGCCTAGTGTATGCGCTGGTTATTTTACTAGGCCTACTTAGCGCCGCGCCCAATATATTGCCCGATTCACTTAAGCAGCATGTACCGCAGTGGTACAGCCAACACACGCTTTCGCTTGGTTTAGATTTACAAGGGGGCTCTCACTTATTGCTGGAAGCTGATACTGACGCGTTGTTTGCTCGGCAATTAGATACCTACTCTTCTGCGCTTTTTAGTGACTTGAGAGAGCAAAACATTCGCTATGTTAAACATACTTCCAAAAACGCGTTAGCAGTACAATTTACGCTTTCGAACCCCGATGACCTTTACAACGTTAAACAGCGGGCAAATGAAGTGTCGCTGCAATCAGATGGCAGTAGCGCGTTGCTTCTGACACAGCAGGGCACTGCTCCAAAAGGTATCAGCCAAAAAGGGAATGTGATTAACCTTTCTCTAGCCCTTACTGAGGAATACCAAGAAGCAGTAGTAAAAGATGCGATTAATCGTAGCCTTGAAGTGGTTCGCAAGCGACTTGACGAGACTGGCCTCACAGAGCCAAGTGTAACCCGCCAAGGTAGCGATGCTATTTTAGTGCAAATGCCCGGTATTTCAGACCCAGCAAGTGTAAAAGCCTTACTAGGTACTACAGCGCAAATGCGTTTTCACTGGCAAACGCAGGTGAAAAATAGCGAGAGCTTTACTCGGGCTGACATTAGCGGCAGGCAGTACTTACTTGAAAAGCATGTCGCGCTAGAAGGTGAGCATATTACAGACGCAGCAGCAGTGTTTAGCCCTGAAACCAGCCAACCCGTGGTGACGTTTCGTTTAGATAACGATGGCGCTCGACAATTCGCTACCATGACAAAAAACAATATTGGTCGCGTGTTAGCGGTAGTGCTAGATGACACGGTCGTCACGGCGCCGGTTATCAATAGCGTTATTTCTGGGGGCAGAGGCGAGATTACCGGTAGCTTTACCATGAGCGAAGCGCAAGACGTGGCACTGATGCTCCGTACTGGCGCATTACCTGTACCGCTGCATATTATTGAAGAGCGCACAGTAGGGCCGGATTTAGGTAGCGATGCTATTGAAACCGGCGTAAAAAGTGGCATTGCGGGGGCGCTGGGTGTTTTAGTCTTTATGGTGGGTATTTACGGTCGCTGGGGCGCAATTGCGAGTGTTGCGCTTACGGTGAATATGGCGCTGGTATTTGGTGTGCTTACGTTGTTTGGCGCCACACTTACTCTGCCTGGTATTGCTGGGCTGATACTCACTATGGGCATGGCGGTAGATGCAAATATCCTTATTAACGAACGTATTCGTGAGGAAACGAAAAAAGGCAGGCCAGCAGGTAGTGCCCTGAAAATTGGTTTTGATAAGGCGTTTGGTACTATTGTTGATTCAAACTTCACAACCCTTATTGCCGTTAGCTTATTGTTTGTTTTTGGTAGTGGACCAGTGAAAGGTTTTGCCGTCACTATTGCAATAGGCTTGATAACTTCACTGTTTACTTCGGTGGCGCTTACTAAGTTGCTTATGCAGCGAGCAACAAGAAAGCATCAAAGAGAGCCAATCAATTTATCTTCGCCATTGTTAACCATGGCGGATAAATTAGGGCCGTTTAACTTTCTAAAATCTAAAAAGATAGCTTTGAGTGTTTCACTGATATTAACCCTGTGTTCCATGGCGTTCTTCTTTAAACCTGGCTTGCAATACGGGGTAGACTTCACCGGCGGTACCATGATGGAAATTTCTGCGCCTCAACTTTCTACTGAACAATTGCGCACAGTGCTAAAACAACACCATTTTGAAGACATTGCTATTCAAGAATATGGCGCCGAAAATCAGTACTTATTGCGTGCGCCCGTATCAGAACAATCGAACACTGTACCTATTGCAGAAGCTAATGCCGGATCCAGTACCGTAGCCACGCAAGGTAGTAATATCGAAGCGCTAAAACAGGTGATACAAGACGCCGACAGTACCGTGATATTCAACAAGGTTGATGTTGTAGGCCCGAAAGTAAGTGATGGCTTTGCCGACTTGTCTATTCTAGCTTTGCTTATTGCTGGTGGTGGAATGTTGGCCTATTTGTGGTTTCAGTTTGAAGCGCATTTTGCTACCGCCGCCTTACTTACCGTGCTACTTGATTTAACCAAAACTATTGGCTTTATTGCCTTAACCGGTATTGAATTTAATCTTACCGCAGTGGCCGCGCTACTGGCCTTAATAGGATACTCAATTAACGATAAAGTGGTAGTGTTAGACCGCGTAAGAGAGTTGCTGCGCATTAGTCCAGAGCGTTCCCTGGCCGATATTATCAACGAAGCGGTAAATAGCACGCTAAGCAGAACGGTATTTACTTCGTTAACCACACTGCTTGCTTTGCTACCGATGGCGCTAGTAGGGGGAGATGCAGTTAACAGTTTTGCCGTACCCATGGTATTTGCAGTGGTTATTGGCACCTCATCGACCTTGTTTATTACTTCATCGTTACTTCACATGCTGGGTAAACGTAGAGAGCAAAAAGGGAAGGCTCAACTTCGTCCTACTTCTGAGGAGGTGAAAGCGTCGCTGGCACATATACCTTAACCGCTCAAATCGAAATTGGTGGAGCGGTGAAATACCGCTTTGCTCATTTCATCTGTATACTGTTATTACTAAGTTAAAGGGAGATAACGTGTGTTTGCTGTAGACCAAATTATTCTACTCAGTGCTTTGTTAGCTATATTTGGCGTGTTGGTCAGCAAACTGTCCCCCCGTTTTGGCGTGCCGGTATTGGTCCTCTTTTTAGGTGTGGGCATGCTGGCCGGTGAAGATGGTATCGGTCGCATTTCTTTTGATAATGCCGATGCTGCCCATTCCATTGGTACCTTTGCACTTATACTTATCCTGTTCGATGGCGGCCTTCAAACTTCAAAGAAGTCTATAAAACGGGCGTGGAAACCCGCCGCATTGCTGGCATCATTTGGTGTGGTAGGTACAGCCGCCATAACAGGCGTAGCAGCTATGTATATTTTAGATTTGCCACTCTATCTAGGTCTGCTTCTTGGCGCGATCGTAGGGTCTACTGACGCCGCAGCTGTCTTCTCTGTAATGCGCAATGCGGGCATTACTATCCCCTCTAGGATAAAAGCGACGTTAGAGCTTGAGAGCGCATCAAACGATCCTATGGCTATTTTCCTCACAATCGGATTAATTACCCTAATTCAAGACAGCAGTACTAAGGCGTCTGATTTAGCGTTGTTGTTTATTAGTCAAATGGGCGTGGGAGCCATTACAGGTGCTTTGGTAGGTGGCCTAGCGGTTGCACTGTTTAGGCGCGTAACGCTTATGGCGATTGGTTTGTATCCAGTGTTTGTTATGTTATTCGGGGTCTTGGCCTTTGGTTTAGCCTCGAATTTAAATGGTAGCGGATTTTTGGCGACTTTTATTACCGGCGTAATTGTGGGTAATAGCCGATTTTCCTATCAACGAAATACCTTTGTATTCATTGATGGCTTGGCTTGGTTAAGCCAAATAGCGATGTTCGTTATTTTGGGCTTGTTGGTTACCCCTTCTGAGCTTCTACATACTTGGAAAGAAGGCTTGTTGATTGCGGTAGTACTTATTTTTGTGGCCCGGCCGCTGGTGGCAATGCCTTTGTTATTGCTCAGTCGGTTTTCATTTAAAGCTTCAGTGCTTATTTCTTGGGTAGGACTTCGTGGGTCTGTGCCTATTATTCTGGCAATTTTTCCACTCATTTTTGAATTACCCAGCGCCGAGCTTATTTTTAACGTGGTGTTCTTCATTGTGATGATTTCAGCCTTACTGCAAGGGGCAAGTTTACCCTTTGCTGCGCGCAAATTGGGGTTGGTGCTAGAAAACCCCAGAGGCGAATCGAATACGCTAGAAATTGTTAAAGTGGCTAAAGACAAACGGGAGCTAATTGAAATAGTGCTTCACGCTAGGTCAATTTCCACCGGGAAATGTATTTCAGAGTTGGGGTTACCCGAAGACACCGTTGTGGCGTTAGTCGCCCGTGGTGAAAGTACGCTTATCCCCAAAGGAAGCACAGTATTACGAGCAGAAGATCAGGTTTTTGTGATCACAAAACTGCTTGATAAGAACACGGTTGAAACATGCTTTTATGGTGATACCTAAAAGCTCACATGTGGTTGTCGCTATATGAGGCATCTTCATGTAGAATGCGCCGCGGAGTTGGCCAGGCAATCGCCGCTTTCGTAAGAAAGGGGAGGAAAGTCCGGGCTCCAAAGGGCAGGGTGCCAGATAACGTCTGGGCGGCGCGAGCCGACGACAAGTGCAGCAGAGAGAAGACCGCCTAAGCCAGCAATGGCCGGTAAGGCTGAAAGGGTGCGGTAAGAGCGCACCGCACACCTGGTAACAGGTTGTGGCAAGGTAAACTCCACCCGGAGCAAGACCAAATAGGATCCCTTAACGTGTGGCCCGCATGGGGATCGGGTAGGTTGCTTGAATCAGTGAGTAATTGCTGATCTAGAGGAATGGTTGCCCACGACAGAACCCGGCTTATCGGCCAACTCCACCTTTAGTGCAAGAGATTGGAAGAAGAAAATTAGAGGAACTTCTACTATGGAACCTATCGTAACTAAGATTATTGCTGTCGCAAAGGATGAGGGAGCATACTTGGCTGAGTGGATTTTTTATCATCTCTACAAAGGTTTTGATGAAATAGAAGTTCTAATTAATCGCACTACAGATCCTAGTAGAACTATAATTGATAGGATTAATAAAACCTATCCGCAAGTTTCTTTTACTAATGTTGATTTTGTTGATTGGGTTCCTGGAGCAGTACATCAAAAATTTCAACAAATCGCTTATGCTAGCGCGTTAGAAACGACTATAAACTCTTCTGAAAATCAAACCACCCATGTAATGTTTTTAGATATCGATGAGTATTGGGTTCATGAAGATTTTTCGGTTTCAATTTCTTCTTATTTAAACCAAGTTGGTTCGGAGAAAGCCATTTCATTTTGTTGGTTGAATGAGCATCCTAGCGACAAGCCTTTTACTTACCTTGATAAAACGCTTAAAGGGAATAGATCTCAACTGGTTAAATCTATTTTTCCTTTGTCTCGTGGAATGAAAAAAGTACAACTGCATCAACCTATTTTAAAAACTGGCAGATTCGTTAACGCTGATGGTTCTCGATGGGAAGCTTCCGATAGCTCTTCAGAACAGTCTATACATTCGATTTATAAACCTGCTTTCATATGCCATAGGCTTTATCGGTCACCTATGGAATATACATCTACCTTAATGAAAGGAAATATTCGAGGCGGGGAGATTCCTTTTAAAACAAATCGTCACGGGTTACCAAACGGAACATTAATTCCTCAAGTATCATTAGAAATGGACCATATGAACTGGGTTGAATATGAAAATGAGAGAGACGATTTTATTCGAAAATTAGATTTGCAGTCACTTATAGATGATTCTAGAGAATTTGTAAAAGAGCGTTATGATGCCTCTGTGGATACTTTAAGGAAGTTATTGCCAGTCCATCACAAACAATTAATTAAGTTATTTTCAAATGCAGAATGTGAAGAAGTAGAGGCTACCTTTAGTGCATATCATGATGAATTGATACGTTCTTTCGAAGAGCAAGTAGAGAAAGTCAGAGATTTAGCTCTCCTTGTAGAACAGTATAGTACGGTGGAGGCTCTCAGAATAATGGAGATAGCGTTGAGTTTAAGGCCTGATGGACCAAAGATTAAAGCTAAAGTTATGGCATACAGAGAAAAATTAGATATATAAAATTTAATGAGTATTATAAATATAGTATGTATTTTCAGAACCCGCTTATCGGCCAACTCCACCTTTCTTTTGAGTAAGTGAAGCGTCTGCTTCACTTGCCATTCCCATCAGCTAAGCTGCAACTTGGCTTCAGTGCTTTTTTCAGTCCAGTAGTCTACTTTTTCCAGTAGGTCTTGAACATCGAAGGGCTTACTTAAATAATCGTTCATACCAGCGTTAAAGCAGTCTTCTCTATCACCTTTCATGGCATTGGCTGTTAGCGCAATGATGGGGGCATTAACATATCGCTCGCCGGCTTCACCCCGTCGAATACGGCGGGTTGCTTCAAAACCGTCCATGTCAGGCATTTGACAGTCCATCAATATTAAATCAAAAGTCACTTTCATTTTCTTTAAGGCTTCTAATGCTTCAATACCCGATTTCGCACTCAAGGTTTTGTGGGCACTTAAGTGCTGCTTCACAATGACCTGATTGATGTCGTTATCTTCAACAATAAGAATTTTACGTTTTTGTATTGCGGCGTTGTAACTATGGGCCTTACTTCGTTGGGGTGCTATTAGGCTATCGTCGCCCTCTTTTAGCATGATGTTGAAAGTGAATGTACTTCCTTTGCCTTTTTCACTTTCTAAATGAATTTCACCATCCATAAGCTCACACAACTGTTTACTGATAGAAAGCCCAAGGCCTGTACCGCCAAATTTGCGGGTTGTAGATAAGTCTTCTTGCGTAAAAACCTCAAAGATTCCCGCTTGTTTTTCTTTCGCGATACCTATTCCTGAATCTTTGACTGCGCAGGTTAAGCGGAGCTTATTGTCACTGGTATGCGCTAAGGTGGTAGTTACGTCAATTTCACCCTTTTCGGTAAACTTCACTGCGTTGCCAATCAAGTTAGAGAGAATCTGACGGAAACGAACAGAATCTCCAATGACTACGTGAAAGCCTTGTAGGTTAAAATGAAAATGAAGACGTAGCCCTTTTTCTTGACATAAAATGGCGTATTGCGATTGCAAGCTTTCAAGGGTTTCTAGCAAATCGAAGGGTTGATCATCAATTTGAAGCTGCCCTGCTTCAATTTTAGAGAAATCAAGAATGTCATTGACGATGTGGAGTAGGCCTTGAATGCTAAAAGTAGCAAGCGAGAGGTAATGCTTTTGCTCGTCGTTCAATGGGGAATTCGATAGCAACTGTAGTACCCCAGAAATACCGTGAATAGGCGTGCGTATTTCATGGCTCATACTGGCAAGGAAGCCAGATTTCATATGTGCTGACTCTTCCGCCTTTTGCTTCGCGTCTTGTAAATAACGCTCCGCTTGTCGCTGTTGTGTAACGTCTTGTTGAAAGCCAATGTAGTGGGTGACTTCGCCGTCAGACTTTACTGGCGTGAGGATGAGTTTGTTATAGAAAGAGACACCATCTTTACGGTAATTAAGAATGGTGGTTTCAATTGGCTCGCGGTTTGCAATCGCTCTTCGTATCCGCGAGGTGGTATGACTATCGGTGCCTTCACCCTGCATAAACCTGCAATTTCTACCAATGATATCTTCTTTATTGTAACCAGTAAGGCGATTGAACGCATTGTTAACATAGATAATTGGTTGACCCGTACGCTTTATATCCGCAATAACAATAGAGACCGTGGCTTCGTCCATGGCGTGATTAAGAATTTGCACATGACTTTCTAGCGAACGCTGAGTGCTATAGTCAACCCCAACGAAAATAGCGCCTCTGATGTTATGGTTAGCATCTTCGAGTGGCGTATTGGTCCATTTAATATGCTTTTCCAATCCGTCTTCTACCGAGAAATGTTTTAACTCTCCAGAAGGTTTATTAATGAGCTTATTGAGTATGTACTTAACCGTACCTTCACGCTCTCCGTATTGATCTTCACAAAAAGCATCGAACCGTTTGTTGCTTAACATCACGCGATGGTTTTCATCTACCACTAAGAGCATATCTCCCATCGAATCAATAACATTAGAAAACTGTTCGTTCGATAAAGACATTTCCGCAAGGTCAGAAATTAAGGTATCAAATGCACTGCGAATATTGGCTAATTCTCTAGCCTCTTCTACAATCACTGACTCTTGTGAGTCGGTATCTTTAATACGGTTAACTATATCTTTATAAAGGGCTGATAAGGTGTTCTCTGCAAGTAGTGCAGTGGTTCGAATCATGTGAAAATTAACTAAGATAATACCTACAATAATGGCCAGCATGAGTAGCGCCAACCAATACAAGCCTTTCAGAGCATTGCCGATAGGTTTAATGCTATACAGGGTTAAGTTTTGATAGCGCGAGTCTTGCAACACATAGCCCATGGTGTCGACATCACTAAACGATGTACCGGGAATAATAAATTCCGGCTCACTACTGAAAAGTACTACGCCATTTTGTTCAGTAACAATCTGGTTAGTTAGCCTTGGGTAGGGGGCTAGCAAGTCTTGAAGGCTCTCTACATACATAACCAGCGCACCTTCTGCTGCACCACCTAAAAGTACTGGGACAGAAAAAAGCACGCCATTGTGAGAGATTGAAGAAAATGAAAGAGACGCGCCTAGTGTTTTTTGTTGCCACGCAGTATCCAGTTTTTCAGAAATAGAATGACTCCAGTTTTTCTGAATAACCATTTCGCCGGAAAAGTCGTACAACGCAAACTCCACATTACGGGTTTGGGTTAACTTTAACGACCTAAAGAACATGGGAAGATAATTATCACGCTGCTCTAAATCTACCAGAGAATTAATAATGATATCGTTAGATGCAAGGTCAGATAATTGCCGAGTGGTATCATTAACGATAAAAGAAAGGTCTTGTTTTAAGCCTTCAATAGACTGTTGTTGTACCGTTTCGATCTGCTGCTTGGCAAAAAAGAAGGCAAACGCAAAAAGCATTAACGCAACAACTAAAATCAACCCGAACAAACGGGGTAGCATGCTGGTTAATAAGCGCTTTCTAAGCGGTGGTGGCTGAAATTGCATTACTGATTTTCCAGAACGACCAAGTTACCTTTTTTATCAAATGAAGCCATAAAATAGTCCTTAGCCATTAATGCGTCATGCTGTGTGGGTGTAAATGCTGGGTCATAAGTTTTGATTACACCTTCAAAACTCCCCAAGTCTTCTAGTGAATTTCGTAGCGCATCTACATCATGACTGCCTGCTTTTGCCACGGCTTTAGCTAGCATGTTAACTAAATCATAAGCGTGCGCAATGCCTGTTACAGCTGGGATAGATTTAGGGTCTACGAGCCCATACTTACTATGATAAGCTTCTAACAATTGTTGGGCTTTTGTATGTTTTTGATGATCAAAGTGGAAGGTTTGTAATACTGACAAATTAAGTAAGTCGGGCTCAACGTTCAAACGCTCTATAAAATTGCCCGAAGCAATGCCCCAATGGGAAATTACAGGTAAAGCTGTGAGGTTTTGTGCTGCTAATTCGTTTACGACTACTGCCCCTTCAGGTGCGTTGGCAACCAAAATGATGGCTTCTGCTTTGTCTGATTTGATAGCAGATATATCTTCTTCAAATTTTTTCTGCTGCCAGTTAATCCAGCGAGTAGTCGTAATGGTTATCCCCATTTCGGCAGCGGCTAAGGTGAGCGATGCCTCGTTAGAACGACCCCACCCAGTACGCTCTAAAACCAGCGCCACACGTTTAATACCGCGAGAAACAGCATGCTGAATAAGTACTTTTCCCGCCTCTGCATCACGAACTGATACGCGAAATACATTGTTAGGAGCATATTGGTTGTCAACCACTTGTGTACCTGCCGCCCAAGGCACGAGATATAGCAAGTTAAGTTGGTGAATAGACTCAAGCTCGGCTAACGCAACAGGCGTATGCACACCTCCTATTACCGCAATTAAGTCGCCATTGGTGGCGAGCTGTTCAATGTTATGAATGCCCCGAGCAGGGTTGCCTCTATGATCTTTTAAAATGATATTAAGGGGGCGGCCTAGCAATCCCCCCTTTTTATTAATTTCATCTACAGCAAGTTCAACGCCTCGTTTAATGGCTACACCACCGTCCACAGCGACAGCCGAAAAGTCTGCATCTATACCAATATAAAGTGGTGTCGACGCCTCACTGCCGTTAGAGTGAAAACTTAATGCCATTAACGTTAAGAACCAAAATGTGAAACGTAAGCGCATAAAATCTTGAAGTTGATGGTAAGGCTAGTAATTGTATAGCATTAATTGGTTAGTTTTACCTTCCAAACATTATTCTTTCGTCTATCTTTGTTTAATTATTAGCCATGAATAAACCGCACTTTTAGCAAGGTTTTATCACGTGAAGAACAGCGTTAAGTTATTTATAGTACGGCAATTAATGAGCAGATTGACGATCTTGTACAGGAGTGAATTGGTAGTAGCGTTTAAACTCTCGAGAGAATTGAGATAAGCTGTTATAACCCACCGCTTCGGCAGCGTCTCCCACTCGATAACCTAATGCGATTAACTCTCTGGCTTTCGATAGTCTAAATTTCTTTATATATTGAACGGGTGAATCCATTACTACATCCCGAAATGTGCGGTGGAAACCAGAAACACTCATGTTCGCACTAGCGGCAAGTGAGTCTACGTTTAACACAGAGGAATACTCATCATGAATGGTCCGCAAAGCTTGGGCGATTCTCGCATAATGCCCATTGTCGGTAAGGCCGCAAAGAACATGACCGGCAGGGCCATTAAGGATGTAATATACAATTTCTCGCACAAAACCTGCACCCAATGCTTTGGCACTATTACTGTGAGTTAATGCTTGAAGTAGTCTGCGTGTTGCATCGGTTATGTTTGCATCTAATGACTGCTGACTTACTGTAAAAATAGGAGCGGGGCTATTTTTGGCCTTGTCGTCACGCCATTGTGAAAGCTCTACAAGCAACGACGCGGGAATATCAATGACTAAACCTAATATGCAATCGTCATCATCTAAGGTGGCTGCACATTGAGCAGGCAAGGGCACACCGAAAACAATGTAATCGCCTTTTTTGTATTCGATTTCACGATTATCAACATACAAACGTTTAGTGCCTTGTAGCATGATAATAATGCCAGACTGATAAAGTAATGGCTGCTTAGGGCAGCCATAAGGATCGCGAAAAACTCGTACGCCATCTATATCCGTCTTGCTCACGCCACTAAGCGCTGATTTACCTTTTGCGTGTAAAAACTGTTTCAGAATTTGACTTAAAAAAGCCAAATTATGAGTAGAGCCTGGGTTGTTTGTAGAAATAGGCAAATTTTTTCCAGAAATAGACGGTTTGTTTACACTAAATGGCACTATTATGCATTAACACAGGCATGTAATGACAGAGGAAAGACCATGAAATTTTCATTCAGCAACCCAACTCGGATCCAATTTGGCCAAGGACAAATTGGCTCAATCAACACCCTAATCCCAAAGGACAGCCACGTTTTAGTGTTATTTGGTGGCGGTTCCATCAAAAAAAATGGTGTTTATGAGCAAGTAGAGAACGCGCTAGAAGGCTACAACTGGGAATCTTTTGGTGGCGTTGAGCCAAACCCAACCATTGAAACACTAGACAAAGCGGTTGCACTGATTAAAGAAACAGGCGTTGACTATATTCTTGCAGTAGGCGGGGGAAGTGTTATTGATGGCGCAAAATATGTGGCGGCAAGCGCCGTATATGAGGGTGAGGGCTGGGATATTCTAACGGGCAAGCATACCGTTGATAACGCGCTACCTATTGGGGCCATTCTAACCTTGCCAGCAACAGGTTCTGAATCGAACGGTGGTTCGGTGATAAGTAAGAAAGCAACCAAGCAGAAGCTGGCGTTTATGTCTCCGTTAGTTTATCCGCAATTTGCTGTATTAGACCCTGATGTAATAAAAAGCCTTCCGCATCGACAAGTAGTTAACGGTTTAGTGGATGCCTTCGTTCACGTTTGCGAGCAGTACTTAACCTTTCCACAAAATGCGCCGGTTCAAGACGGCTACGCTGAAACCTTGCTGAAAACCTTAATTCAACTTGGCGGAAAAATTGATAACAAAGATGATGCATGGCGCGCTAACCTTATGTGGTCAGCAAACCAAGCACTAAATGGCCTTATCGGTTCAGGTGTTGCGCAAGATTGGGCTACCCATATGATTGGCCACGAACTCACGGCACTGTATGGCGTAGATCATGCTCGTTCATTAGCGATTGTCCAGCCGTCACTACTACGGGTTCAACTTGACACTAAGTCAGCAAAGCTATCACAGATGGGTCAAAACGTATTTGGTCTAGAAGAGAGCGATGATATTGCGCTTCGAACTATCGACGCTATCGAAGCCTTCTACCAGAGTCTTGAAGTCGCTACCCAGCTTACTGAGCATGAAGGCGACAAGCAAAGTGCCGTTAATGCTGTGGTAGAAAAGCTGAAAGGAAACAAAATGCTTTCACTCGGTGAAACGGGAGCCATTACCCCAGAAGTGAGTGAGCAAATTCTCAACTTGGCAGTGGCTGAGTAATCCCTACCTAAAAGCGGGCTATCACTTTGTATTCAGCCCGTGCGTTGATGTTAAAATGATACAAACTGGCACGATTCTACTATTAACAAAGTAGATGAAGTGTCGGTTTGTTTTTTAATTATACAACAGAAGTATGATTTTCAATTCCGTTTGCGCTTTCTGAGTTCATTTATTAGGTTTAAAGAAGGCAAGTCGTGTTTTACGCCAGCGTAGATGGGAGTTAGCTTGCAGAGAAATTATCCCCCTTCCATTATTGATTTGGAAGCCAGTGGGTTTGGTGCCCGTAGTTATCCTATTGAAATAGGTATAGTGCGCTATGATGGTGCAAAATGGTGCAAGCTTATTCGTCCTTTTGATAGTTGGGTTCATTGGGATCAAGAAGCAGAGTCTTTGCATGGCATCACCAGAGCCATGTTGAACACTTACGGAGTTTGTCCGGTCAAAGTGTGTCACGAGCTTAATGCCTTTTTAAGTAATACCATTGTGTATACTGACGGATGGGTGGTAGATAACCCTTGGCTCATTAAGCTTTTTGCAGCAGCCTCGGTTCAAATGTCTTTTTCATGTCGTGCATTAGAGTATGTTTTAAGCGAACCTCAAATGGCGCTTTGGCACGACGTTAAATCAAGTATTGAATCGCAAAGCGACGCTCGACGTCATCGAGCAAGTACTGATGCAAAAGTTATTCAAAGTACGTATGTTGAAACCCGTAATCAGGTAGAAGCGGCAAAACACAAAAATTAGAACCCGCTTTAAGGGGGCGTTCATGTATTAGAAAAAGTATTGAACACCTAACGTAAGCGCATTATTTTCTTTATCTCCTACTTCTCGATGTTCAAATTCCAACGCCATATTTAAACCACTCTCGTCACCAACTAACCAACCCAGTCGAGTAAAAGTGCCTAAGTCTTCAGGTATATAGCGCCATTCAGGATAGTACTGCAAAGGTGAGTGGCTCGTATTAAACGAGGCATATATTTGTTGTTCGAAAAGTAGCGTTAACGCACGGTGAGCGCGAATTGATAGTTGGCTATTTTTGCTAGCATTAAAATGACTATCGTAGCCAGGTATGGATTCAAGGCGTGTTTCATTAAAGCGGCTTTTAATCTTCCACTTTGCTATTTTTTCACTTTTGAACACGATAGGGCCGTAGTAGTCATTCCAATCAGAAGCATCCCAATCAGAAACATCCCAATCAGCGGCTTCGCTGTAAGCGGCACTCAATGAGGCAAGCAATATTAAACAAACCACGCAAGTTGGGTAAGTTTTCATGGATAAATTCCTAGTTGAGTGAGACAGCGTAAACTTGTTCTTATGACTACCGATTATTATAAATGTAGGTGGTAGCTTCATAACCACAAGGGTGTTTTGTTCGCGCTATATGCCGATCTCTAACTTAAAAATATGACACAAAACGGTAACAAAAAATAAGTGCTGAATAGTAAGTGTAGTCTTTTATCTAAAAGGTTAAAAATAAACTTGTTAGATATTTCTATTGTGAACTAACTTTTAAAGGGTAGTAGTAAGACTTACTTCAATTTAGTAGGCAAAGCAGTACTTTCAAATAGGGAACTTGGCCGGAGGTGAGTGATGCAAACGGAATGGGAATTTGAACGAAAGTTTTTAGTAAGTTATGTGCCAGAAGGTTTGTTAGATACACGAAAGCCTGTTGCAATAAGACAAGGTTACTTAGCTACCGAGCCGGATAAGCATATTAGAATTAGGGATGAAGGTGGTAATTACACCATGGCCGTTAAACAAGGTATCGGCCTTAAACGCAGAGACACGCGAATTACGTTGGATTCTGAGCAATTCGCTGATTTATGGCCTTTAACCCAAAATATGCGGGTGGAAAAACAGCGATATCGTATCGACTTTTTTGGAGCTCAACTGGTGATAGATATTTTTACCGGTAACTTAGCACCTTTAAAAATGATGGAAGTTGAATTTGACAGCGAAATGAGTAGTCGACAATTTTTGCCGCCAGATTTTGCGGAAACGGAAGTGACCCATAAGAAAGAATTTCAAAATGTTGCGTTAGCGCGATTTGGCTTGCCTGATATGGTCATAGCGAGTGGGAGTACGAAAAGTGTCTCCATTCATGCAGGTTCCATATAGATAGCCAAAATATAACCACGCTATCGCCACGCTATCGCCAAGCTATAGCAAGATAATAGCCTGAAATTAAAAAGGGTCGCTTCATTATGAAGCGACCCTTTTTCTGTTTTAAGCTTTCAACAGCCTAGCGCAAACTATACCGCTGAGCAAACTATACTGATGAACGTAGTGCTTCAGCTTTATCAGTTGCTTCCCATGGGAAGGCTTCGCGGCCAAAGTGGCCATAAGCTGCAGTCGGTAAGTAAATAGCACGTTCTAAATCAAGCATTTTGATTAAGCCATAAGGACGTAAATCGAAATGTTCACGAACCAAGGCTACTAGCGTTTTCTCGTCAACCACACCAGTACCGAAGGTATCTATACTGATAGATGTTGGCTCAGCCACACCAATGGCGTAAGACACTTGAATTTCACAGCGCTTAGCTAGCCCAGCAGCAACAATGTTTTTAGCAACATAACGGCCTGCGTATGCCGCGCTTCTGTCGACTTTTGAAGGATCTTTACCTGAGAAAGCACCACCACCGTGACGGGCCATACCACCGTAGGTATCTACAATGATTTTACGTCCAGTTAGACCACAATCACCAACAGGTCCGCCAATAACAAAGCGACCAGTAGGGTTGATGTGGAATTGGGTATTGCTATCAAGCCATTCACTAGGTAGCACAGGCTTGATAATTTCTTCCATTACTGCTTCGCGTACTTGCGCAGTAGAAACTGAGTCACAATGCTGAGTAGAAAGTACTACGGCATCGATGCCTACAGGCTTATCGTTTTCGTATTTAAACGTAATTTGGCTTTTCGCATCTGGGCGCAAAAAGTCTAGCTTGCCAGATTTTCTCACTTCAGCTTGTTTTTGTACTAAGCGGTGAGAATAAGTAATAGGCGCTGGCATTAATACGTCAGTTTCGTCACTGGCGTAACCGAACATAAGACCTTGGTCGCCTGCTCCTTGTTCTTCTAAGCTCTCGCGATCAACACCTTGGTTGATATCTGGCGACTGTTTGCCAATGGCGTTTAATACTGCACAAGAATCAGCATCGAATCCCATATCTGAGTGAACATAGCCTATGTCTCTTACCGTTTTACGTGTGATTTCTTCAATATCAACCCACGCAGAGGTAGTGACTTCACCACCAACTAATACCATTCCGGTTTTAACGTAAGTTTCGCAAGCCACGCGGGCACGAGGATCTTGTTCTAGAATAGCATCTAGAACCGCATCTGAAATTTGATCGGCGATTTTGTCCGGGTGTCCTTCAGACACAGACTCGGAGGTGAATAAATGCGTGGCCATACATGCTCCATAAGCGTTTATTGTTCAAAATAGGTGAGTATTGTACTAAAACAAGGTATAAATACCAGTCTTTACTTCTAGACGTCTAAAAGTCCTTTCGTTACGATTTGTTGACAGTCGTGGATCACTTTTATAGATAATTGAGTAAAGTTAGCCACGCTTTCCTAATGAAGCGACATTGGCTGGTGAAGGAATGATGAGAATATTCATTATTTTAGCCAACTTTCGGTAATGGCAATGAAAAGCCATTGAACTGAATGGTGGCATGGGTAAGAATAACGCCCACATTACGATATACAGCAAAGCAGCGCTTTAAGGTTGAACAAAGGGATTTTGCCCACAGTGTTCCCTTAGCGAAATTCAGCTACAAAATAAACCAGGAGACAACATGCCCTCTCGTCGTGAACTTGCCAATGCCATCCGTGCTTTAAGCATGGATGCTGTTCAACAGGCCAAATCTGGTCACCCAGGCGCCCCTATGGGGATGGCCGATATTGCCGAGGTACTATGGGGTGATTTTCTATCACACAACCCGGCAAACCCGTCTTGGGCAAACAGAGACCGCTTTGTGCTTTCAAACGGTCACGGCTCTATGCTGTTGTACTCTTTGCTTCATCTTTCAGGCTATGAACTGCCTATTGAAGAGCTTAAGAACTTCCGTCAGCTTCATTCTAAAACACCGGGTCACCCTGAATATGGGTATGCACCGGGTGTTGAAACTACCACTGGCCCACTTGGTCAAGGCGTTAGTAACGCAGTAGGTATGGCGCTAGCTGAAAAAGTATTAGCGGCGCAGTTTAACCGTGATGGTCATGATATTGTCGATCACTACACCTACACTTTCATGGGCGATGGCTGCCTGATGGAAGGTATTTCTCATGAAACCTGTTCACTAGCGGGCACATTAGGCCTGGGCAAACTTATTGGTTTCTGGGATGACAACGGCATTTCAATTGATGGTGAAGTAGAAGGTTGGTTTACCGACGACACACCAGCACGCTTTAAAAGCTACGGCTGGGAAGTGATTGAAGGTGTTGACGGTCATGACGCTGAACAAATTAAAGCCGCTATTGAACAAGCTAAATCGAACAGCGCTCAGCCTACGCTAATTTGCTGTAAAACCGTAATTGGTTTCGGTTCACCAAACAAAGAAGGCACTGAGTCTTGTCACGGTGCACCATTAGGTGATGACGAAATTATATCTACCCGCGAAAAGCTAGGATGGAAGCATGGCGCGTTCGAAATTCCTGATGATATCTACGCAGGATGGGATGCAAAAGGCAAAGGTGGCGAAGCTGAAAGTGCGTGGAACGACGCCTTCGCAGCATATGAAAGTGCTTACCCTGAGCTTGCCGCAGAATTTAAACGCCGTGTGAACGGTGAGTTGCCAGCAGATTTCAGTGATAAAGCGGATAAAATCATTGCTGATTTGCAAGCTAACCCACAGAACATTGCATCACGTAAAGCATCACAAAATGCATTAAATGCATTTGGTCCTTTGTTACCAGAACTTCTAGGCGGCTCTGCCGACTTAGCCGGTTCAAACCTAACCATTTGGGATGGCAGTAAAGGCGTTGAAGCCACTGATGCATCGGGTAACTACATTTATTACGGTGTACGTGAGTTCGGTATGTCGGCCATGATGAACGGTATTACCCTTCATGGTGGTTTTAAAGCGTACGGTGCTACATTCCTAATGTTTATGGAATACGCACGTAACGCGGTACGTATGGCGGCGCTTATGAAGCAACCTGCTATTTTCGTATACACCCACGATTCAATTGGTTTGGGTGAAGATGGCCCAACGCACCAGCCGGTAGAACAAGTAGTGGCACTGCGTGCTACACCAAATCTAGACAACTGGCGCCCATGTGACCAGGTTGAATCTGCTATTGCATGGAAGTTCGCGATTGAGCGCAACGATGGTCCTTCAACGTTGATCTTCACTCGCCAAGGTTTGCCACAGCAAGAACGTAATGAACAGCAAGTTGCTGACGTTGCCAAAGGTGGTTATGTGCTTAAAGATTGTGCAGGCACGCCTGAATACATCTTTATTGCTACAGGGTCTGAAGTTCAACTTGCTGTTGAAGCAGCAGATAAACTAAGTGCAGATGGTAAAGCGGTTCGCGTAGTTTCTATGCCTTCTACCGACGTGTTCGATCGTCAATCCGCGGATTACCGTGAAAGCGTATTGCCTTCTAGCGTAACTAAGCGTGTTGCAGTTGAAGCGTTATCGAAAGAAAGCTGGTACAAGTACGTAGGTTTCAACGGCGCCATCATTGGGATGGATACGTTCGGTGAATCAGCACCAGCGGGTGACTTGTTCAAACATTTCAATATTACTACTGAAGCAGTGGTAGAGGCAGCATTGTCTCTTAGCTAACGAGGTCACCGCAGTCTATGGTAAACATTGCCATAAACGGGTTTGGTCGTATTGGTCGCAATGTATTGCGTGCGCTTTATGAAAGCGGGCGCAATAGCCACTTTGATGTGGTTGCGATTAATGATGTCGCCGAGCCAGAAGGTATAGCTCACTTATTAAAATACGATACCGCCCACGGGCGGTTCGGTTTTGATGTGACACTAGAAAACAACACACTGAACGTGGCAGGCGATGCTATTCGCTTGTTGGCACAGCCAGATATCAATTTACTGCCTTGGCGTGAAATAGGGGTAGATATTGTGCTGGAATGCACAGGTAAGTTTGATGACAGAGTATCGGGGCAGGCACATATTAATGCAGGCGCAGAAAAGGTACTTTTTTCCTCGCCAGGCTCGCCAGATTTAGACAACACTATCATTTTTGGTACTAACGATGACACGCTGAAAGCGGAGCATAAGTTGGTGTCTAACGGGTCGTGCACTACTAACTGTATCGTGCCGGTTATTCAAGCGCTTGACGCGGCCTTTGGGGTTGAAAGCGGCACGATTACCACTATTCACGCTTCTATGCACGACCAGCAAGTAATTGATGCTTACCACCCAGATTTACGCCGTACTCGCGCAGCCAGTCAGTCTATTATTCCAGTAGACACACGGTTAGCGGCGGGAATTGAGCGTATTTTGCCTAAATTTGCAGGTAAATTTGAAGCTATTGCGGTAAGGGTGCCAACCATTAATGTAACTGCAATGGATTTAAGTGTAACCTTAGGTACGCAAGTGACTATTGCGGATGTCAATCAAGCACTGAAGCGAGTGAAAGCAGGGCGATTACAGGGTATTTTAGATTACACTGAAGAGCCGTTAGTTTCTGTTGATTTCAATCACGATCCTCACTCTTGTATTGTGGATGGTACGCAAACCCGCGTAAGTCATAAGCAGCTGGTAAAAACACTGGTGTGGTGTGACAACGAATGGGGTTTTGCAAACAGAATGCTCGACACTGCGCAAGCAATGTATGACGTAAGCTAATTAAGAATTTTGCTGCCAAGGTTGGTAGCGCCAGCCTTGGCAGCTCTCACAGTTATTCGATTAACAAGGGAAAGACTATGGCAATTCCAAGTATGAGCGATTTGGCCCTAAGCGGTCAGCGCGTATTAATTAGACAAGATTTAAACGTGCCAGTTAAAGATGGTGTAGTCACCTCTGATGCACGTATTAAAGCTTCCATTCCTACTATTAAAGCTGCGCTAGATGCTGGCGCTGCGGTAATGGTCATGTCCCATTTAGGCCGCCCTACTGAAGGTGAGCCTGCGGAAGAATTCTCACTTCAGCCTGTTGTGAATTATTTGAACGACGCGTTAGACGTACCAGTAACCCTAGAAAAAGACTATTTAGACGGTGTTGATGTTGCACCTGGCTCGTTAGTTATTCTAGAAAACGTACGCTTTAACGAAGGTGAGAAAAGCGACGACGAAACCCTATCAAAGCAATATGCAGCCCTTTGCGATATTTTCGTGATGGATGCATTTGGCACCGCGCACCGTGCACAAGCGTCTACACATGGTGTGGCAAAATTTGCTACTAAAGCGTGTGCAGGCCCTCTTCTTGCTGCTGAATTGGACGCGCTAGGCAAAGCCCTAGATAACCCTAAACGTCCAATGGTAGCCATTGTAGGCGGATCTAAGGTATCAACTAAGCTTACCGTACTTAAAACCTTAGCTGAAAAAGTTGACCAGCTTATTGTTGGCGGCGGTATTGCCAATACCTTTATTGCTGCACAAGGCCATAACGTAGGTAAGTCGTTGGTTGAAATGGACTTAACGGAGCAAGCTACGCAGTTGATGAGCGATGCAGTATCAAATGGCGGAAATATTCCAGTGCCTACCGATGTGGTAGTGGGCAAAGCCTTCGATGAAAACACAGAAGCGACACTTAAAGCCGTTAGTGATGTCGCTGACGACGACATGATTTTTGATATCGGCCCAGATTCATCAAAAGCCCTTGAAAGCATTATTAAAAATGCGGGTACTATTGTATGGAATGGCCCAGTAGGTGTATTTGAATTTGAACAGTTCAGTGCAGGTACAAAGGCGTTAGCCGAGGCTATTGCTGATAGCGATGCGTTCTCAATTGCAGGTGGTGGTGATACACTGGCAGCAGTAGATAAATATGAAATCGCTGATAAGATATCTTATATCTCTACAGGTGGTGGTGCATTTCTAGAGTTTTTAGAAGGCAAAACATTACCTGCAGTAGCCATGCTAGAAGAAAAAAACAAATAAAATTAGCAGACTACTAAAAAATCGATTCCGATTTTCGCCGGCGATACATTGAAGTACGTCGGCATATAACGATAAACCCTACACCTGTTCTTAGAGCAGTATTATAAAAAAGGAGTGTTGCAATGGCATCACAAGCACAGCAGGCCATGCTAGATAAACTTAAAACGCAAGTTGGTTTTATTGCAGCTTTGGATCAAAGCGGCGGTAGTACACCAAAAGCGCTACGTTTATATGGCATTGAAGAGTCAGAATACAGTTCTGACGAAGAAATGTTTAACCTTGTTCACCAAATGCGTACACGTATTATCACCAGCACCCCTTTCAGTGGCGAGCGTGTTCTAGGCGCTATTTTATTTGAAAATACCCTAGACCGTGAAATTGAAGGTATGTCTACTGCCCACTACTTGTGGCAGAAGAAGCGCGTTATCCCTTTCTTGAAAGTGGATAAAGGGCTTGTTGAAGAGAACAACGGTGTACAGGTGATGAAGCCGATTGTTGGTCTAGATGCGTTACTGGCTAAAGCCGTAGCCCAAGACGTTTTTGGCACCAAGATGCGTTCAGTGGTAAAACTGGCTAATCATCAAGGTATTAAAGATGTAGTAGAGCAGCAGTTCGAAGTGGGTAAGCAAATCATCGCAGCAGGTTTAGTACCTATCATTGAACCTGAAGTAGATATTCATAGTCCTCAAAAAGCGGAAGCAGAAGCACTGCTTAAACTTGAAATTCTTACTCAGCTTAATTTGTTGAGCGAAGGCCAAGAAGTGATGTTAAAGCTTACACTGCCTAATGAAGCTAACTTCTATAAAGAGCTTGTTGATCATCCTCGTGTACTTAAAGTGGTAGCATTGTCTGGCGGTTACAACCGTGAAGAAGCTAATGCGAAACTTTCAGAAAACCAAGGCATTATCGCAAGTTTTTCAAGAGCACTAACTGAAGGTGTTTCTGACAAACAGTCTGATGACGAGTTTGAAGCGACACTAGACGGTGCGATTGAAGGTATTTACCAAGCTTCAAAAGCATAAGTTTTATTGTTTAAAAGGGGCGCTTGTCAGCGCCCCTTTTTTATTAATTATGTCCCGTCCTAAAATACGTTGACATAAAAACGTAAAAAGGGAGCATTAATGCTCCCTTTTCTATTGCTCGCAAACCGGCTTATTTAATAGAAAGGGTTAAGTCTAACGCCTTCCAGTACGCACTTTCTCGAACTAAGTCGGCGGCTAGGATGGGTTTTTCTTCCAACCAATCTTTAGGAAAAGTAAGGCTTAAGCCGTTCTTATCTGCATCAATCTCTATATCCGGCAAGAAGCCTTCTTGGCGTTTGATATTGAGCAACGCGCCAATACGTAATAAAGCGATAAGCTTTTTAACGGCCGCTAAATCGTACAAGTTAAAGTTGGGAAAATCGTTAGCCCGCACTTTCTTTCTATGAAAACGTACTAGGGTGGCCAATAATTCTTGTTGTTCTTGCGTAAACCCAGGCATATCTACGTTAGCGAGAATATAGGCACTGTGGCGCTGCACACCGCGCGAGTTAATTTGAATGCCCACTTCATGCAACAACGCCGCCCAACCCAACATGCTTTTAAAGTCGTGGTGTTTAAGTTTCCAGGCTTTTTCAGCATGGCTAAAGAGGTTAAGTGACGTGTTAAGCACAAGCGTAGCTTGCGCGGTATCCACATCGTAGCGGGTAGCTAAGCTGCTAGCTGTTCTGCCGCGTATATCGGCATGATGCAGCTCATCTTCCATCTGGTAAATCACGCCTTCGCGTAATGCGGCAGGGGAATAAACCAAAGTGTCTATTTCTAGCGCTTTAAATACTGCCACTAATATAGCCAAACCGCCGGCAATAACCACGCGTCTGTCTTCGGTTAAATCAGGGTAGTTAAGTTTGTCGATATGACCTGCACTAATAAACTGCTTCATTAAGTTACGCAGACTCTTGAGCGTAACGGGTATATCGTGGTCGTTGGGTCTATCTTGTTGGCATAAAGTGAACAACGAGCGAATTGTGCCCGACGTACCAACACATTGTACCCAACCCAGCTTGCGGTACTTATCTTGAATAAATTCCAGCTCTTGTTCAGCCGCAGTAATGGCCAGCTCAAAAGATTTGTTTTTTAATGACCCGTCTGGGAAGAATCGCTTAGTGTAGCTAACACAGCCCATTTGCAAACTACGGCAAATAAGCGGGTTGAAGCCCTCGCCAATCACAAATTCTGTTGAGCCCCCACCGATATCCACCACTAACTGCTGTCCATCAGCATGGTTAGTATGTGCTACGCCAGAGTAAATCAGGCGGGCTTCCTCCACGCCTGAAATTACTTCTACAGGGTAGGGCAGAATATCTTTCGCGGCATTAATGAAGTGGTGGGCGTTTTTGGCTTTGCGCAGAGTGTGTGTGGCCACAATACGAACCGAGTCGGGTTCGAAACCGCGTAGACTTTCAGCCACAATACGTAGCATCTTTAAACCACGTTCCATGGCTTCATCAGACAAAATATTGTCGTCGTCCAACCCCTCAGCTAACCTTACTTTTTGTTTAACGCGATGCAGAATTTGGACAGACCCAGCAACAATACGCGCTACCACAAGGTGAAAGCTATTCGAGCCAATATCTAACGCGGCTACTTTATTAACCTCACGGCTTTCAACGGTATCAAAAACGGATTCATGCTGAGTCATTTCATGCTGAGTCATTTAAGGTTTTATTTTCCTGCTTCTTTTTCTTCTTCTTTCACAAGATAGTCGTAAATCTCTATTTGTGAACGTAATTTCTTGCGATTGCCTCGAGCAACGTACTTGTTGCTTTGTTCCTTGTCAATCACTCTCGCTTTAAGCGTATCACGGAATTGTATATCCATAATATCGACAATGCGCTGTTGCAGGTTTTTATCGTAAATAGGGCAGCCTACTTCTATGCGGTTGTCCATATTGCGGGTCATCCAGTCAGCAGAAGAAATAAACACTTTTCTCTCACCGCCGCCTTCAAATACCATCACCCTAGGGTGCTCTAAGAACCTATCGACAATAGAGATGATTTCAATGTTTTCGCTAATACCTTTTAAGCCAGGTATTATGGAACACATCCCGCGAACAATACCGCGAATTTTCACCCCTGCTTGACTGGCCCGATACAAATCATCCATTAATTCCTTATCAACAAGGTTATTAATCTTAAAGGTAATTTGCGCAGGACGGCCTTCTTTTAAATGCTGAATTTCTTGACGAATAAGTGACTGAATTCGGGTTCTCGCGTTTAACGGTGAAATCTGCAAATGCTGAAATTTATACCGGCGGAAAGGGTATTGAATAAGGTCAAATACTGCCACCGCTTCATTGGCCAATTCTTGGTTTCGAGTGAATAAACTGTAATCGGTATAGATTTTTGCGGTTTTTTCGTTGAAGTTACCCGTACCAAAATGCGCATAGTTAATCATCGCGCCACGTTCTTCGCGGGTGATCACGCAAAGCTTCGAGTGAATTTTTAAGGTTGGCACGCCGAGCACTACGCGAATACCCGCATCGGTCATGCGTTTAGACCATTCAATGTTGGCCTCTTCATCAAAGCGAGCGCGCAGTTCTACCACTACGGTCACCTTTTTACCGTTATCAACGGCATCAATGAGCGAGTTGATAATGCGAGAGTTACTGGCCACACGATAAATATTAATGCGAATAGATTTTACGCTAGGGTCGAATGCTGCTTGGCGGACAAATTCGGTAACATGTAAGAATCGGTGATATGGGTAATACAGTAGAATATCGTGGGCGGTAATGGCATCGAATACCGTATTAAATTTGGAAAAAGCATTGCTGTCGATAGCCGGCAGCGGAGCATGCTCTAAATATTCGCGGCCCACGTTTGGAAAGCCAATGAAATCTTTAAAGTTACGATAGTGCCCTGCAGCATGCATGGTATCGAGTTTTGTTATACGTAAACGCTTACGTAAATCCTGCATCATATCTTCAGGCATATCGTTGTCGTAAATAACCCGAACAGGCTCGGCAATTAAGCGCTGTTTCATGCTCTCAGACATTTTTTCTACATAACTTTCGTCAATCTCGTCATTGATAGAGTATTCGGCGTCTCGGGTCATCTTGAATGAAAATGACTCGACTTCGTCAAATTTAACAAAGCCGCGGAAAATGTCTTCCAAGCTAAGCTGAATCATGTCATCGAGCATAATAATATGCTTTTTCTTTCGACTCTTTTCCGGCGGAATAAGCATAAAGCGAGACATTTCAGACGTAGGCACCTGAATAACCGCATAGCGCGTGTTGCGGTCTTTACGGCGCAGCGCGACATACAAATAAACAGATGTGCCATTTAAACGGCTTAACAAGTCCATTTTCTTGTCAATAATGATAGGGGCTATATGGCGAAGCACCTTATTGACGAAGAAGTTACGTACCCACTGCTTTTGATACTCGTTTAATTCATGCTTTTGCAGAATATGAATATTGTATCGCGCGAGCGCTTTTAAAACGTCTTTATGAATATGGTCGAACTTGTCGGAAAGCTGAACAACCTTTTGCTGAATAATCGCCATTAGCGCGGTTTGCTTTTCCGCTTCTTCTTCGTTGCCATCATTTTGGGCAATGGTTATTTGGCGTTTTACGTCAGCAGCACGAACACGATAAAATTCGTCAAGGTTGTTGGAGTAAATACCTAAAAAACGAATACGTTCTACTACAGGGTTGTTCTTATCTGCAGCTTCCTGCAAAACCCTTTCATTAAATGCTAACCAGCTAAGTTCTTTGGGATAATATAGTTCTGGGTTATCCATAATTTATCGTTTTTTCACTTCTTAAAATGGCCAAAGACTGACATCAGTCAATGACATTACTGTGACAACCCTTAGATATAATAGGGTTAATTCGTAGTCCCTTACCTCAACGAGGTGATTTGAAACCTTTCTGTGTCGCTAGGGCCTTATTGCTTGGCCTGTATATCCACTACCAAGTCGTTCGCCAACGATTCAAGGGCGTCTTGCAACGCATCGTCATCAAACCCTTCAGGCACCGCAATAACTGCATTAGCTTTAAAGATTAAACTTCCCCAGTTAGGTGCGCTTTCGCAGCGTGATGAGAAGTTGAGGATGTTAAGGTTAAATTGGTTTAGCACCGAGGTTAACTCTTGCACTATGCCGGCTTTGTCGTTGCCCATTACATCAACGGTAAGTTGATTGGTTAATGAATTGGGCGATGTATTCACTGCCACAGACTGAACCGATAAATCGGAAATGGCATTTAGCGCGTCGACAAGTTTTTCGTTTTCGTCAGCGGGAACGTGTACTTCAACAAAGCCGGTAAACATGCCTGCCATATGTGCAAAGCTAGAGCCTTGCCAATTACCTTTGTGCTTGTAGATGCACTTAGCTAGCGTATCAACCAAACCAGGCTTGTCTTTACCCATAATACTAATAATGAGCGATTGCATGAGAAACTCCTATTACAGAATCTGTAGAAATACGTTTGCTACTGTGGTTTTACGGTAATACCATAAGCCACACTGAAAAAGCGCTACTGGTTAGTATTGTTAATAAACCTTGATAACAACAGTGTTTGAGGCTGCATACTTTAGGCGTTATTCACCGGAACTAATCCAAAAGTTTTCGCTTGCTATTAGCATAACAAAACTTACACTGCTCACCAGTGTAATTTACACCTGATAATATTATTAAATAAGAATGACTTCCTACAGCGATAGCATCAATAAAAAACGCCAGCGCAATGATAAGTGGGGGCGATATATCGTCACCGGCTTTGGTGGGCTGGTATTGCTGACGCTGGTTATCTTAATTTCGCACCTTGTTAGTCAGGCTTTACCTCTGGCGTTAGTGCCTAATATTGAGAAAGAGCACCAGCTTGCATTGCCCGAAGGTAGCCAAGTAGAAAGCGCTGGAGATTTGCTTGGCGGTCAATTAGTGGTAACTAACGGTGAAGATTGCCGTTTAAGCTTATATGGCTACAAACGTCACGATTTCGCTAAGCATCACGACTACATTCGCCCTTGTGATCATCAATTGGCGACGACCTCTTTAATGGGCGAAAATGCAATTGTGGATATTTCTGCTGGCGGGCAAGTTCGGGTGGTGCCCGTCAGATCGTTAGCGTATCGCAGTGTAATAATCGCGAATCATTCAGACCCTTTAGCTCAACCTTCAAGCCTTGTGTCCTCTACAATATCTTTTGCTCTACCGGGCAAGTATTGGTCACAAACTACGTCTTGGCAATTTGCGTTCTCATCTAAGTGGGCGGCAATAGCGCTACATACACCATCGGGGACTTTTATTCGCTGGGTGAACCAGCTTAACCCCACGCAAATGATTGATAAGTTCTTTGCCAATGTTGATAAAATACATTTGTTGCCTGGTGCACAAATGATGTTGGTAGAAAAAGAAGCACACTTGTTCCTTTCACGTCTTTTCGAAGATGAATCACAGCTCTCGCTGTTAGCGTCTTTTGAGAAACTCAGCCGTAATGACATTGCTATTTTATCTCTAGAGAAAGACAGAACGTTTTTCTTACAAGATGGCACTAACCAAGTCACCCGCTGGGTATTACATCGCGATGCGAACACGCTCGGTTTCATTGAAACCTACCAGTTCCTTTTGAACGCGGACGAACGGCTGATTGATATAAAAGAGCATGCCAGTATTAATGTGGTGGCAGCGCTTACCGATAAACAACGCCTACTATTTATAAATCGAGTATCAGGTGAAGTGGTTACGACAATTGATTTGCCTGAACCCATGCAATCAATCTCTTGGTTTGGCAACCGTCTTTACGGCTATAACGATGATTCTATTTTCATTTGGCGGGCGAATAATTTAAGCGGCATTACTACGTGGCGGTCGCTATTTGCGCCGCAACATTATGAGGGATATACCGAAGCAGATACGGTGTGGCAAACCACAAACGCCACGGATTTCCAAGAGGCCAAGTTTAGTCTTACGCCGTTAATTATAGGTAGCTTGAAAGCGTCGCTACTGGCTTTGTTTATTGCTATACCGGTAGCAATAGGTGCAGCGATATACACCGCCTTTTTTGCAAAAGAGCGACTTCGCCATGCCCTGAAGCCCGCTATCGAAATGCTAGAAGCTGTTCCCAGTGTGCTTATTGGTTTTATCGCTGCCATTTGGCTAGCCCCCATGGCTGAACAGTTTCTATTTTCTTTTGCTTTTTTTCTTATTGTTGTTCCATTTGTACTCATTGCCGTGGCGTTTTTTCAACGCCCTGTTGCCGACCGCCTACCCGCTAAACTTCGACATGGCGCTGAGTTGGGCTTTGCGTTACTTGGCGTTTTTATATTGGGTTACATTAGTGTGGCATGGGCGCCAGAATGGTTCTTTAGCTTAATTAATGTAGATGGTTTTGACATGCTAGCCGCTGAGTCTGATAGCCCCATAGGAAAAACGACGATAGTGGTGGCGATAGCCTTAGGTGTGGCTATTTCACCGAGTATTTACTCCATTGCTGAAGATGCCATTGGGGGCGTGCCCGATGAGTTAAAGCATGCATCATTTGCGTTGGGCGCCACGCGGCTTCAAACCCTTAAATATATAGTACTGCATGTAGCGTTTCCGGGCATTATGGCGGCGATTATGCTGGGTTTTGGTCGCGCATTCGGGGAAACCATGATTGTGCTCATGGTGACGGGAAACACCCCAATATCGAGCTGGGGCTTAATTGAAGGCTTACGGGCATTAACGGCCAACTTAGCCATAGAATTACCCGAAGCCGATGTGTCATCTGCACACTATCAAATTCTGTTCTTTACCGCTGGCATACTGTTTGTTTTCACGTTTGTTGTAAATACGATTGCTGAATTTACTCGTCAACGCTTACGCAGTAGATCTTATTATGAATAATATGTTCAAAGGCGGCTTTAATGCCGTTCATCGCCAGTCGCTAGTGATATCGTTAACGGCGTTTTTTACTAGCTTGCTGTTAATTGCTTTGGTGAGTGTGTTGTTCCTTATTACCTTTCGTGGTGGTGCGTATTTTTGGCCTGAGCCCATTTATGATGTGACATATAAAGTTACCGGAGCCAATGAAAGTGCTAAATCCGAACATAAAATGTTCGCTCAGCTTTATATGGCAGACGAAGTAGAGCAAATATATCAAGTTCACTTTGCTGACGAACAAAGCCCTTACGGCTCACAAATGCAGTTGGCCAGTGCGGATATTATTAACAAAGAACTTGCTTACGGCAGTGCCGAAATAAAAACAAAAGATGGTCGCTTTGTATTGGGACAGCCAGAGTTTTTATCTACACCAGACAGCCGACGGGAAGACTTGTCGCTGTTTTCAGATATTCAAAACAGAGTATCGGCACTAAGTGCTCAAATTGAGAAAATTAGACGCGAGCGACTATCGCCCATTCATGAATCTTTGGCATCACTAGATAGCAAAGGTGTTGATCAAAATGCACCGGCAAGAGAGCGCTTAGAGACTCAGTTTGAACGCTGGCAGCATGAAGTTATTCATCTAGAGGAAGAGCGAGACGAATACGAACTCAGCGTCACTTTTGCCAATGCGCAAGCGTACGCTATTCGGGTGTCGGAAATTAAAAGCGTCGATTATGTAAGCCAGCTTAGCTATTTTGAAAAATGGCAGGTGGTATTTAGTCGTATTGCTACCTTCCTTACTGATTCTCCCAAACAGGCGAATACGTCTGGAGGGGTATATCCCGCGCTATTTGGCACCGTGCTGATGGTATTTTTAATGACCATTATCGTGACGCCTTTTGGCGTACTTGCGGCTATCTATTTGAGTGAATACGCTCCAGATACGCCGTTTACCACCGCTATAAGAATAAGCGTTAGTAATATGGCGGGCGTACCTTCAATTGTTTACGGGGTTTTTGGTTTAGGCTTTTTTGTTTATACCTTGGGTGGCAATATAGATGCACTTTTCTTTGCTGATAGATTGCCAGCGCCCACCATGGGGACCCCAGGTGTGTTCTGGGCGAGTTTGACCATGGCTATTTTAACCTTGCCAGTCGTTATTGTTGCCACCGAAGAAGGCTTGCGGCGGGTACCAGAAGGGTTGAAGCGGGGAAGTTATGCACTTGGCGCCACCAAGGTAGAAACTATCGCTAAAACCATTCTGCCCATAGCGTCACCCGGAATAATGACAGGCGTCATTTTGGCAATCGCTAGGGCGGCAGGCGAAGTCGCGCCTCTAATGCTGGTTGGAGCGGTGAAATTTGCTCCTACGCTACCTATAGATGGAGAGTTCCCGTATCTGCATTTAGAACGTCAATTCATGCACTTGGGCGTACTTATTTATGATGGCGCTTTTCATAGTCATACTGATGCGAAGAATTCTTCAATGATGTTTGCCGCCTGCTTGCTACTGCTAATAGTGGTATCTGTATTGAATGTGCTGGCAGTTATACTAAGAACGCGGTTAAGAAAGCGCTATTTACAAGGGTAACCTTTTACATGCTGAAGTTGTTTGAACGCAATACGCTCAACGTGGCCGACATCACTGATGACACCACGGCTATCGATGTGCGTAACCTTAATTTATGGTTTGGAAATAAGCATGTGCTTAACGACATTTCTATGCGTATTCCAAAAAACAAAATCACCGCATTAATCGGGCAAAGTGGGTGCGGGAAATCTACCTTGGTTAATTGCTTCAATAGGCTTAACGATTTGTACGATGGCTGCAAATACGAGGGTGAAATTAATATTGGTGGTCGCAACATCAATAGTAAAAAAGTGAACGTGTCGCGGCTGCGTACCCAAGTAGGTATGGTATTCCAGCGGCCTAATCCTTTTCCCATGAGTATATACGATAACGTATGTTACGGACTTCGCCTGCAAGGCATTAAAACTCGTCGCCATCTAGACGATGCGGTAGAAAGCGCATTAAAAGAAGCAGCGTTATGGGATGAAGTTAAAGACAGGTTGTTTGAGTCGGCTAATGCATTATCCGGTGGTCAGCAACAGCGCCTTGTTATTGCCAGAGCGCTAGCACTCAAACCCGACATTTTGTTGTTAGATGAGCCTACCTCAGCGCTAGACCCATTAACGACCTTATTCATTGAGGAGTTGATGGCTGAGCTTAAGAAGCGTTGTACTATAGTGATTGTTACCCACAATATGCAGCAAGCCTCTCGAGTTTCAGATTACACGGCGTTCTTCCATCAGGGGCGATTGGTTGAATATGCAGACAGCGATTCGCTATTCACTATGCCAGAGAAGAAACAGACTGAAGATTATATTACTGGCCGCTACGGCTAATTAGCAAAATCAGCAGTAGTGAATAGGAGCGATACAATGCGTCAGGTTGCACTTAATACCCATATTTCCGGAACCTTTAATATTGAGTTGGAAAATTTAAGAAACTCGGTATTAACCATGGGCGGCGAAGTAGAACAGCAATTATTAGATACCTTAAAAGCGCTTAAATTAAACCACCCTGGCTTGGCAGAAAAAGTGGTGTTGAATGACCTTAAGATTAACTCTATGGAAATCCAGATAGATGAAGAATGTATTCGAATTATCGCCAAGCGCCATCCTACGGCAAGCGATCTGCGCTTAATCATGACCATTTCTAAAGCCATCACCGACATTGAAAGAATGGGCGACGAAATAGAACGTATCGCTAAGCTGGTCACCCGTAATAAATTACCCAGCTCTGACACTATTAAAAGCAGCATGTTGTTAATCGGCGAACGTGTAGCGGCGATGATGCGGGGTACGTTCGATGCGTTTGCGCGTCAGGATGAAAGTGCAGCCTTGGCGGTGTATAAACAAGACAACCGAATAGACAGCGAATATAAACGCCTGCTTACCTACACCACCACAGAAATGGAAAAAACCACAGAAGATATGCAAGACTGGCTAGACGTGTTGTGGGCCATGCGTTCCTTAGAGCGGATTGGAGATAGGTGTAAAAACGTGTGCGAATACGTAGTTTATTTAACCAGGGGGACGGATGTAAGGCATACGCCGCTAGAAAACATTCATCAAAAGTTAGAAGATTTGAGTTAAAAAATGCTCAAAAACTGTCACAAAACCGCAACACTTGCCCAAATTATCATCGTATGAATTTAATTCCGTTGCGTTTTCTGTTTTTTCGTAGATTTTCACTATGGCTCTGCAGACGATTACGCTATCATGCGCCGCAGCAAAGTATAATTCGTGCAAAAAATAATCTAAGCCTTTGCTAAGAATCGTTTTGCCGTGTAACTATCATTTTTTGTCTTCATCATAGCCGTACATTTGTCGGGTGATGTGGCAGTAGCTAGCTTAAATCGCGTAAAGATCAGGAGCGGTTATCCGTGGAATTTTTCGAGAGTTATGGTCTCATTCTTATTCTCCTTGCTGCCGGTGTCGGCTTCATTATGGCTTGGGGTATTGGTGCAAATGACGTCGCCAATGCAATGGGAACATCTGTTGGTTCTAAAGCGTTAACAATAAAACAGGCAATTGTTATTGCCATGATTTTTGAGTTCGCCGGAGCATACTTGGCGGGTGGGGAAGTAACCTCTACCATTCGTAAGGGTATTATTGATCCAGAGTATTTTTCCGCTATTCCTGAGTACCTCGTACTCGGTATGATTTCGTCTCTGTTTGCAGCAGGTATATGGTTAGCCTTTGCATCTTGGCTAGGATGGCCTGTATCTACTACGCATTCTATTATTGGCGCTATTATCGGCTTTACCGCAACTGGCGTTAGTATGGACGCGGTAGCATGGGGCAAAGTAGGCGGCATTGTTGGTAGTTGGGTAGTGACGCCAGCTATTTCGGGCATTATTGCATACCTTATTTTCATGAGTGCCCATAAACTTATCTTTGAAACCAAATCTCCGTTTGAAAATGCCAAGCGTTATGTTCCGTTCTATATGGCACTAGCAGGCTTCATTATGTCGCTAGTTACCATTAAAAAAGGGCTTAAACACGTGGGCTTAGAAATGAGCGCCGTGAACGGTTATATATTGGCTGTGATTATCGCTATTATATTAGCCATAATTGGTAAGTGGTTTATTGGTCGCATGAAGTTCAGCGGTTCAGAAGACGCTGATTTACAAGCTGCCAATGTGGAAAAAGTGTTCGCCTTACTCATGGTTGTTACTGCCTGTTGTATGGCATTTGCGCATGGTTCAAATGATGTTGCTAACGCTATTGGGCCATTGGCTGCGGTAGTGAGTGTGGTGACATCTGGCGGTGAAATTAATGCCAGTGCCAACCTCGCATGGTGGATTTTACCGCTTGGTGGTTTGGGTATTGTGCTTGGTTTAGCCATATTCGGTCACCGCGTCATTAAAACTATCGGCCAAGGTATTACTCACCTTACGCCAAGCCGTGGTTTCGCGGCCGAATTAGCGGCAGCTACTACTGTAGTGATAGCGTCAGGAACCGGTCTTCCTATTTCAACTACGCAAACCCTTGTGGGCGCGGTGTTAGGTGTGGGGCTGGCCAGAGGCGTGTCTGCGCTTAATCTCGGCATCGTAAGAAATATTGTGGTGTCGTGGATTGTTACCCTGCCTGCAGGCGCAATTCTTTCCATTATTTTCTTCTTCGCACTGAAGGCAGCTTTCGGCGTTTAATTGCCTATTAAGATTTGAAAACAAAAACCGCGTTTAACGCGGTTTTTGTTTTTTTAATAACGCGTATATTTAAATAGCGCGGAAGCCCGCGCTATTTTGTATTCGCTACTCTTCAGCCTGTTCAGATTCATCAAGCTTGATGGGAGAGTCAAACCCCTCGGGCTTAATGCCTACCACCGCGCAGTTAAGTTGTTGAATAGTCTCTTCTGCCGTACCGCCCATAATAAAGCCTGGAACGCCAATACGGGCCACAGTACCCATTACAATAACATCAGTATTAAGTGATTTTGTGGTAGCCGCTATCTCTCTACGAGGATAACCATGCACAATATGCTTTTCAGGTTGCAAGAAGTCGATAATGTCAGGGGCTAGTTCACTTTCTAATTCGCTTAATAACGATTCGAGGGCTTGCTCTCTCTCGTCATGAATTTTGGCGAGGTCGGTTTCCATTTGGTCATTGTCTACGGTAATAAAACCATCTCGTACGATGTTCTCCGGGACTGCATCAAAAACATGCACAATATGAAGCTGTGCAAATTCCAACATAGCGATGCGGGCGGCATGGCGTAATATATCTAAATTAAGCTTTTTGCGAATTGAGATTTCGTGTTTAGGGTAGTGATAATTTAAATCGAGTGCCGCCACCACGTTTTTATATTGGCTACGGTTTTTCTTACTTAACACCCAAACCGGACAGGGGCATTTACGAAACAGGCGTATATCTAACCCGCCAAATAGGCGGTCTAAAAAGCCTTCTTCGCTTCGTTTAATAACCAAGTCGTAATGGTGTCTTAGCACGTCGGTTACAATATCAATCAGTGGGTGTCCGATTTTGACTACGGTTTGCACGGGGTACTCTTTCGACCATGTTTCTTCCTGCTCGGTAAGCCAATTTCTTGCCTGAGACTCCATAGATTGGTGTGAGTCGATATAGGCAAATGACTCCATTACCATATTTGCATTAGGGGGCAGGGCTTCTAAGGTAAGCATAATGGTTAGTGATGCTTGATTGCTCTTTGCAATATGAATGGCCTGGGCAACCACATCGTCTTGGCGATGTGAGTCACTGAGTACACATAAAATATTAGTAAAATGGCTGTCCATAGAAATCCTTAGCTATTGAGGCGCTATACGTTCTTATTCTTCATCCTAACGCTTGATTTGCAAGCTTGCTACCTTGAAAGCATGATTTACATCATAACAAAGTGCGATTTCATAAAAGGGTAATAACCGTATTCTTATTGGGTCTTTTGTAATCTTTGTGCTAGATTAAAACCTAATTTCCTAATCAGTAAAGAGTTGTTATGAAGTGGCCTAATCTCAAACACTTACATTACCTAGTTACCCTATATCAAGAGCAGCATTTTCACCGCGCTGCCCAGCGTTGTAATGTAAGCCAATCTACATTGAGCACGGCAATTCAAAACCTAGAAGAACATTTTGGTAGCCAGTTGCTGGAACGGGAACACAAGACCTTTGTGTTTACTTCATTGGGGTTAGATATTGTTGAACGAAGCAAGTTGCTGCTGCAAGAAGCCGGTGAGCTGGTGGAATACGCACAAAATGCAGGAAATTGGCAACGAGGTACACTGAAGCTAGGGGTTATCCCCACCATCGCGCCATTTTTGTTTGAAGGCATGTTGGGAGCATTTAACGCCTTCTTGCCTGACATCAACGTAGAGATGCAAGAAGACACGACAGAAAAGCTACTTCAGCAATTAATAGATGGGCGTTTAGACTTACTTATTTTAGCGTTACCGATGGAAACGCCAGGGTGTAAGCAAATGGTATTGGGGCACGACCCTTTCCATCTTGTGGCCCATGAAGAAATGGCTGACAAATTGCCCGATCCCGTCGATATTTCTTCTTTACCTAAGAAGAGTATTTTCTTACTGCAACAAGAGCACTGTATGACCGGCCACGCGGTTAGTGCATGTAACCTTCAGCACAGCGACCAAATAAGCTCTGTAGCTGCCAGTAGCTTGTACACTTTGGTTCAGCTAGCAAACAGTAAAATGGGTTATACCTTCTTACCCGAGCTTGCCATTAACCAATCTATCTTGGCACATACCAACTTAAAAAGTTTTGCCGCCGAAGAGCAAGGCTTTAGAGAAATAGGTTTAGTGTGGCGTTCAGGCACCACGCGTATGCAATTGTTTCGTCGTATTGGCGAAATCATCTCTCCTCTTCTCCCTGTTCCCACCCTTAAATAACGTTTTTGGCGAAAAAGTTTCAAACTTTTTCGCCCACTGCCTCGACTGTAAGAGTAGGGAATATAAAAAAACACCTATATCGCGGGGAACGCAGTGTTCATAAAACGGGATGAAAAACTCGTACAACAAGCATTAAAAGGCAACAGAAAAGCGTGGTTCACGCTTATTTCGCGCTATGAAACGGCCATGTACCAATACGGTATCCGCATGACCGGAAATAGCCATGACGCCTCTGATTTGATGCAGGATATTTTTGTCTCGGTTTATCGAAGCCTGGCGAATTATCGCGGCGACGGTACATTTAAAAGCTGGCTGTATCGAATAGCTCACTGTCGATGTATGGAGCTGTACCGAAAGCGAAAAGCGTTTACTGACATTGATGATATTTCAGAGCCTCTATGTGAAGCTTCATGCCCTGAAATGCAGCTTACCAGCGACCGCCAAAGTCGGGCGGTAACGCAAGCTATGCAAGCTTTGCCCTTGGCACAGAAAGCGGTGGTGGAGCTGAAATTTTTTGGGCAATTCACTTTTGAAGAAATTGCAGAGCAAATGGATATTTCGGTTAATACCGCCAAGTCGCGTTTGTATAGCGCACTAACCAAATTAAAGTTGGAGTTGGAATAAATGAATCAACCTGACCATACCAATGAAGCATTAATTATCGCGTGGGTAAACAACAGTCTTACCCAAGAACAGAAAGCGACATTTTCTAAAAAATACGCCCAAGATAGCGTGTTTGCCGCTGCGGCTGATAATGCCAGTGCTCTGGCAGGCTGCGCCAGTGAATTTGTTGCGCCCCCAGTGCCTGATTGGAATAAAGCACAGCTATTTCCAGCACAAGATAAATCGAGTTGGTTTCAGTGGCAAGGCTTCCCTGCACTGGCTTGTGCGCTATCCGCGGTTGCCATTGTATTGGTGTTTACGGGTATGCCCAATAAAGATAATGGGAAGTTACTAACGGCGCAAACACCAAGCAATGTAGATGCCGAGCAGCTATCAAGCTTGGTTGCCGAACAAGTACGTGTGCAAGTGCGCCAGCAAGTAAAACAGCAGCGGGAAATGTACCAAGAAGCGAATCAAGTGTTGTTTAAAGAATATGCACAATCACTTGCTGCACAGCAACAACAAACGAGTGCCGAACTCACTCAGTATTTATTGGCCTCTAGTCGAGAGGCGCGTAAGCAAGACTTTGCTGAGTTACTTCAATTTATTAACGATCAGCGCATTGATGATCAGCGATTTTACGCCCGTCAGTTCAGCAAATTACAAGATGAAATTGATGGCATAGGTATGGGATATAGCGTTGTGCTTCCCAACTCGAATTCAGCGTCTCCAGTAGACGAATAACCAATAGGTAGCCCTTATGAAAAGACTATTATCTCTTTGCTTACTAACTAGCGTTAGTGCATTAACCTTTGCCCAAAGTAATGCTACTTCTTATGCGTCTTTGTCAGATGAATTGGAAATTATGTCGGGCGTAATGAATACCGCTTTTCGCCAAAACGCCAACCCAAAAGGGTGGCGAGTATCGCGACTAGAAAGCAGTTATCTAGCGGGGCAGGGGGCAGTATTCACTGTGTCAGTACGCGGCAAAAGTGCTGATTGGATCCACGATATAGAAACCATGGTGGAAGGAATGCCAACCCCTCCAGCAGCGCCGGTTGCCCCAGAAGGTGGTGGTATTGTTTTTGAGCTAAGCCGTGAATGGGAAGATTTTGCAGGCGAAGCAAGCCGTCGAATTGCCGAGGTTTTTGAAGATAACAACGACCATATACATGATATCCGCTCTCGCTCTAGAGAATTAGCGTGGGAAACTCGCGAGCTAGAGCGCCGCAAGCGCGATATGTCTTTTGAATTAAGACAAGCTGATGACGATAGAAAAGAAGCGCTTGAAAAAGAAATGCAGGAAATTGAATCGTCTTTAGCATCTATAAGTGCGCAGTCAGCAGAGCTCGAAGAAGAGGTGCGTCATTTAGAAGGTGAGCGGCAAGCGAAACTAGCTAAGCAAAAAGAAAGTCGTCAGCAAGCCTATCGTTCATTTTTGGCTAATTTTGAAGCCAGCATTGGTAGCACATTTTGCCGATTTGGCGCAGGACTTCGGGGGTTACCTGAAGGAGAGCACGTCAGCATGATATTAAAAGACTTTGAATACGGCGATGATAACAACAAACACGACCGAATTTATGTGTTTAGCAAAGCGAATATAAAAGCGTGCGTGCAAGAGCGGATTGACGCCGAAGCGCTATTAACCAGCGCTACTATTTATACATTCTAGCTGTACTTTCACAACCAGCGCTAACTAAGGGGCGGTATGACCGAGTTCTGCTGCCCATTGTAGTTCGCCCCGCGACAACCCATTCGCCGAACTTGCCCCAAAGCTATGTAATGCACTGTATGCACTGTTTGAAGGCACGCGGCAATAATGACATAAGGCATAAAACAGTAAGCTACAGCGATGCTGTGAACCATAACAGTGTAAGTACACACTGGCGCCTTCAGTTAGCATCTGCGACAGTTCGTGCAGATATTGATGCAAGTGAACATCATCGGTAGGTGAATCTGCTGAAGGGTGTAAAAAAGGCAGCCATATCCATTCTAACCCGGCTGCTTTAGCACCATCGCGAATAATAGGGGCGTCTTCCTCTCCAGTTTGTACCGTAGCAAGGTGAGTCACACCCAACCCTTTTAATCTTGCATAGGTGTCTGATGTCGGTTTTTGCCCCAGACAGATTTTGCCAGCGATAAGTGAAAACCACGCAAGAGAGATTTGGCTATTTGTACCTTGAGATACAGATGGTGATTCGTTTTTATTCATACCACATAATAATATATTGAGAAATAATGGCAGCTGCACCCGCCTAATACGAACACATGCCAAATAGCATGAGTGTATTTTACCTTTTTCGCCACATAAAAACATACCCCAAGGCTAAAGCACAAACCACCCGCGACCAGTAACCACAAACCCGCCCCTGGTAGCGCAACATACAACGGGTAAATAAGCCCAATGGCAATCCATCCCATCAATAGGTAAGTCATTACGGATACTTTTGGAAAGCGGTGCTTAGCAACAAGTTTAAAGGCAACGCCACCTATTGCTAAACACCAAATTACCGCCGTCATGGTAATACCAAGCACGCCGCCAATAGACACTAATAATAAAGGTGTGTAAGTACCTGCTATCAGTAAATATATTGCGCTGTGGTCGAATAGCTTTAACCAGCCCTTTGCCCTATGGTGTGATGTTGCATGATAAAGGGTAGAGCTCAAAAACATAAGAATGAGCGTAGCACCGTATATTGCACCGGCAGTAATGGTTAGTGTGTTATCTGCACGGTAGAGCAGAAATACCATGCCTACAATGGCAGCAATAAAACCAACACCGTGACTGATACTATTAAGCCATTCTTCAAGTACAGAATAGGCTTTTGCCGTAATGCTTGTCATGATTTCCTCCAACTCTGCTTTCATCTAGCGGCCGAACTAATACTTTTTGCATCTAAGCGTTTTATCATTTTCATAGCACATGCGCTTTTCAGCGTACACTTGTTCGCTCAAGTATAACAGATGCGTAATCGGCGAGTATTACAATTTTAAATTGCACGTTAATGAAAACGTGATCTTAAGTATCTTTGATACTAAAAAATATTCGCCACTTATTTCATTGCGTTTGTGCGTTTGAATGACAATCGGTAAATGTGTTTAATGTAGCGTCTCGGTTAAGTTTTGAGGCTAGGTATTTGAAGTGAACATTTGAGCCAGATATTTGGTGGGCTGGAGTATCAATGAGGGTAAGGTAAGAAACTTAGGTAGGTTTATTATTACTGATTGTCGCTGCTATCTAACCCTTCAGGTTCGGCAAACATCAGATAATCATCGGGTGCCGCGACCTTATTCTGCTTAGCTTTATACATGGCGATATCTGCTAACTTTATTAAGGTATTCATGTTGCGACTCATGCGAGGGTAAAAAGCAACGCCCACACTCATAGAGACAACAGTGGGGGTTGTATCATCATTAAAATAAAACGGCTGCTTAATTCCTTTATTCACCTTTGATATGACTGTTTCAACCGCCTTTTCGTCTTCGGCCTGTAAAAGCAGTACAAATTCATCGCCTCCCCAGCGCACTGCCACATCAACTTTACGAATTTTGTCTCTTAATTGTTCAGATACGAAGATAAGTACTTCATCGCCCGCATCGTGACCGAAAATATCATTTACGGCTTTAAAGCCGTTCAGGTCGATTAGCGCGAGTGCAAAGTGATGGCCTTTATTCATCAACTTAGCAATGAGTTTTTCACCACCATTTCGATTGTATATGCCGGTTAGTGAGTCGAAGTCTGCTTGCAGTGCCAGATTTTGCAGTTCACGTTTTCGAGTTGAAATATCATTGAAGGTTATTTGATAAAAACGCTCGCCCTCTTCAGTCATCAACGGGCTGGCAATCAATTGAACCCAAATGGCGGTTTTATTATTCCCGGACTTCAGTTTAAATTCGCCAGTGGCAAACTCGTTACGGGAAAACGCTTCTAGCAGTGAGGTTTTTATTGCAGCAGGGTTTTCAAATAACTCTTCTAACAGTTCTCCATAGTCCTGTTTTTCTTCAAGGCCAATTTTTACAACAAGATCTATAAAAGCTTTATTCCTAAGTTCTATTATTCCACTTTCAGTCATTAACACCGTGGCTGACTTCGCATTTTCAAAAAGCATCCTAAAGCGCTTTTCCAAAAACTCAATTTCTTCTCTTAATTGCCTTTCTTGGGAGAACTGATCTTCGACTTTGCTTAACAGCTGATTGGTATCATGTACAAAAGCACCAATTTCACTGTCAGAGTGGTATTCAGGCACAGCAATACGCTGTGCTGTGCCTGGGGTAATTTCATGCAGTGAACGTCCCACACGAAGCATGGGGGAAATAATGATGTAGTAAGTAATGACTAAGGCAACAATACCCACAACAAGCGCTTCTACGTACAGTGAATAACTATTGTCGTTACTTATTTTCTCGGCTTGATGGATAATATGGTCAAAGTTTGGGTATATGTTGACCTCAGCTAATGCTTCTTCTGGTATGAAAGGGTGTCGGACTAGAAATACCCGAGGTTCTATGTTTTTGTTAATCGCATCGGTAACGTTGAGCTGATAATACAAAGCGTCACTTTTGATAGACGCCGCGAGAATTTTGTCACTTTTAACCAATCCATTAATCGCTTCTTTGGCTAAATCCTCTTCTTCTAAAAATGCCGCTATGGACGCGGTTGCACCAACTGTTCGATAAAGTTCTTCGATATCGTGGTTTGCTTCATCAAGCTCGTTCTCGTATGTGGCGCGGTAAAAAAACTCTGCGGTAGTTATCACTACCAACATGGCGGCAGCCACCAAGAAAAGTGCAAAACGAAAACCTAGACCACGAATATTAATCAAAACGATACACTACCTTCATCTTGTCGGTAACATAAGACTCGTAAACATAAGCTAAGGCGGACTCATCCTCTTCTAGTCGCTGCTTAACATCATCTATTGTCAGTTCGATTTCAGGCGGTTTAACGCGGCCTGAAAATTTTAACCTAGACCAATAGGCATTCACGCGAGCAGGGGGTAAACCGACTAATGCCTGGTAAAATTCTGCTTTAAGTTTAGCCTCAACTTCTATATCGATGGGCGTCGCTTGTTTTCCATTAGGAAATGCAGAGTACTTGCCCATAAATAGATTAATTAAGCCTTTTTTATCCAGTACTTCCATCTCATTTTTCTGATTTGTAACCACAACAATCTTCTCTGACGTGTATGCAAAGCAAGAGACGCTGTGTAATGCTATCAGCGCAGTTAGGATGAGGGGGACGGGGCTATAAAATTTCATATCAGCCCCTAAAAACTATAACTTAGAGCAAAAAACAGGGTATGCGCCACGTTATCATCTTCATCATTAACAACTAGCCCCTCACGGGCTCTCAGGCCGCTACCTCTTGCATTTATATCGGTTCGCTCAAGTTGTACTTTAAACGCGAGGTTTTCTTTTAAATCCCACCGCCAGCCTAAAGAGAATGAATGCTGATGATGTGCCAACGTACTGGCGACTTCTTCCACTAAGGTGGCTAATTCGGATGTACTTTTATTAATCGGAAAGCCTGGCTGTTCTTGGCTAAGGTAATAAGCGTCTGTTTTTACAAATGAATATAAAGCGTAGAAGGTATGCGCACCATAGAGATAACTTATATTCACAAATCCATTTAAAGAGTGCCTTAATGCAATTGAGTCAGAATCAATATGTGACAGCTCGCCAGATATTTCCCAATCGCCGAGATAGCGATTTAGATAAACAGAAGTGTATTGAATAGTTGCACCGCGTAAACTCAATGAGTTCGCAAAAGTGGTGGCGCCACTCCAAAACGGTTGCAGTTGCGCAACCGATGTCGCCACGAGCGCGGTGTCTCCATTATCATTTTTTGCTTCGGTTTGGGTGTGTTTGAATGCAATGCTCCAATCAAATGCTACAAACTCAATGCCTATTGAGCGCAAATCATTAAAGGTTATCGGGTTATAATCATTTCTGGTAAAGTCACTTTCTCCTCGGCCCCAGAAGGCCTTAATTAGTAAGTTAAAATCGCGGTAGGGTTTAAGGTAGCTGATATCCGCCCCATCAAAACTTCTGGTTGGAACAATACCATAAACCTCTGTAGGCACTTTCACCCAAGGGTAGGCGATTGATACGTCTCTGGTATCACTAAAGTGAAAGATATCGGCGGCGAGTCTCCCGGCTCTTACTTGCCACGAAGGAGTGATGTCATATCTTAAAAAGGCCATCTGCGTGATTGAGCCTAGGTTTTGTTCATCCTGCTCTCGATAAACAAATTGCCCAACAAAATCGAGGTTCCGTGAAAAACTGTAGTCGAACTGCACGCCAATTAAACTCAAAGGCTTAAAGGCAAAACCATCTTTCTTAGCTATCTCCGCTTGTGAACGATCGGTACGAAACTGATGATTACGAGTGTCAGCGGTTGCCGAAGCTAGCGTGGCAAACCCACTTACTTTTAGCTTGTCTTGTTCAGCTAAAACGCTAAAAGTTGTCAGCAAGCTCATCATTACCACAATGAGAGAAAACTGCTTTTTTATCATTTATGAATACCTGCTTCGTAGTCTGGTCTTGATTACTGTGACAAACGTTTATATTTTTGAATTTTGACAACTATAAGCATAGTAAAGAAACAAAAAAAAACGACTGATAAATCAGCCGTTTTTTATGAGTAGGTTAAAAAAGCAGTTGCAATGAGTTTTTAGTACCATACATCCACTGACTTTTGTAGCCTAGTAAGGCGTGCCAGCAAATGATCGGCATGGAAAATCTATAAATGCGAGCGTCATTGCTGCAAGTGCCCAGATTGAACCTGACTTTTTTTCGGTGACTGGTCCATTACGCCTTTCTTAGCCAGATACATTTCAATCAACGTTAAAGCACCCTTGTAGTTTATCCATTAATACAACAAGTTGCTTCGCTTCAGTTTTCGACATGCCATCTAGTTTGCATAGCATTTGCGCAGGCACATCAAGCGCTTTCAGCTTGGCGTTTTCACCTGCTTTCGACAGCACTACGCGGCGTACACGCTTATCATGTTCATCTTTAACCACACTCAATAATTCTTTTTGTTCTAGCTTTTTAAGGATCAGTGTCATAGCGCCGCCGTCTATCACGGTTTTATCGAGTAGCTCGGCAATGGTCACATTAGACTGTTCCCACAAAGCCATCATCACAACGTACTGTGGATAGGTAATATCAAGGCTTTTCAGTAGGGGACGATAGGCGCGAGTAAATGCATTAGATAGCGTATAAAAACGATGGCACAACTGACTTTCTAACTTAAGTGTGTCGGGCCCAAGCGCTTCCGATGAAAGTGCTTCTGATGAGAGCGCTTCAGCCCCTAAATCGCCGTGCATATATTCATCAAGCCTAGCTTTGTCAGACATGCGTGCTCCAGAAAGGATGTAGAGAGTAAAAAGATTATGATTAATATTTTGCATGCAAAAGACTTGATCTACAAGCCGCATTAGTGTTAATTTATTTTGCATGCAAAATAAATTGCATTTCTCATTCATCACTTATGTTCAATTGAATACTTAATTTGAGCAAGACCAAAGAGGATTTATACAATGCACACACTTCAACAGGTGGTTTATACCGGCACAGCAACGGCAACAGGCGGTCGTGAAGGTACAGCAAAATCAAGCGACGGAAGCTTAGACGTTACTCTTTCAACACCAAAAGCACTAGGTGGCGCGGGTGGCAGTGGCACTAACCCAGAGCAAATGTTTGCAGCTGGCTATTCAGCATGTTTCATTGGTGCGCTCAAGCATGTCGCTGCGGCTGAAAAAGTTAAACTGGGCAGCGATATTAGTGTAACTGGCGATGTATCAATTGGACCTATCGAAGTCGGTTTTGCTATTGCAGTAAAATTAAGTGTCGACTTGGGCGATATGGAGAAATCTGTAGCAGAGAGCCTAGTGGCAAAAGCGCACCAAGTATGCCCATACTCTAATGCCACTCGTGGCAATATTGATGTGCAAATTTCAGTAGCGTAAAACGCCTACTATTCGCTTTTTCCTGACCTCCTCCCTCACTAAATAATCACACTGCAATATACAGGTGGGGAAGGAGGTAAACGACAATTTAACTTTTGGTGTTGTAGCTTGTCGTTTTGGACTTAAGCATTAGGCTACTTCTTTGTTATTATGATTAAGACAGAAAAAATAACAGGAAGTATTATGAAGAATATAGGCTGGGTAGCCATTTGTGCGCCAATGTTGTTTGCGTGTAGCGAACAACCCTCACAAGAAATTACAACACCATCAACGGTTTCTGATAGCGCGGATAGCAAAATTGCTGCCGAGAGCGCAGTATCTAAAGTAGATGTGATCAGTGAAATAGAAGCGGGTAAAGATTACCACTCATTCGCCAACCCATCCGAAGTACGGGTAACCCACTTAGATTTAGACCTAACGGCAGATTTTGAAACGTCAAAATTATCCGGCAGTGCTACATTAACCGTTGAGCGCAGTGCGCCTAACTTCAATACGGTTGTTCTTGATACCCGTGCACTGGATATTACATCGGTAACCGTTAACGATGAAGCCGTGCCTTTTGATATGGGCGACGCCGATCCTGAACTTGGCACGCCACTTTCTGTTGAATTGCCTGAAGGTGCAGACAAGCTAACGATTGCTTATTCTACCTCGCCTGAAGCGTCGGGTGTACAGTGGTTAACCCCAGCGCAGACCGCTGGAAAGCAACATCCTTTCTTATTTACCCAAGCCCAAGCTATGCATGCGAGAAGCTTTATTCCACTGCAAGACTCTCCACAAGTTCGGGTAACCTACACGGCCACTATTCATACACCTGAAGCTTTATTGGCAGTGATGAGTGCTTCTAACGATCCTACTACGGCTCGTGATGGTGAGTACTCGTTTACTATGCCGCAGCCTGTACCGTCTTACTTAATTGCATTGGCAATTGGTGATTTGAAATTTAAGCCAATGGGCGAGCGCACGGGCGTTTATGCTGAACCTAGTGTGTTAGATGCCGCGGCGAAAGAGTTTGAAGATACCGAGGCCATGTTAGAAGTTACAGAAAAAACCTATGGTCCGTATCAATGGGATCGTTACGATTTACTGATTTTACCGCCTTCTTTCCCGTTTGGTGGTATGGAAAACCCACGCTTATCGTTTATTACGCCTACCGTTATCGCTGGCGATAAAAGCTTAGTGTCACTAATTGCGCATGAATTAGCGCACAGCTGGTCAGGTAATACGGTGACCAATGCCACGTGGCGTGACCTGTGGTTAAACGAAGGTTTCACCACCTATTTAACCTACCGTATTATGGAAATGATATACGGCCACGAGCGATTTAAAAAAGAAGCGGTGTTGGGGTACCAAGATTTACAAAACGACATACAAGCCCTAAACGAAGAAGATGAAATTTTAGCAATCGATCTTCGCGGAAGAAATCCAGACGATGTTTTCTCTAATATTCCTTACGAGAAAGGCGCGCTCTTTTTACGTGAAATTGAAAACAAAATTGGCCGTAAGAATTTCGATGCTTTTTTAATGCAGTACTTTGAAGATTTTGCGTTTAAGAGCATCACCACTGATACGTTTTTGGCCTATTTGGATGAAACCTTATTGGCACAATACCCAGATAAGTTGAGCAAAGCACGTATCGATACGTGGGTATTCGAGCCTGGAATTCCTGAAGGGGCACCTGTGCCAGTGTCTGATGCCTTCGATAAAATCGATACCACTCGCAGTGCCTGGTTAGCCGGTGAAGTCGAAGCGGTAAATATAGATACCGAGCTATGGACTGTGCACGAATGGTTATACTTCTTAAACAATATGCCAAATGAACTATCAGCGCAGCAATTAGCTGAATTAGATGCGGCGTTCTCGTTAACCACCACGCAAAATAACGAAATAGCCCATAGTTGGTTGATGATAGCGGTGGCAAATGAATACAAACCGGCCTACGACAGATTGTACGAGTACCTTGTTAAGATTGGTCGTAACAAGTTAGTTAAACCGCTGTATCGCGAGTTATCGAAAACCCCAGAAGGCAAAGCATTTGCTAAACGTGCGTTTGAAGAAGCAAAACCGGGTTATCATCCTTTAACCATAAGAGCCAATGAAGGCTTTGTGGAGTAAAAGCGATCTTTACAAGTCTTAAGGCGTAGAACTAATTAGGTAGCATCGGTAGCACTAGCGGGATTGTTAGCGCTACTGATGACTCATATTACCAATGTAATTGGTTCATGTAGCTAATACGCAATTAAGGAGACTGTATGTATACGCAAAAACTACAACCTGATTCTTCATTTCCCGATGTGCAAGTAACGCTGAGCACGGGTGAGGCTGTTTCATTAAGCAACAAACGTGAAGGCTGTGATTGGAAAATGGTGGTCGTTTATCGTGGCAAGCACTGTCCAATCTGCACCAAATACTTAAACGCGCTTGAAGACTACAAAGGGCGTTTGTTAGCGCTAGGCGTTGATCTAATCGCGGTATCTGCTGATAGTCAATCTCAGTTGAAAGAGCACCTTGAAGACCTATCAATTACGTTCCCTATTGCTTCGGGCTTAAGTGAAGAAGATATGAAGGGGCTAGGTTTATACATCTCGGTGCCTCGCAGCGAAAAGGAAACCGACCACAATTTCGCTGAACCTGCCTTGTTTATTTTAAATCAAGACAACACAATTCAAATCAGTGAGTTGGCGAATGCACCTTTTGTACGCCCTGATTTAGAACAGCTGGTTTCAGGTTTGGAATTTATTCGCGATCCAGAAAATGATTACCCCATTCGCGGCACCTTTAGCGGATAGCCTTGATGGATAGCGTTAATGAATAGCTTTGACGGCGACTAAAATTGCTGTTTGAGTAATTCTTTTAGAACCCAAAAGCCCGCTAAGCGGGCTTTTTTATGCTTATCACAACTACGTGTTATAAATGTAAGAAAAAGCTGGGAACACCCACACTCTTTAGGTGCTGTCAGGGCGTGTAAAATCAATTGCCATGGCGGCAGTTTTTTCTTGAAACTCGTCGATAGTGTGACTTGGTAATTGCACATCAACAGTTACGTGCTGTGCATAGCTACAATTCACTACCTTGCCCGAAAATTGTTCGCATAAATGGCGGATAAATTGCTCGTGCTTAAAGTCTATATCAATAGAGACATCATAAAGACGCACTTCTTCCCGAGTTGGCAATTGTTCCATCGCTTGCTGCGCCGAGGCTGAGTAAGCTCGCACTAAACCACCAGCGCCCAACTTAATACCACCAAAGTAGCGGGTAACAATCACCATGACATCGCCTACACCTTTGTGCTGGAGAACGTTCAGGATAGGTTTTCCGGCCGTGCCACTTGGTTCGCCATCGTCAGCCATTGCTGCGCTGGATGGGGAATGAGGATTGCCAAGTAAATACGCCCAGCAATGATGACGAGCATCTGGGTATTGTTGCTTTACATTTGCTAGATGTGCCATAGCGGCTTCGCGGCTATCGGCGAAAGCGGCGAAGGCAATAAACTTGCTTTTTTTAATCTCGTACAGAGTTTCAATCTGTTGAGCGGGGACGGGATACGACATCACGCCATTGTACCTGAGTTTCGCTTTAGGCTAAATACAGGGACAACAGCGTTTTGTGTTTTACTACTTTATTAGAAATGACTCTGTATTAACGAAGTATGCCTGAAACCGTTTCCGATACGTTTGTCGCACCTTTAAGGATTTCATCCATCACGCCTTGTACTTGGGTGATTTGCTGACTGTTTAGGTCAACATTGTCTTTCACAGTCGCCATCTTGCTTGTCGATTTATTCGCAAGCTTACGGTTTTCTGCTACAACTGATTCAATTTCTACTGTTGAATCACTAGTACGCTGTGCAAGTTGACGAACTTCATCCGCAACCACGGCGAAACCACGACCTTGTTCTCCAGCTCTGGCCGCTTCAATAGCAGCATTCAGTGCCAGTAGGTTGGTTTGATCGGCAATTCCGCTAATAGTGGTTACAATAGTTTCAATTTTAAGCGATTGCTCACTAAGTTCATGCATAAGTTTGTTGGTTTGGTCAACTTCATCAAGTGCCACTTGGAATACATCAATACTACGTTGTAGCGATGACGCACCGTCTGCGGCAATTTGTGATGTTTCTTCTGCAGTAGATACAGCAAGCTCGGCGGCTTGTGAAATAGCATGCTTTTCTTGAACTTGCGCTGTTACATCAGACGCAAACTTTATAACTTTAACCACTTTACCCGTACCGTCGAACACAGGGTTGTACGTAGCTTCAAGCCATAACGTTTCTCTATCAGCATTGATTCGTTCAAAGGTTCCCGAAGAAAATTGGCCGTTTGCTAAGGACTGCCAAAACTGAGGGTTATTCTGATAGAAATCGTCTTTACAGAACATGCGGTGGTGCTTGCCTTTAATTTCATCAAGGCTGTACTTAACGGTCGCAGTAAAGTTTTCGTTCGCAGTAACAATGGTGCCATCAGGTTCAAACTCGATAACCGCCATCGACTTATTCAGAGCGTCGGTAATTGCTTTACCAGAGAAAACAGCGTTTTCTTGTTCGGTAACATCATGATAAATAGCATGAATTTCAGAGTTGCTGCCGTTGAGTACATTAACGTAGTTCGCTTTTAGTCACTTTGTCTCGCCTGTCTCTGCTTTCATCGCAATGGTATTCGTGTAAGATCCACCGTTTGATAATGACTGCCAAAATAGACGGTAATCGTTGTCGTTTTGAACACCAGGGACACGAAGATCTTTGTGATTGAATGAATAATCACCTGACGATGGGCGCGCGAGTATTTGTAGGAACTGAGAAGATGCGTATAGACAATCTCCTCTATCCGAATACACTGCGTAAGCAAGGTTATCTTTCAATGCATTTAGCGTCGCCGCTAAGCTGTTATTCTCGTCCGTGAGTGAGGAAACTTCCTTATTATATCGTGAACTGGATACAAACATGACGGCTCCGTTAACTTCTAATAAAGTAGAAGAAGTATAGAACGGTTAATTTTAAAGCGCGTTTAGACAATAGATGCAATTGGTGCATTTTTAGGTATGTCATTTCATAACTAAATGTTCACGATTACTATTTTTTCATACTTGAACGCTTTTTTACTCTATTTTTACTAGTATTTCAGAGTCAATTTACATGAAAGTTCTTCACACCTCAGATTGGCATTTAGGTCAAAGTTTCTTTACCAAAAGCCGTAAAAATGAACATGAGCAATTTTTTAAATGGCTGCTTGAGGTGGTTGAGCAAGAAAGTATAGATGCTGTTGTCGTGGCCGGTGATATTTTTGATACCGGCACTCCACCGAGTTACGCGCGGGAGCTTTATCATCAACTAGTGGGTAACTTTCAGGGAATGGGGTGCACCTTAGTAGTACTAGCCGGCAATCATGACTCGGTGTCGGTATTAAATGAAAGTAGGGAATTACTGTCTTATTTAAACTGTCACGTTATTGCTAGCACTTACGGCAATGCTGAATCGCAAGTCTTACCTTTGCGTACCCGAGATGGCGACATAGGCGCAATACTGTGCGCGGTACCTTTTATTCGTGCTCGGGACGTTTTAAAAAGCGAAGCTGGAAAATCGGCGATTGAAAAACGTCAGGCGCTGGGTGAAGCCATTAAGCAGCACTACGCCAACCTTTATCAGATTGCGCTAGATAAACGCAAGGAATTGCATGTAGAAGTGCCAATTATTGCCACCGGACACTTAACTGCGTTAGGGGTAAGCCAGAGTGAAAGTGTGCGCGACATTTATATAGGTACGCTAGAAGGCTTTTCAGCTGATGGGTTTCCTCCTGCGGATTATATTGCCCTTGGGCACATTCACCGACCGCAAAAAGTGGCAGGGTGCGATCATATTCGATATTCCGGCTCGCCTATTCCCTTAAGTTTCGATGAACTGAAATCACAAAAGCAGGTATTAATAGCCACGTTCGAAAACAAATCACTAGTGCAGGTAGAAAGTAAGCCTATTCCTCGTTTTCAAGCGATGGCAGTTTTACGAGGCAACTTAGAAGACATTGAGCTTGCCTTACAGCAAAATGAGGCGGTGAAAAGCGCAAGCACAGAACACCCAGCGTGGCTGTGTATTGAAGTAGAAACTCAAGATTACTTAACCGACCTGCAACAGCGCATTCAAGCGCTAATCGACGATAAACCTGCCGAAATTTTGCAATTAAAACGAATGCGCAAACAAAGAGCCAGCGTCATTTCAGCAGAAGAAAACGTTAACTTAAGCGAGTTGTCTGTGCATGAGGTGTTTGATGCTAGATTGTCACTGGAAGCGTTTGAGTCGGACGAAGACCAACAACGCAAGCAGCGCGTTCAAACCTTATTCGAGCAGGTAGTAGACGATGTGCAATTGTCACATGAGGGCACCGAAGCGGCAGATGGTGCCAATGCTACCGATGTGAACAGCGCTATTGATGAAAAGCAAAATAACGCACCTGTTAATAAAGCACCTGTTAATACCTCACCCGCAAGTGAGGGTAACCTATGAAAATTCTTACCCTTAGGCTCAAAAATTTAAATGCATTAAAAGGGGAGTGGAAGATAGACTTCACCCAGTCTCCTTTCATCGACAACGGTTTGTTTGCCATTACCGGCCCAACAGGGGCAGGAAAAACTACATTGCTTGATGCTATTTGTTTAGCGCTTTATCACCAAACGCCGCGCTTGGGCACTATTTCGGCGACCTCAAACGATATTATGACGCGCGGTACGTCAGAGTGCTTGGCGGAAGTTGAATTCGATATAAAGGGTAAAGCGTATCGGGCATTTTGGAGTATGCGGCGCGCAAGAGGAAAAGCTGACGGCAATTTACAATCTGCTGATGTGGAATTAGCGGAAGTAGAATCTGGCAAAGTGTTAGCTACCCAAGTGAGGCCAAAGAGTGAAGAGATAGAGCGCCTGACTGGGCTTAACTTTGCGCGCTTTACAAAGTCGATGATGCTCTCCCAAGGCGACTTTGCTGCCTTTTTAAATGCCAACGAAGGTGACAGAGCTGAATTATTAGAAGAGCTTACTGGTACAGAAATTTATGGCCAGTTATCTCAAGCGATTCATGAAAAATACAAGGCAGCAGAAACCACAAAACGGGAATTCAAACTAAAACTGGAAGGCGTAGCATTACTCAGTGAAGCGCAGCATAGCGAACTTAGTACTCAGCTGAACCAATTTAAAACCCAGCTACTTACTGTAAATACCGAGATTGTTTCGCTACGAGAACAGTTGCAATGGCAACAGGCGTGTGAGCAAAATCAACAAGAGCTTACTAAGGCGAACGCGGCATTAGTTGAAGCAAATAACGTGTATGAACAGGCAAAGGGCGAACTAGCGCTATTAGTTGCTGGTGAGCCTGCGGAATTGCTTCGCTTGCCACATTCCGCGCTTAGTCAGCTATGTGAGGATGTGCAGCGCATTGCCAACAATCTCAGCCTGAAACAAGAGCAATTGCCAGATTTAGAAAGCCAGCAACAAAAGCGACAGGCGGAATGTGAAAGCAGTGAGACGGACTTTACCAACGCGAAAGCCCATCAACAGCGTTTTGAAACCCTGATTAACGAACAAATCATTCCACTTGATAGTGAAATCAATAAGCTTACCAACCGCATTGAGACAAACCAACAGACGTTAGCTGATGCGAAAATAAAGCAGGGCAAAGCGCAAGAAAACCATCAAACATACTCTGATGAACTTGAAGGTAAAAAGCGCACGCTGGATGAGTTAACCACCTACCTTAATGTTCATGCGGCAAATGGTAAGATGGCAGGCGAAATCAGTGGCTGGAAAGAAAAAGCGGCACGATTTAGCGATGACGAAAGTACTCTAGCGGAAATAACCAAGAAAATAACCGCAACGCAGCAGCTTAAAGACAGTGCCGTGGCCGATTTAGCTGAGAAACAACACGCCAAAACTAATGTGGTGGCGTTACATCAACAAAGCGCAGATAACGTTTCACTGTGTGAATCTAGCCTCAATCAACTCCTTAGTAATGGTGATACAGCCAGCGTGAATGCAGATATCACAGTACTTAATAATAACTGGCCAGTTCTTGCGTCGTGCGAACAATGGCAGCGGCTTTATATCAATCATAAAAATAGCCATGCTGAAAAGGCGCAAAGACTAACGTCATTGTTATCCAATATAGAAACCCTTAAACAAGAGCGGGCAGAGTTAGCGGCAAGTTACAAAGCCACGCAAAGCCATTTAAAAGACGTTGAGTCGTTAATTAAGTTAGATGCCGAGCTTGCGCATTTACGCCAAACGCTTTCACAAGGTGAGGCATGCCCTTTGTGCGGCGCCACTGAGCACGATGCTTCTTTGATGAATATTGATGTGCCTGAAACCATTGCCAAGCGCGACGAACTAACCCGCTCACTTGAAAATATAGAGAAACTAGGTACGCAAAAGCGAGAGCAAATCATTACCGCCGAGTTCGAAAAACAGCAGTGCGAGAAGGTGATCGCAGAAGCACTCGCAGCCTTTTCTCAACTTGAAGCCGACTGGCAAGGGGCTATGTCGTCTTTAAATGCTAGCGTTGTTATTTCAGATGTTGAGTCTTTTCACCAGCTTCAGCTGAACTGCAAAGCACGTCAATCTCGCTTAAACGCCCAGTTTAGCAATATACACGCTAGCGAGGAAAAATTAGCCGAAGCCAAAAATAAGACGCTTTTGCATCAACAGCAAATAGAATCAATAAACAGTGAGATGGCGCTTTTAACGGCAAAAGTCTCGCAACTAGAAGGGCAACTAAACGACTTCCACACGACTAAATCTAGTATTGAGAGCGCACTTGCCCATAATCGCAGCACGCTTATTAATGAGATTGAAAGCGTGGGTTTAACACCAGATGCCAATATCACTGAGTGGCTTGCTCAGAAACACAAGGATGTGGAAGTGTTTCAAGAGAAAACTCATCTGCACAGTACCTTGTCTCACGAGTTAAAAGCCCTTAAAGATAAATTGGTAGAGCAAAGTGAAATTAAAGCGGCTGCAGATAAAGAAGCCCAATTATACACTACACGTATTCAAGAAATTGAAGCCCAGCGTGAAGCGCAACGTGCTAAACGTCATGATTTGTTCCCCCAAGGGGATATTGGCGCTGCTAGACGTGAAATTCAGCACACCCTATCGGTAAAAGAGCAGCGCTATAAAGAATGTGACACTGCTCTTCGTGAGGCGCAGCGAGCATTAGAAAATGCTACCGCCCAACTAAAAATACTCACTGCAGAGTTAGAAGAAAAACAACAAGCCAAAGAAGCAAAGCAAGTCGAATTCGATTCCGCATTAAGCCAAAGCCCGTTTGCTGATGAAACCGAATTTTTAAGTGCATTATTGCCCTATGAGGAACGCCAGCGTTTACTTCAAAGGAAGCAATTAATTGAGCGTGAGCAGCAGAATGCGCAGTTGTTATTAAATACCGCCACGCAAAAGCACAGCACTTTACTAGCACATGAGCACGCCACGAAATGGCAACAATCAACTGCAGAAGCGACACAGGCAAGTTTGAATGAGAAAGATGATGAAAAAGATCGGTTACTGGCACAACAAGGGCAACTATCTCAACAGTTAGAGAGTAATAGGCAGGCGATTGAAAAACAGCAAAGCTTAATCAATGAAATGCGTGAGTTTGAAACATCGTATGATGATATTGCTTATTTGCACTCTCTTATTGGCTCTGCCAGCGGCGATAAATTTAGACGATTTGCACAAGGCTTAACGCTAGATAATTTAGTTCGTTTAGCCAATCAACAACTCGATAGGTTGCACGGGCGTTACCAGCTTACCCGCAACACAAAAGACAGTTTAGGTTTAAGTGTATTAGACACGTGGCAGGGGGATGTGGTGCGCGATACTAAAACCCTATCGGGAGGCGAAAGCTTTCTGGTGAGTTTAGCGTTAGCGCTGGCCTTGTCTGATTTAGTGAGTTTTAAAACGAGTATAGATTCTCTTTTCCTCGATGAGGGTTTTGGTACGCTAGATGCCGAAACTTTAGATGTTGCTTTAGACGCATTAGATAACCTAAACGCTAGCGGTAAAATGATTGGTGTTATTAGCCACATAGAAGCGATGAAAGAACGTATTCCTACCCAGCTTAAAGTAATAAAACGAAATGGCGTTGGGTTAAGTGCGCTGGAAAAATGTTACTCAGCGACAGAAAATTGACGGATATTTGGCAGGTTTAGTTTTTTGAAGCTACACTAAAAATAGCCTTTAATGAACTATCGCATACAACACGGCGGTTTTAGGGGTGATGCCGACTAATCTGTGTTGTAATTTCAACGGCGCATATTGTTTAGTCAGGGTGAAGTTTATAAGGTAATTCCACGCAAATTGGATCTTGCATCAGTACAGATTGTTGGGGGCGAGTAACCTTCCATGTGCGACCTGAATGCAAGATGGTCAGTAAAATTACTGATTGCTGCTTTGTGTGTTTTAGTGTGTGAGTGTGTGTACGCCTCGTGTGTCATTACCTCACCATTAAACAGCAAAGTGGGTACACCTATTCCCATGGTGAAAGGCGATCAGCGTTTAACGCTACATTGTGATTTAGCGCAACCGCATATTTTCCATTTTCCCCGCAACTTCGTAAATAAAGCCATGCTGTATCGGTTAGAGGCTGATGTTTCTATAACAGGCGCCTTCGAAACCCAGAGCTCAGCAGCACCTACTTTAACGCTACCAATCGAGCTACCTAGCGCGCGGCATGCCTATATGCTTCCCACTGGCGCAGCGTCTTACTACTTAGATATAGAAGCCCAGTACGGTAGGGCACTGTACCCGAGTCTATCCTCAGTACCTGAGTTCTACGCATTTAATACTATTCATACCTTAACACTGAGTGCATTTGCTGGCTTCTGCTTTGCGCTGGCTATTTATGTTGGGGTATTAGGCAATAGCATGCGAAGTTTTGGGTTCTATTCTTACAGTTCATACGTGGCAAGTGCAGCCACCTTTTTCTTGTTGCAGGAAGGGATATTTTACACATTATTGCCCAATGTGCGTTCTAAATAGCGTACAGTTAAGCGTGCTTTTTGCCGGGCTGACCATCTTTGCTTCTTTACGCTTTTTAGATCAATTACTCGATTTTAAAGCGTTGTTAAAAAAGTGGCAAAGAAGCGCACTACACTATTTATCGCTAATAATATTAGCTTTGGTGAGCGTGCAAATAGTGTTAAGTAGTGACGTGGGCATGATGGTAAACATAGTCATGTCGAAACTAACCTTGGTTATCATGGTCGGTATTTTATTAGCAATACTTTATGCGGCGTATCATAAAGTACACTGCGCAAAATTAGTACTGCTGGGTGTCTCGACAATTATACTTGCCATGCTAGCCAGGTTCTATTTGAAAGACTTCAGCCCGTTCCTTCAGCGCTACGGGCTTATTATCGCGGTGACAATAGAGGCGTTAATTTTTGCGTTTGCTGCAGCGCAAAAAGTGAAGAAGCTTGATAATGACAGGATGGCAGCATTTAAGCGTGCCGCTACCGATCCGCTTTGTCATATTCTCAACCGTGACGGTTGGGAGGGGGCCGCAAAAGTACTCTTAGATGACTTCAATCGTCAAGGCGGTTACATCACTTTAATGTTTATCGATGTAGATAACTTCAAGCGAATTAATGACTCTTTTGGGCATCAATCAGGCGATGATGTACTGCGCATCTTGGCGAAAATTCTTAAACGTCAATGTCGAGAACAAGATGTGGTAGGTAGGTTAGGCGGTGATGAGTTTGTGGTGCTAAGTTATTGCCACAGCCGTAGTCAATCTGAACGGTTGGTGGGGCGAATAAAAGCGCGCTTAAGTAACCTAACTATTCAAACGCCTAATGCTCAAATTCCGGTTACGGCGAGTGTAGGCGCAGTGGTAACTGATACGTCGTGCAAGAACTTAGATGCCTTGCTCCAAGAGGCGGATCTCCTGATGTATGAACAAAAGAAAGCGCGCCACACTGAAGTATCACAACCCATCTAATACCATCCAATATAAATAGGGCGCTGACTCAATGATACTGGCTTAATGAGCTCTTGCTAATTGAACCGGCCTATTGAACTGGTTTATTGAACTGGCTTAGTCAAGTAATACAATGGTGTTTCACATTGGGCTTATACATCTTTAAGCATTTTCGCTAACATCAAAAGCGGTAACCCAACAATTGAATGTCTTTTGCGAAGTGGTTATCCACTAAGCGCTTCAGTTCGTCCGTGTAATACGCTTGATAGCTGCCTCTATCTGTCGCTTTACGTTTATGGGGAAGTGTTGACGGGGGAATAGACAAGTGCGAACAGATAGCATCAAAATCTTCCTGTAAATTTTCGTAGTGACCAATAAAATCAGTCAGCAAATTTCCATGTAAATCCACAAGGTAATCGCTTTGCAATTGCAGTGATGTGTCTATGTGGTATTGATATGGACGCTCAGGGTTGAATTTCCATCGCATAAAGCGCTCGAAGGTATCATGACCTTCCATCACCTGAGGTCGTTCGCGTTTAATGTGATGATAGGAGCTTACCTGCAAGTCCCAGGGGTTTCTCACCACCGAAAACTTGTACAACCCATTAAAGTATTCTTCGGGGAGCATTTCTTTTGCCGCAATAATGCGAGAATGCCGGGGAAAGCGGCTACCAATCTTATGCCCACAAAACTGACTCATTTTATTACTGATAAACTGTGCTACGGCATAGCGGTGTCCCCAGCGGTACTGTGACAGCGCCTCACGAATACTTGTACCACCAGTTTTAGCAATGTGTACAAAGAGAAACTGTTTACTATGGGAAAGTAACACTGGATATTATCCTTGTTAAAGCCGATATAGGTATCAATACAGTGTGACCGTTAATTGTGACAACCATATGGATATCTGAGTCATACTTAGTAATGAATAAACGCTACAAAGTGATGAAAATGGATGGCTTTTGCTTTTTGTTGGTTGAGAGTGAAGCTATGATAAAATACCGTTAAATGAAGCTTCAACACGTTAAATACGGCGCAGAATAATCGCCATGCAAATGGCTTCAATCAGTACACCCTAGTACCACTGATGACAGCACAAAAATGGAAATTAAGAGTAAATGGTAGAGCAGAGTTATTATATTGGTGTGGATGGCGGCGGTACTCACTGCAGAGTGCAGTTAGAGGATGAGCACGGTAACGTATTAAGCTACGCCGACGCTGGTTCTGCCAATATTATGACCAATGCCGCTGCCGCAATGCAGTCAATTATCGATGCTAGTGAAAAAGCCATTAGCGCAATAAAGCCCATTAGCGCAGTAGATAAGTCAATTAGCGCAGTAGGTAAGCCCATTAGCGCAATAGATAAGCCCAGTAGCGCGACAAATAAACCTACCAACCCAGCAATCAAGCTCAATCAAATACACCTTGCCGCAGGGCTTGCTGGTGCAAATATTCCCAGCGCATTAAATCAGTTTTTAAGTTTACACCACCCCTTCAAAAGCGTAACTGTCATCAGTGATTTACATGCCGCCTGTCTTGGCGCTCATAACGGCTATGCCGGTGCATTAATTATTTGCGGCACTGGATCGGCGGCTACAGTTTTTACTGGCACTGGTACCAGTACTAATTCGCACAATTTTAAAGACAAAGGCGGTTATGGGCTTCCAATCAGCGACAATGCTAGTGGCGGTTGGTTAGGCCTTGAGGCGGTTAAACACAGCTTGTTGGTGTTTGATGAACTTATTCCTCATAGCCTCTTGTTTGCATCTATTTGCGATACTTTAGCCGTATCAAACCCACAACAGTTGGTCACAAAAGTGGCGGGGTTTAAAGGAAGAGAGTTTGGTGCATTGGCCCCCAGTGTGGTGGCAGCCTATAAAAAAGGTTGCGCCGCGGCCGGGGCACTTATTCATCAAGGGGCTAGCTACCTCAACGATGTTGGTCAAACACTTACCTGCAAGGCACCTAATGAAAAAACATTCACCAATAATCAGGATTTGCCCCTTTGCTTAGTCGGTGGGCTAAGTCATGTGTATCAGCCGTTATTAAGTGCTGATCTTCAAACTAGGCTTATTGAACCCAAATCGTCACCTCAAGCAGGGGTTATTCAATACGCAAAACAACAGGTAGCACTGGCTTAATGCAAACAATTACCGCAGACAAAGTACTGACACCCGCAGGCATTCAGTTTGATAAAACCCTATGTATAGAACAGGGCGTGATCCAACGCATTCAAGATGCCACAAAGGAAGAGCTTGCAGAAAAGTACGCAGGTACGCTTATTCCTGGGTATATAGATACACAGGTAAATGGTGGCGGGGGGATACTGTTTAATCATACGCCCACGTACGATGCACTAAAAACCATGGCGAATGCGCATTTGCAGTTCGGCACTACCAGTATGTTGCCTACACTCATTACCGATAATGCGACCACTATGGCTAACGCCGCCGATGCGGTAAGTGAAGCCATTGCCAACAATCATCCTAATATTGAGGGTATCCATTATGAGGGCCCGTTTTTAAGTACTGCGAAAAAAGGCGTGCATGAAGAAAGCTTTATTCGTACGCCACATGATAGTGAGCTGGCGACCTTGTGCAGAAAGGATATTGGCAAGGTACTGTTAACGGTGGCCCCTGAAAGTGTGAGCCCCAGTTTTATTAAAGAAATGGTGGCAGAAGGGGTATTGGTTGCATTAGGGCACACCAATGCTAGCTTTGAACAAGTAAGCGATGCACTTAACGCTGGGGCGAGTGGTTTCACCCATTTGTATAATGCAATGTCAGCGTTTACCTCTCGGGCGCCAGGTGCTGTGGGCGCAGCGTTGTTGTATGATAGTGCGTATTGTGGGTTAATTGTGGATCACCATCACGTACACCCTAAAAGTGCTGAGTTGGCGATAAAGGTTAAAGGTAAAGAAAAGATAATGTTGGTGACCGATGCCATGGCGCATGTGGGGAGCAACCTAGACACGCTGGCTTTTTTCAATACAGAAATTAAGCGCAGTGGCAGTAAACTCACCACCCCTGATGGCACATTGGCCGGTTCATGCTTAGATATGCATGGGGCTGTGGCAAATACTTGTCATGATTTAGGCGTAAGCTTAACCCAAGCAAGTGCAATGGCAAGTAGTACGCCTGCAAACTTCATGGGAATGCAGCATAAACTAGGCAGTCTCGCAGCAGGGCAGTATGCTAATGTATTATTAGTGGATGATACTATTACGTTAGCCAATATTTGGGTAAAAGGAAGGCTTCAATAACCCAAGCTTCAAGCGTATATTACCCTAAAGTGCTGTGGATCAGCGTTCTGAGACTGCCTTCTCGGTGATTCAAAAATATTGAATTTTCTGGAGCGTAACATGACCTACCGCGTTGCAATTGCCATATCAGGCGCCGTTTCTTTGGGCTCTTATGAAGCGGGTACGCTTTATGAAATTATTAAAGCGCTAAAAGAACATAACGAAAACCCTGCCAACCCAAAAATTGAAATAGATGTGCTTACTGGCGCTAGTGCTGGTGGCATGACCGCCGCAATGATAGCGCAGAAACTCTTATATGATGGCGACGCCTTATCGGGCGAAAATACCAATGTGGGTTACGAAGCATGGGTGAAGTCGGTTGATATCAACGGGTTGTTAACGCCCTTGCCGGGAGACAATGCCAAAAATTCACTGCTCTCAAATGGCTTTGTAAAAACCATTGCTGATAAGCTGATTAATAGCCGGTACGTAAAATCATCAGCACCTAACTCTCCACCAGCACAAGCAGAAACACCGCTAGTTCAAACGCCCCACATTGCCAGCGCTACCTCTATCAGGTTAGGGCTGGCCATGTCTAACCTCAATGGCGTCGATTATGAGGTAGATACGTTTGCTTATTTAACGGAAACTTTAGGCCAAGGAAAGTTCACCCAAACGCGCCACCAAGACAGGTATACCGCTACGCTGGACAACACAACCGATAACCAGGCTATTTGGAACGAGATTAGTTCCGCGGCACGAGGATGTGGTGCCTTCCCTGTAGCGTTCTCGCCGGTGTCACTCTCCCGAAGTTGGCTACATGGCGATTACAGCGGTCGAGGCGCTGTAAAATTTGAAGACAGTATCTTTAGCTTTATGGATGGTGGGGCGTTTAATAATTACCCTTTGGGGATGGCAGTATCATTGGCTGAACAAAACGATACAAACTATACCGATTATGAAAACCGCTTTTACTTTTACATTTCACCCAACCCTAGGGAGAGTGCTGCCAATCCAGAATTTGATGCAACAACAGCATCCTTTGCACAAAGTGCCAAGCAAATGCTCAATAGCGTGTACCTTCAAAGCGGGTTTCAAGAGTGGCTACTGCAAGAGCAAGACAACGAAAAGGTGCTTAGGTTAGATCATCAAGCCGACACCTTACGAGAAAAACTGTATAGCGCGACCAGCGAAGAGGTGTTCGCAGAGCAAGCCATTATAGATTCAATGATCGCCGTGGTGTATGGTGGAAATACACTTGAATATGCCGCCGATATTGCCCGACTCGCTACTCAATATCGTGTAGATGTAGAAGAAAAACCACTTCCACCAAGCCACTTTAAGCTATGGATAGACACCATTGCGGTGCTAGAACATGCCGCGGGGTTAGGCCCAACCAATTTAAAAACCATCTATACCATTACGGCTAAAAAAGACGAGCTTAGTGGTGAGTTGCTAGGCGCATTTTTAGGCTTCTTTGATGAACGCTTTCGCCAATATGATTACGAACGGGGCAGGTTAAATGCCATGCTGACCATTAATGGTATTTTAGATAAGCAGCGCGATGAAGGCGTAATTCAAAAACAATTACCACTGAACATTGAAAAGCGTGATCATCACAGTATTCAGCAGTTTTTAGATTCATCGCATTTAAATCATGCGTCTATGGCTGATGTGAAATACGAAAATAGAGAGCTGGCGTACAAGCGAGTTAAAGCGCGCTTTTTTGCATTTACGAAAGACGCCGGTATAGCAAGTATTGCCCGATTTTTCGCATGGAATTGTATTGTTAGAAAAACAGTAAAAAAGGTGTTGGTGTTGTAGTGTTTAAAGCCTCCCATATTAAAAAGTCCCCTATATTAAAAAGCCCAGCAAGGTAAATTTACCATGCTGGGCTTTAGCAATAACATTGGCTACTTTAAAGGCTACTTTAAAGGCTACTTGCCTTCGCTATGCGCCAAGAACTCTTCGTAGTTACCTTCAAAGTGGTTAAGCTTGTTATCTTTTATTTCGATAATCTGCGTGGCCAGTGATGACACAAACTCGCGGTCGTGACTTACAAAAATAACCGTGCCGTCGAATTTATAAAGGCCATTGTTCAGCGCTTCAATAGATTCCATATCTAAGTGGTTGGTAGGCTCGTCCATTACCAATACGTTGATGTCTTGTAGCATCAGCTTACCGAACAACAAGCGGTTCTTCTCACCACCAGAACATACTGCAACTTTCTTGTTAAAGTCGTCTGAGCTAAACAATAAGCGGCCTAACATGCCACGAACTTGCAAGTCGTCATGCTTAGGCAAGCGCCACTGGCTCATCCAATCAAACAAGCTTAAATCGCAGTCAAAATCTTTGGTGCTATCTTGTGGAATATAACCAATAGCGGCATTTTCAGCCCACTTTATCGTACCGTGCTCAGGTGATAATTCATCAACTAAACATTTTAAGAGGGTAGTTTTACCCGCGCCGTTTTCACCAATGATAGCAAGGCGAGAGCCTGCTTCTAACAATAAGTTAGCGTTGTTAAATAACGGAAGGTCTGGGTAGCCATGACCTACATCTTCTAGCGTAATGGCTAAGCGATGCAGTTTCTTGTGCTGTTCAAACACAATATAAGGCTTGCGGCGGCTAGAAGATTTAACTTCAGCTAGCTCAATTTTTTCCAAGCGCTTAGCACGAGAGGTCGCCTGCTTCGCTTTAGAGGCGTTAGCAGAGAAACGCGCTACGAAGCCTTGAAGTTCTTCAATTTCAGCAGATTTCTTTGCGTTCTCATTAAGTAACTGCTCTTGAACCAACATTGATGCTTCAATGAACGCATCATAGTTGCCTGGATAAACACGTAATTCGCCGTAATCGATATCAGCCATGTGAGTACATACTGAGTTTAAGAAGTGGCGGTCATGCGAGATAATCAGCATGGTGGATTTACGTTTATTTAGCTCATCGGCTAACCACGTAATGGTGTAAATATCCAAGTTGTTGGTCGGTTCGTCGAGAAGCAAAATGTCTGGGTCGGCAAACAAAGCTTGGGCCAATAAAACACGTACTTTTTTACCTGGCGCCACTTCTTTCATTAAACCAAAATGGTAGTGTTCTTCAATACCTGCTGCGTTCAGGATGTCGCCAGCGCGGGCTTCTGCGGTGTAGCCATCCATTTCAGCAAATTGGGTTTCTAAGTCGGCCACGCGCATGCCGTCTTCTTCACTCATATCTAGCTTGCTGTATATTTCGTCACGCTCTTTTTTGACTTCCCACAATTCACGGTCGCCCATAATAACGGCATCAACTACGCTGAATTCTTCGAAGGCGAATTGGTCTTGGCTTAAGATACCGAGTTTGGTACCTGGCGCCATAGACACGTTACCGGCACTTGGCGTTAACTTACCGCTCAAAATTTTCATGAAGGTAGACTTGCCGCAACCGTTTGCGCCAATAAGGCCATAGCGGTTGCCGTTACCAAATTTGGCAGAGATATTTTCAAACAAGGGTGCAGAACCAAACTGCATGGTGATATTGGCGGTGGTAATCAAAACAGGTATCCAGCGGGTAAATCAGAAGAAAAGATAGCTTGGTAGTTAACGCAAAAAAATGCGTTTTGTACGAGTAAGCTTTGGGCGCGCACTATAAGGAATAACGGCCGCTGTGTCGAGGAAATTTTGAGCTATTGGCTGTATCTTCACAAATTTGTAGTGAATCAATAAGCAATTAAAGCGGGACGCAACAGAGATATCAATGGCTCGTGCCCTTATAATCTTTTGGGAGTAGGTTGCGTGTATTGTCGATACTATGAAACTTTAGAAAAATTGCTACGGCGTATGACTTAGCGAAAAGGGGGTAATATGACTTACCCCCTAACGCTAAGGATACTAAGAATGCTAAGAATGTATTTTAGCCAAAAATAACCTCAGGCTAAAACGCATGTGGACTCACTTTGTATTAATTGTCGTCTACTTCCACATAAATGTCTTCGCGTTCAACATCAACCGTGGGTTCGGGTTGTTTTACCGCTACTTCAGGATCATCCTGTTTAACATCAACCGCTGGTTTCCCCGATTTCACGTTTACTTTAGGCTTTGCCTGCGAAACCGTAACTTCCGGTTCTGGCTGTTGAATAGAGATATCAGGATCGTTTGTGGTAATCGATACCTCAGGTTTAGGTTGTGTCACCGTAATTTGAGCCGGTTTTTGATTGATGGTAACTATTGCCGGTTTCTGAGTTACAGAAACTTTATCACCCTTTCGTTCAGTAGATTTGGTTTGGCTTTCTGTCATATAAGCTTGTAGCTCATCTTTATCTAGTTCGCCGTTTTTGTTCACATCGTACTGCTGGATTACGGCGTCATAGTTTGTCTTTTGCTTTTCAGCAGAAGCCATCTCTTGAGCAAAAATTGAAGGTGACGTAGCTACTAGCGTGAGTGCTAGAGCGGTATTTAATTTATTGAATTTCATAATATATGTCCTCTTAAGCTGTAAAAGTTGTCTTTAAATAAGCTATTAAATTATTCACCGCTTAAAAAGTCTTCAATGGTTTGGCCTTTTTGTTGGATAGAAACAAACTGACTATCTGAATATTCAGGCAACTGCTCTACCTTCTTTTCAGAACTCCATACAATTTCATCATTTTCCAGAGATACTTCACTCAACGGGAGCACGCTTTTACGAGAGCCTACGCCCATTACACCGCCGCTTTCCACTACCAGCGCCAGCTCTTCGTTTTGGTTACTTTTAACCACCTCTTCTATAGAACCGACTTCTTCGCCATTGGGCCCAACAATGTCTTTGTCTTCTAGCTCTTGAACAGTTAAATGCTTGACATAAGCGGCATCACTGTCTTTGCGAATATCGCCGTTTTCGTCCCGTCTAACGATATTTATTTCAGGCTCACTTTTCTCTATGACTATTTCTGGTTCTGCTTGGTTTACGGTCACTTGTGGTTCAGCGGTTTCCACGCTAACTTGCGGCTCAGCCTGAACGACTTCAACTTCAGGCTGTTGCTGTTGAATTCTAATTTCAGGATCTTGATATTCTACATCGACCTTCGCTTGACCAACGGCAACATCAACTTCTGGATCCTTTTGATTTACGTCTACAGATGGCGCTGGTTGAGTAACTTCAACATCAGTCTTACCCTTCACAACTTCTATTTCGGAATTTGTAGCCTCGTTATATTCCTGAGCAGATACGTAAAATGCGCTACCACCTAGGGTTAACGCAATAACACTGGCGATTACAGTAGGCTTTGAAAAAATTGACTGTCTATTTCGATTGTTCATTAGATTGTTCCTTCTGATGTTAAATTTAACTACCTTTAAAATCTTGTCTACATCGTTAAGACAAATTAGATGAAGCAACCTAGTTAAAGCAACTTGCATACCTAGGGAAATGCAACACCAATTACTTGGCGCTTTTCTTATCTTAAAATCAGGGTTAAGTTATTTTTTTACAAAGCTTTTTGTAAATATGTGATTTTTTAAATAAGGTTTTTTTTACTTTTTAATAGCGTTGAAGTTTATTTTAATTCTTAACTTTTATTATATTTAATGTGTAAATTATTTGCAGCGAGTTGAAATATAATCACGCTAATTATTATTTTATTTAAAGTGTGATTTTTGGTTTTTCTTGGTTTGTATAAAAGATATTTAGAGTGGCCATGATGTTGTCAAAAAAAGAAGTGGGATAGGGTGATTTTTATAAGCTAGCTATATTGGTTTAAATTTGCGGAATTATTACAGTAAAGAAATGTAAACTTTTCATAAAGGCCATCTTTAATTCATACTCGGTCATATTTTTTCTAGCTTGCTCACTTTCACCTTCTATCGTTAAAACGTTAATACAAAGGCGTTAAACAATAGCTTACAGACTAATTTTCGGAAGTTTTAAAGGCTCTTAGCCGCTCTGGTATTGAATTTGCTGACCCATGAATGGACAACATTGCATTTTCTTTCACTAGATCTTCTCTCATTGGAATAAGGATTCACCATGCGCAAAATCTGTTTGTTACTTCTCACCTCTGTACTCTCAGTGTTACCTGGGTTAGCGACAGCTCAAACTATCGTTGCAAGCTCTCCTACATCACTTTCTGGTCACTTTTTTGTAAGCGTTATTGCTGGCGTTGTTATTGCAGTGGGGATTCAGTTTCTACTAAGCAATTTAGCCATCGCTTCAGGTATTAGTGCTATTGGAGATGTTCAGGACACCAGCGATAGCAGTAGCGCTAGCGACTCGTCTTATTCAACGAAAAAGGCAGGCCAGAAGCTTTCAGCAGCGTTAGGTATCTTTACTATCGTAACTATGTCGATTTCGCTTTTCATCGCCACTTACCTTGCTATTGAATTAAGCTTAGTAAGTACAGTACTAAATGGCGCAATTCTAGGCGTAGTGGTATGGGCGCTATTTTTTATAACGGCAGTTGTTGTAGATATCAAACTAACCACTGCAGTGTGTGGAAACCTTTTAAGTTTTCTTCGTAAAGGTATAGCCGGAGCCAGTGATACCGTTATCAGTGGATTTGCGAAAAGCGAACAAGCTAAAGCGCAAAGCTTCGCAAAGGAAACAGTGAAAGCTATTCACGAAGAGGTAAGAAGTGAATTTAATACGTCAGATTTTGATAAAAAGGTAAAGCAATATATAGACAGAGCAACACAATCTCAGTTCTCAGCTAAAGATTTACGCAAAGAAATGGAAAAGCTGATTAATGAAATTGAAGTGGAAGAAAAGTTAGAGATGAATGACTCTAATACGCTTCGTAAGCTCATTTTAGATATTGCTAGTAATAGACCTTCTTTGGATGAAGACCAAAAGAAAAAAGTTGCTTCAACATACGATGATATTAAAGGTGCTATTAGTAATAACAGTTCTAATCAAGATAGAGCAACAGACGCGTTTGATAAACTTTCACCGGGTGATGAAGAAAAAGGGCGCCAATATCGCGCTAAGTTTTCATCATATTTAGATGAATCTGATCAAGAAGAAATTACCCCTGAGAAACTTCAGGAAGATATGAATGCTATTTTTGATAACCCCAAAAATGCGCAGCGCATCATTTCAAACAGAGCATCTAAATTAGATAGAAATACATTAAAAGCGCTTATTGAAAGCCACCCTAAAATGGACTCATCAAAAACTGAAAAGCTACTAAGTACTTACGACAAAGTAGTGGCTAAATTTCAAAGTAATGAAGATTCATACGAAGAACAGGTTGATAATCTTCCTGCTAAGCGTAGCCAGTTAGAGCAGCGTATTCAAAAGTGGTTCGATAGCTTAGATAGACCTGAACTTGCGTATCGCAATTTGAAATCTGACTTCATGGATATGCTGGACAATCCAACTGATGCGCCAGAAATCGCACTTAGCAGAATGAAGAAGATGGATGAGAGATCGCTTCGCGCATTGTTGACCAACAATGACCGCTTATCGAATGAAGACATTGACGAGTATATTGCTAAGTACAATGAGGCACGCGAAGAGCTGATTACTAAGTTGGAATCGATGAAAGATGAAATCGATAGCCGTGTAACACAAATGAAGGACATGGCATTGCGTGAAACGGAAGCGGTAAGAGCAACTGCAGCATCGGCAGCGTGGTGGTTATTTGCAAGTGCGCTAGTTTCACTTGCATCTGCAACAGTAGCAGGCGCTATTGCAACGAACCTCATCTAATACGTCACTAACCTAGTACGATCAAAAGCGTTTACCGAAAGGTAAACGCTTTTTATTGTGTATTAGGCAATTACTTAGCGCTTTGCATTCTTTAAGTCTACTTAGAGCCTACTTAAAGCCTTATATGGCATTAATACCTTTCACGATATTTTCACCTAATTTCACACAACAAGCCGGTTATGCTGACAAGCGCTGTTTTTCGAACTGTGTAGCGCTGTGCTGTATATGTGCCGAATTAGGTATTATGTCGCGGCTCAAATCATCATTACTCGTATCGAAAGATGTATCGCCAATCGGTAAATTCAGTTCGCCATGTTCAAATAAATAATCTCGTCCTGCATCAACGCCTATTTTATAGTCGTGGCGAAGATCGCTATCCGCACTGCCCAGTAATTTACTGTGTAATTTAGTGCCTGCAAAAATTTGAATAATTTCCACATCCGCTGGTGGATTAGCAATAAACGCTAACTCTTGCTGGTACGCTTGTTCATGCTGAACCAGGTAGTTAATTGTTTTTGGGCAATGTCCCGTTGCGCACACCAGTGATTTTAATTTGTGAAGCCATGCTGATTGAGCTTGAAAATTCACATCGCCAGTACGAATAACCACGATTTTTCTGGCACCCCGTTCGTAAGCTTCACGGACAGGCAAGGGGGCTCCTAAGCCGCCATCTAAATAATAATCTGATTCAGGTTGTGCTTGAGGAAGCGAATTCGCTTTGTTCTCGCTAACCGAAACCGCGTTGTATTCAGTAGTAAGCTTTACGCCTTGTTTGTATAAAAAGGGTAGAGCGCTAGAGGCTTTCAATAGTTCACGCCATTGATTACCACTGCCTTTGGGGCTTAAAAAATAAGGCTTACGATCACGAGAATTTGTGGCGGTAATTAACAACTCTCTATTGCCTAAGCTTTCTTTCGCGGCCTTGAAATCTAAAATGCGGTTCGCTTCTTTCGTTTTCTCAAAATACCAATCCAAATCGACAATATGTTTGCCCATTAAGCCGCGGCCTAATTGGAAGAATCGCTTATGCCGAGACAAGCCACGAATTAAACGTTTCGCATAACCCTTCTGGCGGGCTAAAAAACTGGTTAAGTTTTGTGAGCCCGCAGACGTGCCAATGAACATGTCAAAAGGGTCGTAACCTGCTTCAAGCCAAGCATCTAATACGCCAGCGGTAAAGATCCCTCGCTGCCCACCACCTTCAGCGATAAGCGCAAGTTTAGGGCGCTTGGTGGCATAAAGAGGAAAGGACGTGGGCGCAGCAGAGGAATTCATTTCGTTGACCTGTTTATTAAATCTGTTGAGTTGATTTAAACAAGTATAAAGACAACTTTACTGTGGCGAAAATTGAAAGAATGAATCGGTGTGATAGGAAAAAACCTACAGGATGTTAGCTACCTGTTGCCGTATTTCTTGTTCGACTATCTTTTTCGCCTTTGCAGGAAGGTATTTCGTGTGTGCTTCGATAAAAATGGGGTTGGCGTAAATGCTTTTTATCGCCTCGTTTACTTTCTCAATAAAGGCAAGTGCTTCAGGTGTTTTACCGCAGATAACGTGCCCAGAAACGAACTTTGGGTTGTTCGCAATCGCGTAACTTCTCATTTCAATAGGCTTAGTTTTGCCGAATGGTCGATACAAAGACGCGGGGAATATAAGGGCGAAATCAGCTTTGCCAGCAGCAATAATTTTCGTAAAACGCGAGAAAAATGTAGGGTTGCTTACGGTTATAATTTGTTTATCGTCTATTTTACGTAAGTCATCATCTACCCGCTCACCGTAAGAATAGGTTTCTGGCAGCACAATGGCCGAGACTTTAAACGCGTCTAGTACTTTATGAATGCTGACTATTTCGCCATTCTCGTTTAGTAGCGCTGGAGCCAAAGGCGGCAGTGAGGAAAGCTTGATATAACCGTTGGGTTTGAAAAAAGTTAAGCGGCAAAGAAATTGTGTACTTCTTTTCTCGCTCGGCTGATTTTATCTTGTTGATAACACAAACCGATTCGCCATTCTCTATCTGTTGGAATGAACGTTTGAGTGAGACTTCTAAAATAGGCTTATCGTAGCCTAAGGCATCAACCAATAATTGCGCCGTATCCACACTTGCGGAAAAGGGGGCATGTGGTTGATTAATTCTGTTCGTTAAATTGTGGTCGTCAGTATGAAGCGTTATTGATGATGTGGTAATAACGTTTCCACTTACTAATCCTGAAATAAGTGAGCTTAGAAGAAAAACGGCCGAAAGAGCAAAAAAGCGCATTGTGAGAACAGTTGGTTACTCTTAATTGTTATGCCTAGAAGGGTAAACCTATTTCACTATCTTTAAAATACTTGATGGTAAAGATCTAGAGTTAATATTCACATTCAACGCCCAATATTGAAAAATTAAGCCCGCTGACTCTTGTATCGTTTGAACCTATTTTTCATTTTGTTTGTATAAGATTTAATGTTGTAGATTTTATAAAGAGAAAAGGAACCCCTATGAATTATATGTCTAAATTGTTGGTTGGTGCTGCGGCCGCTTTTGTTGTTACTACTGGAACGGTACATGCTGAAGCGGTGACTTCTCACAACGTGATGCAGGCACAATCGCACGCCTACAACAAACAGCAACTCATTGAAATGGTTAGCCGCGCTGATGTGCAAGAAAAACTGGTAAGTCTGGGTGTTACACAGGGCGATGCTATTTCTCGCATAAACGGTATGACTAACAGTGAAATAGCGCAGCTTAACAGCCAATTAAACGATGCACCTGCCGGTGGTGTTGTTGGTGCAGTACTTACTGTACTTGCCATTATCGCTATCTTAGATTTGGTAGGCGTAACTGACGTATATCCTTTTATTCGTCCAATTAATAGCTAATATGAAATTAGATGTTTTTTTCAGAGCCTGCTTTATTGCGGGCTTTTTATTGCTAGGTGGGTGCCAGGGAACGCCGCAGGCAGACCGTATAGCGCTACAAAAACCTTCTGGAGTGCCATTAAGCCATACCATAAACAATGTCCCATTTTATGCTCAAGAACAGTTTTACTGTGGCCCCACCACGCTATCAGAAGTATTTGAATATTACGGGCACAGTATTAGTACGAATGAGATAGCCCCCAAAATATTTATTCCTGATAAAGAAGGAAGCTTACAGCTAGAAATGATTACGGCAACGCGCCAGTATGATTTTTTACCTTATGCCGAACGGGGTACGCTGACTAAATTAATGCAGTTAGTGAGTAGTGATATACCTGTCATTGTATTTCAAAATTTATCTATTCAACTGCTACCCCAATGGCACTACGCGGTAGTGACAGGTTTCGATTTAACCACTCGCACCATGACCTTGCATACGGGCTTAACGCCCAATCACACCATGTCCTTCGAACTATTTGAAAAAACATGGGGAAGAGGAAATTATTGGCTATTAGCGCCAGTTCCTCCAAATAAAATCAGCGATAAGATGAATTCGTTTACTTACATTAGTGCTGCTTACGATATGTTAGAGGTGGGAAAGGACGAGCAAGCTATTGCCTTTTTAGGAACTGCTACAAAGCAGTGGCCCAATCAATGGTTAGCTTATTTTTTGTTGGGGAATTACTATTTAGATGAACAACCAGAGAAAGCGGTGAAATGGTTTGAAGAGGGCTATCAAGTAGGTCAAAGTCAGGCGGCTTATATAAACAACTATGCTTACGCCCTTGCTAGTAATGGAAATCTAGCCAAAGCTCAGATACTGATTGAAGAAGCCCTATTGCGGTTTCCTAACGACGATAATGTTAAGAAAACCGCGTTAACTATAAAAGCAGCTGAGTGATCATTGCAAATAGGTAATAGCGACCTTTAACCGGTAAAGATCATAAAGATAAGCATATTTAAAAACATAGGTTTATGACCTCAATCTTCAATGCATAATCGACCCGGCGGCAGGTATTTCTTTGATTTTTGGTGCGCCATCGTGGTTACTCAACTCGCTAGCTTCTTCAACGAGTGCAGTCATCGCGTTAATGATATCAAGAAAGTTGGATAGCTGGTTTTGTGACAAATCATTAGATAGTGTTTCAATTTTACTGATAAGTTGTTTGGTTGGTAGGCGCATAGTGTCAAAATCTCGTTGTTCAGTGCGTATTAGGCACTCTTTTATTCAATACCTGCCTCTGAACTTACAAATAGCTTGCCAACTTTTTTTGACGCTAAACTCAGCATATTAAATGCGTCATTAATACTGAAATAAAAAAGCCAGCTAAATGCAGCTGGCTTTGTCCTGATGAATATATTTATTTAAAAATTAGAAGGTATACTTCACGCCTACCTTAATTCGCCATGTAGATTGCTCTTCATCAAACGAGTCATAGTTGCTGGTGTCTGTGCCGCCGTATGCCTCAGAATAAACATATTGGCCCGCATCGTTGATGTCGTAATCAAACAGTATTTGCTGAGGATAAGTCATTTCATACACTTTACCCCAGTCACTGTTTAACAGGTTCGCAAAGTTATCGATATTCAAATAAATACGACCTTTGTGGCCTTCAACAAACCCTGGAATTTCTTGCGAAATAGCTAAATCTACTGTGGTGATCCAAGGTTGAGTTGACGAGTACTTTCCAACATATCCGCCAGCGTTTCCAGCGACACCTGCTTGCTCAGCAATCGCCATAATTTCGTCGTAGCTAAGGCCATTGTCGAAATCTACGGCAGCATCGTTGGCGCCTGATGGAATATAAGGAAGATACACATCTGAATCATCAAACGCAGTTTGATCGCCCAAACCGCCGCTTTGATATGAACCTAGTACCCAAGAGAAAGGCTGACCAGAGCGACGTTCAAAGAATAAGTTGAAGTTAGTGCTATAACCCTCAAAATACTCATGAGTGTAACCAAGGTTCACTAAAAAACGGTGTTTGGTTTCATAGTAAGCGGTGCCCACGGTAGGGTCGTTACGATTGACCGTTACTTCATATTGATAGTTAGATTCTGCCGTTGAGCTTGTACCTGGGTTAACCTCGGTAATATCCTGGTGGGTATAGGATGTATTTAGGCTTATGCCGTTATCCCATTGTTTAGCTAACGCAGTGGTAAACAGAATGCTACGGCCACCGTCATCCGAGTTGGTTAATTGAATATCATAGTTGTCTTCATATTCAGTGCCGTCGTAAACATTGTCCCAGATAATACGGCCATCTGGGGTACTGTTACCATTATCGATACGCGATAAGTCTTCCCAATAAGCCGCATTTTCGCGGTCAACGTAGGTTAACTCAGTTGTCCACGCGAAGTTGTCGCCAAGGGTAGGGATGTCGAACGTGTAGTCGGCCGCAATTTGATAGCGCCAATCAGAGGGCAGTTCAAAATCTGGATCGATTGAGTTCGTGCTTCCTGCACCTTGCATTAACGCACTTTGGGCTTCTGTAGGAACTGATGTGAAGTCTACCGAGCTTGTGTCAAGGCTAGAAAAGGTTACTGAGTCGTTGGTTACACCATCGGTGGTGTAAGCGTTAGATATCCAAACCAGTGGCATACCACCGTAGAAGCGGCCAGCACCACCACGTAGAGTTAAGTCGTCGTTGATATCCCAATTAAAGCTTACGCGTGGAAGGAAAATATCGAAGCCATCTAGATTTTCAGTATTCGCAAAGCCATAGGTGCTAGCGAAGTTGCTATTTAATTGTGGTGAGTCTTCAACGGTAAGGTACTCGTAGCGAAGGCCTGCGGTTACCGTAAAGTCGTCAAACACTTCATAAGTAGCATCACCGTAAAGTGAGTAAACCGTACTTTCAACGTCATAGGCAAGGTCTTGAACATCATTTGTATACGCGTTGGCATATTCGAAATAAGAGATTTCCTGATTAGCGAATGCCTCAGTATCGTCAAAATACCAAGTGCCTAAAGAATCACGACCATATAGGTTGTAGTTCCACGTGTTTTCTATTTCAGTACCAAACTTATATTCAATATCGCCAGCTAAGTAAGTAGCATGCAATGCAAAGTTCCACACTTCGTTTTCTAGCACATTTGCATGGCGGTTTTCATCTACGCCTGCTACTACGGTGTAGCCACTCTCTGTGCCCGCTGCGGTATCAACGTTTATTTCACCCCAATCAGAAGCCGTGACAGAGGCTTGTTCAAACTCTTTGTAAGAAAGGCTAACTTCTGTTTGAAGGTTATTTGTCCAGTCAGAATAGACATGGGCAGTGTAGTAAGTATTTTTTTGCGCAAGGGTCCAGGTATTCGAAGTTAATAAAATAGTATCTGAATCTTCGTTGTAGTTTTGTGCCGCTGTGTTTTCTTGATAGCTGTAGGTGAAATCGGCACGGTGGTCGTTGTTAATGTTCCAGTCTAATTTAATGAGGTATTTTTCATCTTCGTCTGCATCAGGCGCGCCCGCTATTGAATCTTCAAGGCCGTAGGTATCGCTAAGGGCAGCAATCACGTCTTCTGCCGCGCTTACGAGCTCTGTAGGATAGGCTGAAGAGTTAAAGCCGGTATCGATTTCTTCTTCCCATTTTTCATAGGAGCCAAAGAAGAAAAGTTTGTCTTTTATTAATGGACCACCAAGAGTGAAACCGTAGGACGATTCATCGTTATCGACGTCATATTCCGTGTTGTAAAGTTTGGTGTCTTTTGCGGTGCCAGAGAAAGGCACTTCTTCATAGAATGCCGTACCGTGAAATTCATTGGTACCTGATTTGGTCACCACGTTCACGTTACCACCGCCAAATTTACCTGCGCGGGCGGTAAAGGGCGTAAACTCAACAGATACTTGGCCAATAGCATCTAAAGACACTGGGGGGCGTGACGTAGGGTAACCGTTACTTTGTAGGCCGAAGGTGTCGTTAACGCCTACGCCATCAACGGTGAAAGTATTATATTTCAGGTTAGAGCCGGCAATACTTAATTCTTCACCATCGGCACTTACCACCGCTAACGGGTTTGAACGAACAATATCTTTTATATCTCGGTTAAAGGTAGGCATGTTCTCAATAGCCGATTCACCAAATACTGAATTTGAACCGTTGTTTGAGAAAAAGTCGCGGCTACCGGTTACCGTTACACGCTCTATATCAGAAGTAGTTTCAAGGGCAGCATCAAGTTCGAATGTGTCATTCAGTTCTAAATATACATCTTCGATAACACGGCTTTGGAACTTTTGTGACTCTACGATAATCATATAAGGGCCACCAACACGTAAACCTCGTGCTGAGAATGCGCCTTCTTCATTTACGGTGGTCTCTTTTACCGTTCCTGAAGGTTGATGAATAATAGTAATTGAACTGCCTGCTGCGGGATTACCTTGAGGGCCTAGTATGGTGCCGCGCATAGCTGATGATTGACCAGTGGCTGCAACGGCTGTTGTTGCAACGCCAATAGACAAAGCCACAGCCATCGCGATGCGATTGAACTGAGTTTTATGGTTCATGAATTTCCCGTTCTAAGTAAAGTTTGGTTTAAGTGCTCAGCTAGCCACGCATGCTTATTTGGGCATGTCGTATTACTGTTGCCTGAGGTAGCGCAATTGTTGGCTATTTTTATTTCATCTTTATTTCATTTGTGTAAATCTGAACTTACATAACTCTATGAAATAAAACATTATTTGAGCTTTTATGAGGATGATGAGGCAAGGGCTTTTACGTGTTTTTACACGTTTTACGTGTGCTTACGTAAATGTAGCCTGTAGATGTGTATTTGAAAGAGGTTAGCAATAGAGACAAGAAGACTGTTTAAGATAGTAGGGCGGCGGCGCGCGCAAGTGAGCGCAAGTGAATATTATCGTAGGAGTAAGATATTCTTGGGAAGAATTTTAATACAGATAAGAAATTCAAAGAAGAAATGGTGGCCCCACCCTGACTTGAACAGGGGACCTGCCGATTATGAGGCCCCGTTGGCTAGCTTGTAATCCCTTTATAAGTGCCCATTTTAACGTGGTCATGACCAGCAACTTACCGATATTGTTACCACCTATGAATTGTATGGTGTAACTCAAATTGATTCTTACCAGTTCTGAACTAAACTTTATTGTGGTAGTATAAAGTAGGATTATATCCTTACGAGATTTCTTTCATTGGAGGTAAATTATGGCAATGGTAAAGAAAAGTATCACAGTAACTGATCAACAAGAACAATGGATGCAAGCTCAACTTGCAACTGGAGACTATGCTAGTGACAGCGAGTTATTACGAGATTTGATCAGAAAAGAGCAAATGCGTACAAGCGAAGTTGAAATTATAAGGCAAGAACTGATCAAAGCAGAGCAAAGCGGTTTTAGCTCTCGTTCTCCTGAAGATATTGTTAATGCAGTGATTGCTCGAAAACAAACTAATGGCGAAGTATAGATTAAGCTCTGCTGCCGATCAGGATTTCGAGCTGCTTTTTGAATATGGCATTGATAACTTTGGGTTAGCTCAGGCCAAATCATACGTTGATGGGTTGATTATTCAGTTTCAAAGCATAGCGGAAAACCCGTTGCATTATCAGGCTGTTGCTCATATTCGCAAGGGATATAGACGAAGTGTGTATGGGAAACATGCTATTTACTATGTCGTTTCTAATGACTACGTTGATATCATGCGAATATTAAGAGCTGAAAATCTTAAAACTGCTTTTGAGTTATAAATGTGTCCAGTTCGTTATCAGATAGACTCTTAGAAATTGATAATCAGCTTCAGCGACTCGCTGAAGAAAAAGAGTCGTTGTTAAATGAACGTAATAGTATTCTTGCACAACAAGAAGTCGAGCTAGCCAAACACTTTAACCAACACGTTTCACCTGAAGCTAAAGTCGATTTATTCATTTCTTATTTTAAAGGTCGAAATGACGTTTATCCGTTTCGTTGGGAATCGCAAAATGGTCGAAGTGGTTATTCGCCAGCGTGTTGGAATGAATGGAAACCTAAAGTTTGTAATAAACCACGGATTAGTTGCACAGAATGCTCAAATCAACAATTCAAGCATTATGATGGTCAAGCGATATTTGATCACCTAAAAGGGAATCAAACGATTGGTATTTACCCACTTCTAGAGAATAATACAACCCACATTCTTGCTGCTGATTTTGATAAAGACGATTGGATTCACTCCGTTAAAGCTTTTTCTGAAGCCTGTGATTTTTATAAAGTACCTCACATTATCGAACGCTCTAGAAGCGGCAATGGTGGACATGTATGGATCTTCTTTTCGCAAGCTATTGAAACAGCCAAAGCTAGAAAGTTGGGTAATGGGCTATTAACGAAAGCGATGGAAATGTACCCTGCGCTCTCATTTACTTGCTTTGATCGTTTGTTTCCGAATCAAGATGTTATGCCAGAAGGTGGCTTTGGTAACTTGATAGCATTACCTCTTCAACTAGAGCCAAGAAAACTTGGCAATAGTGTATTCATAAATTCCTCAGGGATAGCTTATAAAGACCAGTGGGCTAAGCTCGCTTCAATTCAAAAAATTAATAGTACGACACTTGATAGCTTGCTGGATGAAATAACGTTAATTGATGAAAAAGCTAATAATGACTTGGCAGACACACCTTGGAAGAAACTCTCTTCTATTGATAATGATGTGATTGCCAATTGCCCAGAAGAAATAACCTTAGTTATTGCAGATCAGATTTATATTCCTATAGATAAACTTCCCGGCAAATTAACATCAAGACTTAAACAGTTAGCAGTATTTTCTAATTCTGAGTTTTATAAACGGCAAGGCCTTCGCTTATCTACTATTGGCATTCCAAGATATATTTGCGCCGCTCATGTTGAAGGTACATTCTTAATTTTACACCAGAGGGTGTTTATCATCTGTAGAAGCTCAATTAACTGAACAAAAAATTGAAATCATTTTCGATGATAAGCGGTTTTCAGGTGACAACCTTGCCAAAGTTAAGTTTACTGGAAAGCTGAAAAGTCAGCAGAATAAGGCGGTTAATGCGTTATTAGAATCATCGGTTGGCATACTGGAAGCTTCTACTGGCTTTGGTAAAACTGTCACGGCACTAGCATTGGTTGCTAAACGTAAAGTAAACACATTGATATTAGTTCACAGTCGGCAACTGGCTGAACAGTGGTTAGAACGTATTAATGTTTTTCTAAAAGATACTGAAGTTGGTTCATTACTTGGTGGTAAGGAAAAGCTGTCGTATCAGGTTGATGTAGCCACATATCAAAGTTTAGTTAGTCGAAACGGCATGGATATAAAGCCATACATTGAAAAATATGGGCAAATTATTGTTGATGAATGCCACCATTTACCAGCATCAAACTATGAAAGCTTGATCAAGTCCAGTCACGCAAAATTCATTCATGGATTCACTGCAACACCAAAACGCCAAGATGGCTTAGAAAAGCTGATGATGTTTCAACTTGGAGATATTGTTTATAAAGGCGTTTGCGTATTTCGGTGAATCCGGTCGGTCGTTTCGGTTTTATCCGATCACTTTTTCTTCTTCTTTTTCGTCCTCGGCGTTTTTCAAGGTAGTTGTCGCCTGAGCTGTTAAGCTGCTTCTTTTTTATTCTCCGGATTTAGCTCTACGCTTC
>NZ_JAGGDM010000022.1:0-97877 GCF_017653625.1 Alteromonas sp. K632G
TGGAAGCGTTGTAAGGCGTTAAGCTAACCTGTACTAATTGCCCGAGAGGCTTAACCATACAACGCCCAAGAGGCTTTTTATGGCGCTACGCTTAGTCGTAGAAAATGGCTTAAACGTCGAGAAACTCGACTGACCATTTTCTTACTCGCTAAAGAAGTGCTATATGAAGAACTTCGGTGTTGTTTACAAGCTGATTAAAGCAACGAGAGTAGTAGTACTCAGTGCTCAAAGATTGATTACGTGAATATCAGAATTCCTAAATTGTTAATTATTAAAGTAATATGGACTAAATAAGTCGGTATTACGCAAACTAACGTTTGCAAAAGTTTTTGCTTGGCAGCCATAGCGATACGGTACCACCTGATCCCATTCCGAACTCAGAAGTGAAACGTATTAGCGGCGATGGTAGTGTGGGGTTTCCCCATGTGAGAGTAGCACACTGCCAAGCTCCCATTCGAAGAAAGGGCTATCCTAACGGATAGCCCTTTTTTTATGCCTGCAGGAAAGTGAACAGGCAGTAAAAAACCCCGCGAAGACGGGGTTTTTGTTATCTCATACACTAATGTACAAAATAGCTAATTAACCTATTGAGTAACAGCTACTGCGTTAAATGCTGACGAAATTCCATCTTGGTTAGTAACTGGTTGTCGTCTTTATCCATTTCACTAAAATCGCCATCAATGCCAGCCTTTTCAACTTCCTTCATTGAGAGCTTACCGTCATCATTACGATCTGCTTTATTGAATTTCGCAGTAACTTCAGACTTCATTTCACTGGACATCTCTTTTCCCATCATCTCTTCGCCTTTCATCATGGTTGAGCCGCTACTGGAGATCATAGGCTCATTCATAGATTGAGATGTCGATGACGTCATTCTACGAGTTAGCACTGCATCGGTAGTGCCATTTGATTTAACCCGCATCACGATATCTTCAGAAAACATGCTAGGGTTATTTTTTACATATTTATCAAACTCTGACTGGGACACTTTTTCATTACCGTCTGTGTCCATCTTCTTAAAAAATTTACTAGAGTTTGCTTCTTTTAATTCTGTTTTAGTGATGTGTCCATTTCCATCATGATCCAATGTAGAAAAATCAGCGCTAACCTTAGATTTGTGACCACCTTGGATATCTCCAGCGATTGCGGTCGTTGACATTACTGCGCCTATAACAAGTGATAGTGTAAGCTTTTTCATCACATTCTCCTTTTGTAGTGATAACACTTTGCTCGGTTAGAGCAAGGAATAAAATACTCACTTAATCACATTCATTGTTTATGCCACTGAAATAAGCTACTGATTTTTAGTTATTAATTGAATAAACCTAAAAGTTAGATGTTTATCAACCTTGTTAACTTGCAACAGGGGTTTGAAAAATATTCAGGCAAATTACATCTGAGGTGACATTCATGATATGAATGCTCCAACATCATCACCTTAGTTAGAAAACAAGGATAATTGTTCGTTGGTTAATTCAGAAAAAGAAAGATTGATGAGCGGAAGTATACTGTCTGCAATGGGCATTATCTGCTTTTCGATGTAATGGTCGTAATCAAGCGGTGCCATTTGATGTTCAGTAGTTTGTGGGCCTTGTACTGTCATGACATAGCGTATGGTTGTATTGTGTTGGTAACGTAATCGTTGACCTGTTTTACGATTAATATCATCTGCAAGGCGCGCGGCTTTTACATGAGGAGGCAAAGATTTGATGTAGTCGTTTAATGGCTTTCTTAGTCGCTTAGCATATACGAGTCTGGTGTCTTCTTTCCCTTGGCGAATATTATCAACAGTTTGTTTAATAAAATCAGATACAGGTGCTTTTTCGAAAACCCGTCGATACAACTCATACTGAAAGTATTTAGCTAATTCAGTCCAGTCTGAACGTACGTTTTCTAACCCTTTAAAAACCAGCTCTTTTTTATCACCAATTTGCTTTAAACCTGCATACCTTTTCTTGCTGCCTAACGCAGAACCTCTAATTGTGGGCATAAAAAAAGTTTCAAAGTGGGTTTCAAATTCAATATCCAAATGGCAGTCTATATCATAATCTTCACGAAGCTTGCTTTGCCACTTTTGATTGATGGTGTTTGCTAGCGACTGTCCCGTTTCATTAGGCGTGCCCAACGATGTGTTGTTATTTACATGTACAAAGGTAGAGTCTGTATCGCCATAGATAACTGAGAACCCTGCTTCTTCTATCCACTTTGCGGTAGTTTGCATTATTTCATGCCCACGCAGAGTAATAGAGCTTGCTAGTCTTGGGTCGTAAAAAGGGCATCCGCCACTGCCTAATACGCCATAAAATGAATTCATTAAAATCTTTATTGCTTGCGAGCGGGGAGCATCGTTTTGCTTTTTAGCCTCGTCTCTTTGGCGCCATAGATTGTCAATAATATCGGGCAAAAAATGATTGTCACGACTAAACATCGCCCCTTTGAAGCCCTCAATGGCGCGTTCTGGGTATTTAAGGCCCTCAGCAAGTCCCATTGGGTCAATCTTAAACGTGCGAATAATTGACGGGTATAGGCTCTTAAAATCGAGCACAAGTACATCAGAGTACAGGCCTGGCTGTGAATTCATCACGTAGCCACCAGGGCTAGCTAACCCGCCGTGTTCGGGGCGTACACCACTTACATAACGTTGTCGGTGCAACTTTGGTAAATATACATTTAGAAATGCCGCTACCGACCCACCGGGTCTTCCCAAATCGAGCCCAGTTAAGGTGCCTCTCAAGATAAGAAACTCTATAAATCGAGTTTTTGTAGCAATCTCATTTACCAATACACAGTCTTTGTGGTTATAGCTCGCAAGCGAAGAGGGGTCTTCGTAATACAAGGCCTTTATTGCCCCAAGCTTGTCTTCACTCTGTATGAGCTTTTTATCACCCAGTAACTGCTGTGCAACATTGTCTAAAGAGAAAGAATCAAATTGATAGGTCATCGTCTTTAGTGCTTCAATCCCATCTACAATACTGCGGCCAGGTATATCCACAATAGTTTGACCATCCCAATCCCTTACGAAGGCTTCTCGTTTGTCTCGGCCTATTGTAAATTTCACGCCTTGTTTTTTGGCTCGCCTAGCAAGCACGGCCATATCGAACTGTTTGACATTCCAGCCTAAGATAACGTCTGGATCGATTTCACATATACGCGTTATAAACGCAGTGAGCAGTGCTGATTCAGTAGAAAACTGGCTAAGTGAAAATGTGTCTGGAACATCTAACGTCTTGGGATGAGTGGAAGCAGAAACTAACATCACTTCATTAACGTCGTTAGACGCTAGCGCTATACTGAATAGATTTTCATTTTCATCGCACTCAATATCTATACTAATCGAGTAAAGGCTTGGCGTGTAGATTGCGGGTCTAATTCGCGCCTCAGGTATTAATGTGGCGGTTTCGTCAGCCGCAATAAACTCCAATGAGCCGTAAATAAACCGCTCCATCAAATACCTATCAGCAAGCCGTATATCAGCTTCATACAAAGTGATATGTAAGCTTTTAGCAAGCTGCCTTAATTGATGCATGTGGGAATCAGACGTGGTTTTAAGGGTGTCTACTTCCACTTGCTCTAGGGTAAAGAAGCTGTCAGAGGAAACTTCAACCTCAATACCTTCCCGCTTGGCTTTTTCTATTATGCTTTTTGTGTTTTCAGTAGCAACAAAACATGAGGGTTTCTGCAAAGCGCTTTGAAGACACACAGGACCATCGTCGGTAGATACCCACACTTCAACGCAAGCGCCTTTATGCTTACTGCGCGCTTGTTTAGCAATAGTGTGTTTACTGAGAATGTAACCTTTTCTAATCACGGCAAGTTAATTTTCGTTGGTGAGATAATGAAGGACTCATAGTACAGGGCAATCGATTTTCTTTACTCGAAATGAGAGAGGTCAATGGTTTACCAATGCTCGCTAGGTCTTAATAACTCTCGGTATAGCAGTGCTATTACTTAACGCTATAGTTGATTATCAAACAGATACGTTTGTTTTTGCCTACCTATCGTTATAGAAGTAAGTATACCAGCGAAAAGGTGAAGATGTATGCATTACCCAGCAATTGAGCAACCGTCTCCAGGTCAATGGACAGAGATAGCGAAAGGCGTACTTTGGCTTCGTATGCCACTGCCTTTCGAACTTGACCACATTAATCTTTATCTTGTTGAAGATGATGATGGCTGGGTGGTTATTGATACTGGGCTTGGTACGAATACAACTAAAGCCTTGTGGAATGAAATTTTTGCCGCATTGGATAAACCCGTTTCAGCGGTTTTAGTTACTCATTTGCATCCTGATCACGTTGGTTTAGCCGGATGGATAGCCGACCAATTCAAAGTGCCACTGTACATGTCGCAGGTTGAGTATTTTACTGCGCGCGCGTTCACTGGGGGGAAAAGCGACACCTCTGCTTGGCGGGATGAGCAATACTATCACCGTGCAGGTTTACAATCCGATGACGTGATGTCGCTCATGTCTGGGAATAAAGGTTACAGCAACGTTGTATCGCCAATTCCAATCAGTTATCGACGATTAAAGCAAAGTGATGTGCTTACGTTAAAAGGTAACTCATGGGAAGTGATGATAGGGAGGGGGCATTCACCAGAGCACGTATGTTTATATTCTAAAGAGCTTGGAATACTGCTAGCAGGCGATCATATTTTACCGCAGATCACGCCCAATATAGGGGTATATTCAACGGAGCCTGAGGGCAATACGCTACAAGATTATTTGTCTACGCTACTGCCTTTCACTGACTTACCGGAAAAAACCTTGGTGTTACCCGCACACAGACAACCTTTTATTGGGGTAAAAGACCGAGTGAATGAGCTTATTGAACATCACCATCGCCATTTAAATGCACTCGTAGAGGCTTGTAATAAGCCTCAGACCGTTGTCGAGTTGTTACCTGTTTTATTTAAACGGGAACTGAGTGGTAGAAATATCGTATTTGCCGTAGCCGAGTGTGTGTCCCATTTAAACTACCTCTTGTCTCATGGAAAGATAACACGCCATTTATCTGATGAAGGACTTTATCTGTATGGGGTGCAACAATAGATGTTACTCAGGGGCTGTAGTTGACTCGGCTTCTGAGATGATAGGTAGCGCTATTGTAACCACTGTACCTTTGCCCACTTTGCTATTGACTGAAATTTTTCCTTTGTGCTTTTCTACAATGGTATAGGCGGTGGACAAGCCTAACCCTTGGCCTTGACCTTCAGGGCGGGTAGTAAAAAAAGGTTCGAAGACTCTTTTCATATTTTTTTGGTCAATACCTTCACCGCTGTCGAGTACCTTAATTGTGACGTTCTCGTTATTTTTTAATAGTGTTAACTTAACGTAGCCTTTGTCTGGAATAGCCTGGGCGGCATTGAGTAATATGTTCATTAAGGCTTGTTTTATCATCCCTGGGTTTGCCGTTATTTCTATCTTTTGGTCGGGAGATTCCACCTTATAGTGGTGAGAAGCATATTGGGTAGATACCAACTTGATGGTTTGCGTGGCGACGTCGTTTAAATCTACAACCTGACTGCCTTGTGTGCTGTCGAGGGAAAATTGTTTTAGATTATCGACAATATCTTTAACTCGATTTAAGCCAGCTTTTGATTCTTCAAGCAACTCTTCAATGTCGTCTTTTATCAAATCATAGTGTTGTGCTTCGAAAAGGTTTTTGATTTGTTCTTTTAGTTCATCGTTGAAACCGGCAACGTGATTTTCTACCCCATCGCAGATGGATATTAAGTTATTGGCATATTGTGACAAGGTGTCTAGGTTTGCGTTGATAAAACCAATAGGGTTATTTATTTCATGCGCAATGCCCGCCGCTAATTGACCCGTTGATGCCATCTTTTCCGCTTGAATGAGTTGAGATTGGGCGGTATCAAGTTTACGAATTAGTTTACGTTGAGCTTCGTGCTCTTCTTTTAGTGCGGCAGATAGCTTTTGTTGGGTACGAAAATAACTGGCCTGCGCGGTAACATCTTGTAAAAAAATGCACGCATATTTTTTCCCAGTACTTTTGTCCTTTACCGGCAATATCTCCATGTTTTGATACATCTGTGTTTCTTCGCCAGTAATCGGCCTACTGCTTTTAAACGGAAATATATGAGGGCGCTGCTCCCAGTAGCTGAAGCTTGGATGCTGCAGAACAAAAACCGATTTTAGTCTTCGCTTTAGAAACTTACCTTGGTCGCTAAAAATTTCGGTAACCGGTGTATCTTTGTACGAAGCGCGATTCTCGTGAGGAAGGCGGTCTTTAAAAAAGTCGTTTAAATAAACCACCAAAAAGTTTTCATCAACGATGCCAATTCCAACCGGAAGTTTTTCAACCAGTTGCTCAAACATTATTCTAGTAGTTCATCTAAGGTATCTTTCATTCTTGTCAGTGAATCGTCATCTAAGCAGAAAACAACGCGCATAGAAAAGGATGAAACAGCGACAGTGAATTGTACTTCCATGACCAAACTATGTTGCCACTTTAGCTCATCGAAGTTTTCTTTGTTAGGGGTAAACAACGTTGGCATATTCAAATTGGTGGTCAGTTCTAATTGGCTTGATAAGCCTGCCAAACACGCGCCGGCGAGAATATTAGACAGCTCAAGTATAATTTCTTCTACATCTTCTTTACTGAGCGGTTCACTGTACTCCATCAGTTTTGCCATCTCGCTCAGTCCAGAACGAGAAAGTACTGACATCACTTCACCTTGAATATCACCTAAAAAAGACTGGCGGGTATGAAAAGTAGCGTCAGAACCAAACAGCAAGGTATATAGCTGAGTGGGGGTCACTGAGGTTATTTTAGGGATTGAAATATCAATTTTGGTTTCAATGAGTTGCGCGAGTGAATTTGCTGCTTGGCCCATTGAAATATTGAGCAATTCTTGCAACGCATCGCGTTGTTCCTCGTCTAATGGTATTACTGCGCTCATAAATACCCCAACTCAAACATAGTCATTGCCAGTTCTTCTTTATCCAACGGCTTTCTAATAAATCGTTTCGCCCCTAAGGATAGAACGATGCGCTGTTTTTCGGGCTGAAAATCTGCACTGATTACTATAACGTTAGGAAAGCATTGTTCACGCTTAGATAAGTATTCCAACACGTCCACGCCATCTACGTCTGGCATGGTTAAATCAAGCAACACAAGGTCGAAGGTGTTTTCCGCTAACAAGTCTATGGCTTCTTGGCCATTAGTTGCTTCTGAAATATCGTAGTCTAACTCCGGCGGTAACGACTTTTTTACGCTACGGCGTGACAATTTAGAGTCGTCAGTAACTAAAACAGATAGTGCCATCAACAGCCTCCTTTAACGTCTGTTAATACAGTGTGTGCAATTTCTTAGCGCCTGAAAGAAGCTTAGTAGACATACTGAGATTCTAAAACCTAGGTTGGTGTATTTGCGCAAGATACTTTAAGAGTATATGACAAAGAGGGCATTTATGAGCATTATACTTTACGTGTAAATACTAGTTGATAAGGGGGGGAATAAGAGAGGCGTACAGCCTAACGTGGCTGCACGCATAATATTACGATGTTTTAACTCAGTTAAGCGTTTTGTTTTTTAGTCATCGTTTCAAGTGCTTGTGGAATGGCATCAACATACCGCTGCACATCTGCGATTTTACCCATACTTACTCTCGACCAATTAGTATAGGTACGATAAATACCGCGGATGTGAATATCTTTCTCCGCCATCGCGGCTCTAAATAATTCAGCATCTCCTTTACCAAGGTCCACAAAAATAAAGTTAGTACTAGAAGGAAGTGCGGTTAGGCCATTGGCCTTGAGGCCATCCATCACTAAGCCTTTTGCTTCTATAACTTTATCTTTAACAAACGTTAGAAAAGCTTCATCATTGTAAGACGCAATTGCTGCGGCTAAACCTGCTTGGTTCAGCGTGTAGCCACCCATGCCGTAGCGATTTATCCACTCAGTATTTTCTTCAGAGGCAATCATGTAACCAACACGCATGCCCGCTAACCCGTAAATTTTAGAAAAGGTTCGTGCAACAATAATATTGTGTCCGGCTTTTACTAACGGAATCATTGAGTTTGCGGGCGGATCGTCGGTGAGTTCATTATACGCTTCATCAACAAGTACTAACGTCTTTTTCGAAGCCTTGATACAAAACTCTCGAAGCTTGGCAGGGTCTAGAAGGCGTCCGGTTGGGTTGTTAGGGTTGGTGATATGCACCATACCAACGCTGTCATCAATGGCTGCATACATGGCATCCAAATCGATTGCCAAATCTTTCGTGTTAGGTACCCGAACAATCTCAGGAGCACCTTGTTTCTCTGGTGCTTTTGAGGTGGTATCCCAGAAAAGATCGGGGCCTAATATTTTTCCCTTTTTGCTTGCCGCAAGGGCTGCATAAGAAAGGATTGGGCTAGAGCCTGCACTTAACGAAATATTTTTAGGTGTAATTCCGTGGCGTTCCGCAATCATGTCTAGCAACGTCATTGCAGCGGGGTAGGCATAGTATGCGCCGCCCTCTGCAGAAGCAGTAGCAATCGCTTTCAATGCTGCTTTACTTGGCCCAAATGGGTTTTCATTAGCATTTAGTTTGGCGATACCTGGCTTAGGGCCATAGAGTACTTTGGACATAGCGGGTGTTGCAGCTTGAAGCCCCGCAGACGTAATCAAGCCTGAGGCACCAATGGCAGTAGCGGCAGCACTACCACCCAAAAATAGGCGTCTTGAAACATTATGTGACATTGTTAATTCCTTATCTCAAACATCGTAAGTGTTTATAGGGCCTTGTAAAACATAGCGCTAGAAACAATTACTAAGTAAATACCAAACATTCGTTTTAATTTTTTCTCGCTGAAGTTATGCGCCATTTTTGCTCCCATTGGGGCAGTGATAATGGCACCAATGCTAATGGCAACTAATGCGGGAATGTTGATATAGCCTATAGTTCCTACGGGCAAAATGGCGGTTTCAGGATGTTTCATAAACAGAAAGCCGATAGCGCCTGGAAGACCTATTAGGAAACCAACGCCAGCAGCAGTGGCTACTGCTTGCTGGATTGTGCGTTGACAGATAACCATAGTAATTACCATGGGCGTGCCTCCGCCAATCCCCAGAAGGGCCGAAAAGCCCCCTAGTACAAAAGCGAGTACTGATTTAGCCACACCTTCAGGCATAGACAATGCCACACCAGGGCGAATGACAAATTCTGGGAACAAGAAGTAAATAGAATAAAGTAAAACACCTGCCGCAAAAACGACCGTTAGACCATCGCTACTTGTGCTACTGGCAATATAAATACCGCCTATTACGCCCAATACTATCCAGATGCTCCATGATTTTAGAATATCAAAATCTACAGCGCCTTTTTTATGGTGAGCCATAACTGAGCGGGTACTCGATACCACAATAGAAGCTAAAGAAGTGCCTATTGCAACTTTCACTAGCTCTTGGGATGGGGGCGTAAAAAATGGAAATACGGCTAATAGAGCGGGAACAACAACAAACCCACCGCCATTACCAAAAAGACCAGCAGTAATGCCAGCAATAGCACCTGTAATACAAAGAGTAACAACGAACCAGAGAAGCTCTATTTCCATGAAACTACATCTCCAGCAAATACTTCTAATAACATGAATAGACCTTTAAATTTTACTTATAAAACGAGGGGTGAAAACATAAACACCGGCATTTGCCGGTGTTTAGTATTAGTTGTTTTTAGAACCTTGCCGCTAAGCGGGTGTAGTAGTAACCACCCTGCCAGTCGACGACTGATCCTGAGTCATAGACTTGACCACAGCAGGCGTCACCATTTGTTGAAGGGTCTGGATAGCTATCAAATAGGTTACGTACACCTACTGATAACGTTAGGTTTTCATTGATAAGGTATGACCCTTCAATATCAAACATAAATTCAGAGCCGTAGGTTTGAATTGTTTCGGCATCGATTACGGTACCATCATCGCTGCCTACATTTTCGTATTCACCGTAGTAACTCAATCGTGCTACCGCAGACCACACATCATAACTATGTGTCACAGAGAACACACCGCGCATTTCTGGCGTACCATGTTCAAAATCGTATATGTCCTCGGGGTCCAAGAATTCGCTAGGATCAGAGTCGAACGAGGTATCGTTATAGTTAATAGACCCTGTAATCATAGTTGAACCGTAGGTCGTTTCCATTTTATAAGTGGCAACGAGATCAACACCTTCAGTGACTGTATCGAACGCATTTTGGAAGAAGAACACACCACCAATTGATTCTGCACCAGAAACGCCCGCACCTGATAGCGCCAAGTAGTTCTGGTAGGCATCATAACCATCAGCGTCTGGGTCAGTGACTACCGTAGTAGATACATCTCGTGTAGATACTGAGTACAGTCTGTCTTCTAGTTTAATGTTGTAGTAATCGGCAGTAAGCGTTAAATCACCAAAACTAGCGGTTAAACCAAGTGTAAAGTTAGTTGATTTTTCAGGAAGTAATTCTTCAGCTCCTAATGCTTGGGCTACATCGCCACCAGCAGGGAACAAGCCCGTTGCTACTGGAAAACCATCAGGTAAACGAGTAGATACGTTTGTTGTACCTTGTTGACCTGGCGTCGGTGCTCTAAAGCCCGTACCGTATGAACTTCTTACTGCAATTTCGTCATTAATTTGGTAAATACCCGCAACCTTATAAACCACCTCAGAACCAAAGTCTGAATAGTCTTCATAACGTATAGCGGCTTGTGCGAACAATTCGTCGGTAATGTCACCAGAAATATCAGTATATACCGCATAAGAGTCACGGCTATACGTACCTGAGTAGTCAGGTGAATAACCAGGGAAACCATTTGAGCCTACACCCACCACGGTATAAACCGCATCATCACTGTCAGCACAATTTAGCGTTGAACCGGTACCAATGACGGCTAAACCAGCTGCACTAGCTGCATCTCCGTCACAGAAGCCCCAAGGATCAGAGGTTGCGTAAGGCCCTGCAAAGTAAGAATCTACTCCGCCTTCTGAAATTTCATAAGACTCGTCAAGATAGCTTGCCCCGAAGGCCAAAATATATTCGTTAAAATCGTAAGTGAAATCGGCCTGAATTTGCGTTTCTTCGTTAGTTAGGTCACCGGGCTTAAATGATGTCGGTGACTCATTACCCATAGATGGGTTAATCGTATTGGCAAGCGTATATGAAATATCGTTATATCCGTAACGACCACTTATGTCATAGCCTAAGTCGCCAGACATTCCTTTAATACCACCAACAAAAGAGTAGTCGGTTACATCGCCAGAAAAGCGCGGCGTAAAGCCACCTGGGAAAAATTCAGTAGGGCTCCATATAGAACCATCTTCTAGCCGAATATCTTCAATAGTGCCGTTACCCGGGTAACGATAATAGAAGTTACCGCTACCTTCACTTTCAGAGTAGTTACCAAACGCGTAAAGCTCCATTTCAGCCGTTAATGCATAGCCAGCATTGAAAAAGATACGAGTACCACTAGTATCTGGCTGTCCCCAAGGCTGAACTACATCTGAATCATGCACTGAGCTAGCCATTGCGGCGGCATCTGCAATGTATTGTTCTGATTGTTCATCCACACAGAACCAAGATTCACAGTATTGCTCGCCACGGAAGGTGGCTTCGCTATCTGAGTATTCTGCTGAAATACTTAAAAAACCATCATCACCTAACGCAAAACCTTTGTTACCTGTAATGGTAATTTGGTCGCCGTCACCTTCAAAATAGCTACCGTAGTCAGCGGTGAAAGACCCACCTTCAGTGTTCTCTTTTAGCTGGAAGTTAATAACCCCTGCAATAGCATCGGAGCCATATTGTGCTGCAGCACCATCACGCAGTACTTCTACACTGCCAATCGCAGCGGTAGGAATAGTCGCGATATCAGGCCCTTGTGTACCAGACCCACCGATAGACACTAGTGCAGCTCTGTGACGACGCTTAGAATTAACCAACACTAGAGTTTTGTCTGTAGGCATACCACGTAGCGTTGCAGGACGAATGAAGGTACCACCATCTGAAATAGGTTGGCGACCAACGGAGTAAGATGGCACGAGTGTCATCAGTACGTTGTTCATGTCGGTGAAGGCTACTGCTTCAATATCTTCAGCACTTAATACATCAACAGGTACAGGAGAGCTAGTTACTGAGCGAGGTGCACCACGTGCACCGACAACAGCAATTTTTTCAACATTTTGAGTATCTACTGCGGTTTCTTCAGCTTCTTGCGCTAACGCGAGTGGTGCTGCCAAAGATAGAGAGATTCCAGTGAACGCTAGTGCAATTGCATTATGTATCTTGTTTTTTCTCATGTGTGTTCCCTAAAACGAGCCGTTATGAGTTGTTATTCTTCACTTGGAGCAGGGACTAATGCCGCCCACGTTTGGCATAACAAGCACCACCTTGATGCATACTGCATCTTATAAATGTTTTGTGTGGTTACCTGTATTGACACTCAGGCTAAAAATTCTTTTAAAATCGCGAAAGAAAAAAGAATATTGAGGGGTATAAGAAAAGTATTGAGGCTGTATTTAACTATCTGATTCTAATGTCTTTAATTGTTCTAGCTTAGTATGAAAAAAATAAATGCAACTTTGAGATTAACGTAATTTTTACAAGTGTGAGGGCAGCTTTACTAGTCGATGGCATGTAACTTGCTGATTTTAATATTAATAAAGCGACCTGTGCTTTATGGCAACGTGTTAAAAACTGTCATATTCGGGAAATTAGACTTTGAACTCTAAGCAACTTCAGTATTTTTTAACCACAGTACACAAAGGCAGTATTGCAGGTGCAGCACGTGAGCTTGATATCGCTCAACCTGCCATTAGTCAGCAATTAGCAAGCCTCGAAAGAGAGATGGGGGCGCAGTTGCTAAGTCGAACCTTCTCTGGGGTAACGTTAACCCCAGCGGGCGATTTGTTTCTCACTCATGCCACTAGGCTCATGGATGATATTAATAACGCTAAATCTGAACTGCGAGAGTTAGTGGGGAAAACGGCGGGTACTGTAAAAGTGGGTATGCTTCCGTCTATCGGTAATGTACTTTCCATGCCGCTTATTGCAGAAGTAAAGCAAAACCATCCAAAACTAAAATTGGAAATAAGTACTGGCCCTTCGTATTCAGTAAAGGGGTGGTTAGAAGGGCGGCAAGTCGATATTGCATTAACCTACGAGCAAGACGTTGACCCAAGGTTTATGACGGTTTCACCGCTTATTCGTGAAAACTTGCACTTGGTAATGGCTAATCAAGCAACATCCAGTGAGTACAGCCACCTTGCGGGCAGAGAAAGTATCCCGTTTTGGGCGTTGAGCCAATTCCCTCTATTATCGCCTGGCAATAAAGACGCATTAGGCAAGCTTATCGAACATTATGAAAAAGCGACGGGTGTCAATTTGCAGCATAATTTAGCCTATTCGGGGCAGTTGATGACAGGGTTGCGACAAGTTATGCAAGGAGAAGGGGTAATGATACTACCAACATCGGCCATTTTTCATCTTGAAGAATCGGGCTTGGTTTCTACGTTAAAAATAGTTGAGCCGGAAATGCAGCGATTGGTGCTAGCTGCGACTAACAAAACGAGCCCTTTAAACGAAGCCGTCTTAAAAATGCTTAAAGTGATAAAACAAGTTGTCGCCAGTGAGCAGGCGCTGCAACACTGGCGAGGCTCCTTAGCGTTTACTGATCAGTCAGAAATGAAAGGCGTATTGGCTTCTGGAAGTCTAATGTCGAGTTGAACTGGCAGGTGGTCAGAAAAGACGCTCGCCTTTTTTGATGTCAGCTTTTTGCATTCTGAAACCGTGATGTCGTCACTTACCCACACACGATCTAAAGAGAAAATTGGAAATTGACTCGGGAAGGTAGCGCCTACCTTATGTTGATTCAAAAGCTTGTTCAACGAGGTGAAAGCCCGTGAAAAGAATTGCCACTCATTGAAGTCTCCCGCCAATACCAATGGCATGGGATGGGCTTGCATCCTTTGCTCAAGATAATCATGCAACAATGCGAATTGCGAGCGGCGCTCTAATCGCTTAAGTCCTTTATGGGTGTTAACGACAGTAAGGGGTCCTTTGTCAGTTTGTAACACTACCACTTGCACATTTCTGGGCTGTCGCCCCTGCTGGCTTACGTCAAAGGTTTCTTGTTCAATAACGTTGAAGCGCGACAATATAGCGTTGCCATACCATCCGCTTGGCTCATGCAGGGCAGGGGCAGACACCAAGTTGTAGACATTTTTAGCACAAATATCTTCAATATCTCGCTCAATCGCACGCTCGGATGGGCGTGTATCCATCTCTTGTAAAAGTACAATATCGGCACCCGATTCAGCTAGAAATTGCCCAATTCGGTGATAATTTTGTAACTTGTCCCTGCCTAGCCCACTATGAATGTTGTAACTAATTATGCGGCACATTCTTTACTTTCCGATGCACGTTTTTGACGAGATTCTTGATAATAGCGAGCGAACTTTTGAGAGCCCCAAATCATTAAGCCCCAAAGCACAATACCGCCTACTAAATAGCTAATGGTTTCAACCGACGGGTTGCGGAAGATTTGAGTTATAGAGTCACCTACCAATCCTTTCGCAATCATTGGGGGGAACATGCCAAAGAAAGTACCGATCAGAAACTGTAATAAACCAATTGATGAAATACCTGCAACTAAGTTTACTAAGCTAAAGGGGGCAATAGGCAACATTCTAATGGCAGCAACACCCACTATTCCACTTTGTTTCAGTTTCTCATCCAATGCTTCTACTTTCGGTCCACCCACCTTCCGAAGGCCAGCGTCACCAGAAAGTTTACCGATAGCAAATAAAATAGCAGAGCTTAGCAGGGCACCCATGATGCCGTATATTGGCCCCCAAATAGGGCCGAAGATAGCGGCAACCGCTAATGACAATACGGTAACGGGGAAGAAGAGTATGCCTCCCACTACATAAACCAATAATACCGTAGGCAGTGCAAAGTAAGTGCCTCTGCTCTTTTCAAGGAACGCATTAATACTCTCACCACTTAACCACGAAATGGATTGGCTCGCCCAGAACATCAGGCCACCGAGCACAGCAATAACGGCTAGCCCCAACATGATCATAATAGTTCTACGTCTTGGGTTACGCGCGGGTAGCGCCCCACCATCAAAAGAAGGCATAGAAATTAAAGGCTCCTCTGGATCTGATAAAGAACGAAATACATTATTCACTGACTGCGTAGTGAAAACTTCATCACGAACTTCGGTTAATACATATCCGTGTGCAATTTGCCCATGGATTAATGCTTCAACAGGATATTCTTCTGCAAACAGTGCAGGCATATCTGAGATATCTCTACCGGTATGCTCAGCAAGTAAATCGTTACGAACATTCAAAATTGCCGCTCGGTTTAGCTCGCTGTTGCCGCTAAGCACAACGTCAATTTCTGTATCTAGTGTCATAGAACGGTTACTTAGGTTAGACGATCCTATCACTAAGTATTTGTCGTCAACGGTCATTACCTTAGAATGTATGCGCTTGTAGGCTTTTCTGCCTTGTAAGTCTTCGCACGACGAGTAAGTCAACTTTACTCTTTTAGGGTCGATGTCTTTTTCAAGAATAGATTTAAATTCTATGCGACTTGCCCAAAAGGCTTCACATTCGAATTTACCTTTAGGCTCGTAAGAACTGACAATAATGACGTGTAAGTCAGGACGTGCCTTCATACGTTTGTTCAACGCTTCGGCAATTTCCTGACGAGTAGTAAATTGATTCTCAATGTAGATAAGCGACTCGGCTTGACCGATTAAATCAAGTAGCATGGTGCGTACTTCTTGCGCTGGCTCAACTTCGTCCATAAACGGAATTGTTCTAGCTAGCGCACAGTCGACTTCTTCAAAGATGGGCGGAAAACCTTCAGGCCACGTGTCGGGAATAGGACCATCTACAGACGTATCGGCTTGGGCGCGAATCTCTACCGGTTCACTTTCGGCAACCCGCAACCACCTCCAACGAACCAGTTTAGAAAAATCAGCCACTACTGGACCGGAAGATACCATTTGCACATCGTGTAGCGGAGGGTACTCACCGTCGGGCCCATCTCGTTCTTCAGATACTACGGGGTGGTCACGGGTGTCCCAGCGATTCGTTGAAATATCCATGCCACCAGAGAAAACCAGCTCATCATCAATCACGATAATTTTTTGGTGCTGACTGCCGCCCATAGGGATGGTGTCATCAAGCTCGGTTTGCACGTTATCTGGGGTTTTTTCTTCCCACACTTCTTTTGCCCACATTTCTCGTTTAGAGAAAAATGCGAGAGAAGAATCCCAGCGTAGCAGGTAAATGTTTAAGTCGGGGTTATTTTCTGCTTTCCATGCAAGTAAATCACTGACAACACTCGGGGCTTCACTGTTTGCTTCGTCATCACCTCTTAAAAGGCGTATCCGGCTATCAATGTCCCACCCAATGATAAAAATACTGTGTTTGGCTTTTACAATAGCGCTGTGTAGCGCTTTGTAATAGTTACCACAATCTATGAGTGGCGCAACAAAATTTGCTTTGCTGCTAACCCAACAGTTTTCACCTGGTTTGAATATATTATTGTTATCAACCATGTTGTCTCCCGAAATCGCTTCCGTGTAATAAAGTAAATATACAAAGAAGTTGCAGGAAACGTTCCGGATCAAAGTAGTGTTAGGTTTGGACCCTAACTTACTAATAAATCATGTTTTTAAGGCTGTTTGAGTGAAGAGTTTTCATTTGGTCGGAACCGGAGAATGTAACTTTTTCATAGGAAGAGGGTAATTGAGGCGTAATGGAAAATTGAAGATAAGCGCGATAATTCAGCGCAAAACTTACAGTGTGGCCGTTTTAAATGGTGACAGCATGTAGACTAAACTAGTACCGTCATGTCGTTTTATGCTGTATTCATCGAACGGCTCTCCTTGTTGCCACGAGAATACGATATCTGAGGAAGGCGCAATCCCGATACTGGCAGTAAACATGGGCGCGCTGTCTAGCGTTTGGACATTTTTGGAAAATACTTGTTTTACCAATCTATCAGCAACCACATGAACCGAGTCAATAGTGACACCGCTTAGCATAATCGCAAACTTACTTTCGCTTATTTGCCCCGCTATATCATTTGAACGGGTAAAATGAATAAGAGACTGCCCCACTTGAGAACTGGCGCTTTCACCGGCACTCGCGCCGTAGTTATCTATCACGTCTTGGTAGCCATCTATTTCAACTAGCAACAGTACATTTTCATGTTTGTTAGTTTGTTGAAGCTTTTTAATGGATTGTTGAATAAAGTCGTCACGTTTTAGTAAAACCGCACCAGAGCCTCTAAGCGGACGATGATAAAGTGATTGAGATTTTGGCTCTGTGCTACATCGCGTCAACGATAAAACGATTAATGCAGCGGTTATCACCATCAGCACAGAGGTGAGCTTGTACAGCAACGACAAGTCATCCATACCACCGGTAATTGAATTTACCACCGATACCGTGCCATGTAAGAAAAGTGAAAAAGACGAAATAAGCAGCAAATGGCGGAGCAAGGCACGCTTTTCCTCTTTTACTCTATTATCATTGTAAAGCACGCCCTCACTTAACAGCACAAGTGCAGCACAAAAAAACATAGCCACAGATTCGGCCAGCGCAGGCATTGACCACAATACACAAATTCCACTAACTCCTACCCCTAGGACAGGAAGTGCATGGCGGTTAAGTTTGTAGTCTTTGTGTTTTTGTAGCGATTCCAACCCCAAAAAGACCTGATAGAAACCGACTACAAGAGCTATAAGCCCCAAAATGAAATATGAAGAAGGGAGTGCATATAGGGTATCGCTAAGACGTGAAATTAAACTACCGCAAAGCAAGCCACTGGCAATTGACCAGTAGCGAAATATTGTTTTTTTCTGATAAACCGTTTTTATCGTGAAGTAGCCGCAAAGTGCCGCACATACCGCGATAGAAACAATAATGCAGGTGGCTAGAAAAAAGTACAACACTCAGCCCTTAAGATTAATTCGAGGCAGGATTATACCAAAGTATAAAGAGTGCAATAGGGCACTCATCCTAAGGCTGGTATCGTAAATTAGATAAAGTTATTAAAATATATACTTTATTATGGCTATTCTATCGTTGCAGTTTTGCCTTTATTCACTTTCATCCTTCTTTCGCCTCGTTAGCTTTATTAGGGTCTCGAGTACTATCACAGGTATTAAACATATCTTGTGCTTCAGTATCTTGTGCTAATACTTGGGTGAGGTCATCCATCCGCTGTTTAATTGCGACGCCATAAGAGTGGTCATCACCCCACAATTCGGCAAGTAGGTTCATGGATTCAACATCATGTTCTCTAAATAGCCTTCCTGCGCGTTCGGCATCGATATCATCGTTCCCCAATAATTTTAATGATTCAACCGCGAGTACCAATGCAGAGTCGAAAGTTTCTCGGTTAAAGGTGCCGACTTTCATACGAATAAGTTCATAAGCATGGCGCCTGTCCCTAGCCCGTACCGCTAACTTCAAATTTGGGTAATGCTTACGAGCAATGTCGATAATTTCGATTGTTTTGTGCGGGTCATCTATGGCAATAACAAGCAGGTCGGCAGAATTTGCCCCTGCCGCTTCTAATAATTCTTTTCTGGCGGCGTCGCCGTAGAAGACTTTGTTACCGAAGCGTCTCAACAAGTCGATTTGGCTAGGGCTGTGATCAAGTACGCTTACTTCATAACCTTGGGCCTTTAACAGTCGTCCAATAACTTGCCCAAATCTACCGTAGCCCGCAATAATCACATGTCGAGAAGCCTCTATTTCCTCAGGCTTATCAAATGCAGGTGCTGATGACTTTTGAAATTTCTGTGCACGGTCGTAAACCATTAATAGTAATGGGGTAATAACCATGGAAAGTGCCACGACTAAGGTAACAATATTGGCTTCCTGAGAACTTAAAATACTCAACTCTCGAGATAGTGAAAGTAGCACGAAGGCAAATTCCCCACCTTGTGCTAGGGCTAAAGTGAACAATAGTCGCTGACGAGAATTAATCGAAAAGAGATGGGCTAAGCCATAAAGCACTAAACCTTTAATAGCCACAAGACCAACAACCAGCAGTAATATAAGTAAACTGTTCTCAGCTAATAATCCGAAATCAATCGATGCGCCAACGGTAACGAAAAATAGCCCTAGTAACAGCCCTTTGAAGGGCTCAATATCAGCTTCAAGTTCATGTCTAAATTCACTCTCTGCAAGCACCACGCCCGCCAAGAAGGTGCCTAATGCTGGGGAAAGGCCGACGGTCTGCATCAGTAGTGCTATTGCAATCACTAAGAATAGCGCGAAAACCGTGAATATTTCTCGCATATGAGTTTGGGAGATGTACCTGAATATGGGGGTGGAAATGTATTTGCCCGCCAGAATAATGGTAACAATCACGGCAATAGAAATACCCACTTTACCCATGGCAGACCAATCCGATACCAGTGAGTGGTTAGACCCATCAACGGCACTAGCGGGAAGGAATGAAAGTAGCGGCATAAGTGCCAATATAGGAATAACGGCGATGTCTTGAAATAAAAGAACCGAGAAACTATTTTGGCCGGCGTCTAATTTTAACCAGCCTTTTTCTTCCAGAGATTGGATAACAATAGCGGTTGAAGAGAGCGCTAGCATCAAGCCAATTGCCAATGCGCTTTGCCAAGCAAGCCCCAATCCATAATAGGTGATGGCAAAAATAGCCCCGGTCGAGAGCAACACTTGTAGTCCTCCTAGCCCCACGATTGAATGCCTTAAGGTCCATAATCGGGAAGGTTGCAACTCAAGCCCAATAAGAAACAGCATCATCACTACCCCAAACTCAGCGAAGTGCATCACTTCGGTTTGGTCGCCCACTAGCGATAAAACAAATGGACCAATTAAAATCCCAGCAATGAGATAGCCTAGCACTGAGCCCAAACCCAATCGTTTAGCAATAGGTACAGCGATTAGCGCAGCACCAAGGTAGATAAGAGCAAGTGTTAGCATGAGGTCTACTGCCGTCTTTTCGTTTGTAGGAATGAATTATGCTATCTCAAAAACATGTCGTTAGCTTGACATTCATTAACCTGTTTTGGAGGTAACTGTTTTTAGTAAGGGATGTAAATAAAAATGCGGCGCTGTAAAGCGCCGCATTTAGGGGGAACTCAATTAACTTTGGTATTTAGAATCGATATTCAACACCGATGCTTGCCTGCTTTAAATCTGTCTCAAAGTTAGTATCGTCGATATCATCTACGGCTTCTTCTGCATCTAGCTCGGCGTCATACACTGTGTATTCGGCGTTAACCAAAAAGTTTTTTGTGATGGCATAACTTAAGCCTGCGCCAACGAAAAGACTTTCGTCGTCATAGTCACTAGAAACACCGCCTAGGTTATATTCTGTTTCTGACCACAACTGTCCCGCTTTAGCGTACAGTGAAAAACGGTCTGTTATTGGAAGAATTCCTTTAATCGCCGCCGTGTACCCATCGGTATCTCCGCCAGCAATGTCGTTGCCATAGTCACCGAAGTCGATAAAACTACCTTCTACCGCAACCCATTCGTTGAACTTATAACCGACAAGTCCTTGCCATACATCTTTGTCGTCATCAAAATCGTCTTCACCTTCTACGCGAAGGTATCCGTAGTTACCACCAACATAGAAACCACTTTCGTCGAGAGAGTAGTCGTTTGACTGAGCAAAACTACCGAATGATGTAAGTGCTGCAATACCTGCAAGTGCTGTAAGTGTGTTTTTCATAATGACATCCTCGTTTTAATTTCCAACGTTCCATTAGCTTCCGATAAAGGAAGATCCACGTGAAGATGAAATGCTTCACGTTTGATAACACTGACTATTCAATCGGCGTGCCAGCGTAAAATTGTCTTAAACGAGGGAAATATTGGGAAAGAGTTTCACGGTCTTACTCAGTTTTATGTTCAAGTTGAGTAAGTTTTAGCCGCCGATTAAAAGTTGTACGGCATAACTTTCTTGGGGTATGAAAAGAGTACACGGCTTCTGAAATGCGTAAACACGTTTTTCAGGTTGATTGAGTCAACGTTTTTAAATATCTGTTTTTAGAACGAATGCCTTAATCAGTATTTCCTATCGGGTTAATTCAATTTTTTAACTGTCCTTTAAGCGAACCGATAACTACATTAACTATGTGAATTAATTGTTAACTGCAAATTGTGGCGGGTGGGCGAACTACAAAACGCATACATTTGCAGATGTATACACATAATAAATGGAACAACAATATGAAAATTACCAGGGTACGCAAGGCTACATTAGCAGGCTTGATTTCATTGGCACTAGGTACGTCGCATTCATTTGCTAACAATGAAATTAGCAAACCAGCCGGCGCAAAAGGGTCTGGCATGGTTCAGCCTTTTCAGGCTAGAACGAATAATTTTTGGTGGCCAGAACAATTAAACCTATCTCAACTTCGTGATCACGACAGCCGCTCAAACCCGCTAGGCGATGACTTTGACTACGCAAAAGCATTCTCTTCACTCGATTTAGACCAAGTTAAAGCGGATGTGAATGAATTGCTGACGACCTCTCAAGATTGGTGGCCTGCAGATTATGGAAACTATGGTCCATTCTTTATCCGACTTTCATGGCATAGTGCGGGGACATATCGTACGTTAGATGGTCGAGGCGGGGGCGATGGTGGCCAAATGCGTTTCGACCCGCTCAATAGCTGGCCTGATAATGCAAGCCTAGATAAAGCGCGCCGATTGCTTTGGCCAATAAAGCAAAAGTACGGGAAAGCATTATCTTGGGGTGACCTTATGATACTTGCCGGCACGGTAGGTATGGAAAACATGGGTTTTGATACCTATGGTTATGCGGGTGGTCGTACCGACGACTGGGAACCTGATATGGTTTATTGGGGACCTGAAGTAGAAATGCTGGCTAGCGATCGAGAAGAAAAGGGCGGAGAGTTGCAACGCCCATTAGGCGCGACGCACATGGGTTTAATTTACGTTAATCCGGAAGGGCCTAAAGGTGTGCCTGATCCTTTGGGTTCAGCGAAGAACATTCGCACCGCATTTAATCGCATGGCCATGAATGATGAAGAAACAGTGGCGCTTATCGCTGGCGGTCATACATTTGGCAAAATGCATGGCGCTCACAAGCCTGCAGACTGTTTAGAAGCAGAACCTGGTGGTGCAGGTGTGGAAGAACAAGGCCTTGGTTGGAAGAACAACTGTGGCAAAGGACATTCTGAAGACACAGTGACTAGTGGTTTAGAAGGTGCTTGGACCCAACTTCCTACCCGTTGGACCAGTTTATATCTGCAAAACTTGCTTGGTTTTGAGTGGGAACAAACTCGCAGCCCGGCAGGCGCTATTCAATGGATACCTACTGATGAGTCTGCGCAAACAGCAGTGCCAGACGCTCATGTAGAAGGGAAGCGACATGCTCCGGTTATGACAACGGCCGATCTCGCGCTTAAGTATGACCCAGAATATCGTAAGATAGCAGAACGCTTCCTTGCTGATCCAAAAGAATATCAAACCGCCTTTGCTAAGGCTTGGTTCAAGCTAACCCACCGCGATATGGGCCCTAAAGCACGTTATCTTGGTAACGATATTCCTGAAGAAAATTTTGTATGGCAAGACCCAGTAACCATTACTGATCACAAGCTAGTTAGTGATGGCGACGCGAAAAAGTTAAAAGCAACTATTTTAGATTCGGGGCTTAGCGTACAACAGTTAGTTAAAACAGCCTGGGGCTCGGCGGCAAGTTTTCGAGCATCTGACTACCGAGGTGGCGCAAATGGTGCTCGTATTGCACTTGCACCACAAATGGATTGGTCGGTAAATGAACCTGAAACCGTTAAAGCTGTGATCGCTAAATTAAAAGAAATTCAAAAAGACTATAATGGCGGTAAGTCATCTAGCCCTAAAATTTCGTTGGCTGACCTCATTGTATTAGCAGGTGGGGCGGCTATTGAAAAAGCGGCTGCCGATGCAGGCGTTGAAATTTCGGTACCGTTCGTACCAGGGCGAGGTGATGCAACCCAAGCGCAAACTGATGTGAACTCGTTCTCACTGTTAGAGCCAACGGCTGATGCATTCCGCAACTACTACAATGCAGATACTAGCTATCGTTCACCTGCAGAAATGCTGGTAGATAAAGCAGACCAACTTAACTTAACCGTTCCAGAAATGACGGTACTAATTGGTGGTATGCGTTCGTTAGGTGCGAATAACGGCAATAGCACTCACGGTGTTTTCACTAATAAGGTAGGTACGCTCAACAATGATTTCTTTACCACATTGCTTGATATGAATGTGAAGTGGAGAAAAACAGACGACGCCGCTGTTTATGAGGGCATAAACCGTAAAACGGGTGAGGTACTCTACTCGGCTACACCTGTTGATTTAGTATTTGGTTCAAATAGTGAATTGCGTGCAGTGTCTGAAGTTTACGCTTACGACAACGCGAAAACTAAATTTGTAGAGGATTTTGTAGATGCGTGGACAAAAGTGATGACCCTTGATCGCTTCGATTTACGTCATGACTTAAGCAGCCCTTTAAATCAGTAAAGTTAAAGGCTCATTTACTTAATAGAAACGCGGGCATTATTGAAGTGCCCGCGTTTTTTACATTGAAGAAATAAAAGGAAACACTGAAAGGCGTTAGAAAGATACCCAAGATTAACGCTGCACCTCCCGCAAACTTTCTATACACTGAACAGCTTAGATAAAAATTAATACGCGCTTTAGTCATGTTGCAAATTATCTCGTTTTAAATTATCTCGTTGTAAATGCATAGAAGTGGCGATGAATAAATGACAGTCAAAGCGTAAAGACTGAATGCAGAGTAGCAATGGCAGAAAATACCTGCAAAGTAGTGATGATAAGGCAATGATTGAATGCTAGCGATGCATCAGTCAATAACCCATAAAACCATCTAGCATACCTAAGTATTTAATAACTAATCATGGCAACGATACAGCGACAGCTTGTGAACCTAGAAATACTGGCAGAGGATTTGAATTCACTTTCAAGTGAGCAGTATGAGGGCGAGCAGCATATTAGGCTAATTGAAGAATACAAAGAAGCACTTGAGCACTTATCAGTTAGCGCAAAACCAGAAACGGAGAGTGGCTTTAAAAAAAGGCTGACTACATCTACTTTGGCTCACGTTCTGGAAAGTAAACAGATGATAGGTGTACATCTGAAACTCATTGGCTATGTGCTAACCTTTTGGGATGCAAATAAAAAAGCCAATGAAATTCTAGACACTAACTTTGGTGAAAGTGCCGACAAACGCTTAGAGTTACTACAGGTGAAAGCTATAAGAGCCAAAGCTCAGCTAAAAACGGTGGCCCATGCCATGGGGCAGGCCGATTATCAGAAGTTTATCGACCTGCTAAATCTACGCGATGCCCAATGGCAGTGGAATGTATTACTTTCTCGCTACTAAGGGGTGGTATTTCGAATACCAATACCGTTTTCGTTAACCACGCGTACTTCACGTTGAGGGAAGGGGATTTCAATCTGATGTTCTCTCAGGGTTTCGAACACGGTTAATAAAAGGTCTCCGCCAACACGGTTTTTTCCATCATCAACACCATCCATCCAAAACTCAACAAACATATTCACGCCCGAGTCACCAAAACTGTCTATTTCGCAATCTGGCAGTTCTTCAAAGGGGATGTCTTCACCACTAATAACCTGAGGATGTTGAGCTACTGCATCTTTTATAATTTCTACCATTGCTCGAATATCAGTTTTATAAGCGACTGAAAAATCGATACGGTAGCGCTGTTTAGGATCTTTGTGAGTCCAGTTGATTAATAACGAGCTAATGAACTTTTCGTTAGGCACGAGTATGTCTTTACCGTCGAAGGTTTCGAGAACCGCATAACGCATTTTAAATTCCCGCACGATACCTTTTTGGCCGTCTTCAAGTTCTACGAAATCACCTACGGTTAACGACCTATCAAGCAATATAATAATGCCGGATATAAAGTTTGAAGCGATAGATTGCAGCCCAAGGCCCAACCCTACGCCCAGTGCACCGCCGAATACCGCTAAGGCGGTTAGATTTATTCCCATCACGTTTAGTAGCAGCAGGAATACAATACAAAATAACGCAACTTCAAAGAGTTTTGCGAACACTTCTTTAGTAGACACATCTAGCGTGGTGTGGCTGCGAATAATGTCTTTTCCAAGGGTGTTAGATGCTCGACCTAACCAAAACAACAAGCCGCCAAAAAGAAATACGCGTGTTATTCCATAGGCTGAAATATCGACATTGCCAATCGATAACGACATCGATTCCAGCGCACTAGTAACAACAGGTAATACGCCCACTAAATGTAAGAATAAAATAGGCAAGCCTACCCACCGCATGAAACCGGCGAAAACGGGGTTATCTATAAACCCTCTAATCAAGGAAGCAACAAATAGCATAACTGCCACAACAACCGCTATTTCTAGTACCCAAGCATCGAATTGAAATTGTTCACCTAAAACCGTAGTCAATTTGAGTATGCTAATGGTAATGACGGGGAACAGTGTGCCGCCAAGTTTGAATAGCATGTTGTGTATTGTATGTGCCCCGCTTTGTGGTGCTTCCCGTGTGAACTTGAAAGGCCTTCTAACTTGTCTTGCCAGAATAAAGGCCAGTGCGTATATCACTGCGATGAGCAAAACTTGAATGAGAAACGTCGTGGTATACACCGATGCTTGTATCAGCGTCCATTTTTCTTGTATGAAGTCGAAAAACGTATTTAGGATCATTTGATTGTAATTCGCAAAACCATGACGAGCAGAATACTCGAAATTATAGACTAAACAATAGCGCGCTTTTTAAACTGAATTTTGCATGCCGTAAAGTAATTTTGTACGCAAAATGCGTATTTAAATAAAAGCAGCTAAGTTGAAGAAGGTAACGTTATAGCCTCTCAATGCTTATTGGTAATGCTTATTGGTAATGGTTATTGGTAATATCTTTTCTTGTTTGTGGTTGACAAAGTGGCGTGATGTTTATATATTTTGAGTTGAAGCTAACGCGACTAATGATGACGCGCTACTTTTAGACACCCGTATTAGTAAAAACAGATTTACTCAAATACAAACTCATACAAGAAAAGCAAAAATACTCTGAGTATCCTACTAAGTAACAGGCTTCGAAAGAAGCCTGTTTTGTTTGTGCTATACGTAAAAACGGTTTTCACCAAGGCAGGTGATTTATTTACTTAGATGAGAAATCGAATATAAGCCTCTTGTCTTATCCGTTTTCCGTTTAATCTCTTCTAACTCTCTCGCTTCACTAGCATCAAATAACGCGTTTATTAGACGATTAAAATGGCTGTGCATTGCTTTACGAGCGGCAGCAGTGTCTTTGTTGGCAATGGCGTTGAAAATTTCCGTATGTTCTTTTATTCGTTGTTCAATACCTTGAGAGCAGACATCGTTATAGGCAGCTACTATTTCGGGCGTTGAACGACGAAGTTCCCATAGATTTTCAACCGAAAGTTGCACTGCATGGTTATGTGTAGCTTGGGAAATAATATGGTGAAAACGCTGATCAGCTTCATCCGCAATATCTGGAGAGGCCATATCTGATAGGGCTTTCTTAAGCGCAGAAACCTCGTCATCGCTTATCGTGGATGCAGCCAGCGCGGCGGCTTCCCCTTCAATCAATGCTCTGGCTTGAGTAAGCTCGAAAGCACTAATAGTTTTTGCTGAATGTTGGGCATTCTTTTGCGCTAATACATAGACTCCTGACCCGGTTTTCACTTCCACTCGTTCGCGAACCTCTAATGCGATTATCGCCTCACGAATAGTAGGACGGCTCACATTGTAGGTCTGTGCTAGTTCTCGTTCCGCTGGCAGTCGACTCCCAGCTGGGCATATACCTTGATCGATTAAGTCTTCGAGTTTTTCTACAATACTCCAGAAAAGCCGGCGAGATTTCATGTTTTAACCTTATTTACATATATTGGTAACGTCGCTGTTACACAGATTGTAGCCTGAAAATGCGTCTATTCGCAAAGTGCGACAAATATCGTTGTGCTAATCACAGTTAAAAGTACGAATAAATGTCGAGATATTTACGCTTGGTAATAACTGAGTTGCTATCTGGTAAAGTAAATTGGTTGTATTTGGTCGTCCGATTGGTTAGATTGTGTTTTTCGTGTGACATTTCTTTTACACAAAATGAACATCGTAAATGGCTTATATGGCCATAGTTGGCGAGCAAAAAAGTGAAATCAGTATAGGTTCACTGTGATTAGGCTAGATAGCAACGATAATCCCATAAAAAAGGGGATTAGGTAAGCGAAGTCTATCTGGAATCAATATTTAGCTGGCCTTCGGATTAAACGGCTACTACGTTAAGTAGACAGTGCATATTAAATTGGAGTCTGTGTAGCATGAGAGTTGGTTTTATTGGCGAATGTATGTCAGAGCTTAGGGAAGCCGAGAACGGCTTACTCTCTCAAGGTTTCGCAGGTGACACATATAATTCAGCAGTTTATATGAAACGTACGTTTCCCCAACATGATGTTTATTACATCAGTGCAGTCGGCAAAGATGCGCTAAGTGATGAAATGGTCATGCATGCTGTCAATGAGGGGATAAATCCACGATTTATTGGCAGGCATGAAGAGAAGCACCTAGGCCTTTACCGTATATACACAGATGATACGGGTGAACGCTCATTTGTTTATTGGCGTTCGGATTCTGCAGCAAAAAGCATGATGCAAACGCTAGATAGCAACGATATTGCCGCAATGACTGCCTTCGACATGGTGTTGTTTAGTGGTATTAGCCTAGCGATAATAAACGAAGAAGACCTTTCGACGTATTTCTCTTTATTAACCCGATTAAAATCAGCTGGCGTTAAGTTAGTTTTTGATATCAACCACCGCCCTTCGTTGTGGAAAAGTAAAGACGATGCTAAGCGCCTTTACGCAAAAGCTTATGAGCTAGCAGATATTATTCTTCCCGGTATTGAAGATTTTAACTTCTTATATGGCATAGACACTATCGACGAAACACTGAAATTTTTGAGTGATTACACCTTCGACGAAGTGATTATAAAAAATGGCAGTGATGCCGTTACCGTTATTAACCAACAGGGCGATATCTCTCAAGTCCCGCTTACGCCAGTTAAGAATGTGGTAGATACAACCTCTGCAGGCGATGCCTTCAACGGCGTTTACCTTGGGGCACGACTAGATGATTCGTCACAAAAAGAAGCGGTCGAGAAAGCATCAAAAAGTGCGGGCTTTGTCATCCAGCACAAAGGCGCCATTGTGGATGCCACCGCTTATAGCCTCTTTAGTAAAAATTTAACCTGATCCTTACGCAAAATTACACAGAGAAAACTATGAATTCTATATCTTCAATTATGGGAGAGCAGAAGCTTTTACCTATTATCCAAGTCAATAACGCAGACGACGGTGTAGATATCGCAAAAGCGATGTATGAAGCGAACTTGCGCACAGTAGAAGTGGTACTTCGCTCAGAAAAATCTGCCGAAGCTATTACAGCGATAAAAGCCGCTCTACCTGAAATGATTGTAAGCGCGGGAACAATTATCGATGAAGCTTCTTTAAAAATTGCTAAAGACGCGGGCGCTGATTTCATAGTGACGCCAGCCGTCACCGAGCGCTTACTCACAGCTTTAACAGCCTGTGGCTTACCTGTGTTACCTGGCGTTTCCACCGTTGCTGATATTGTATTAGCAAGAGAACATGGCTTTCGTGAAATGAAGTTGTTCCCTGCATCTCTATCTGGCGGCGCAGCGTTTTTAAAAGCGGTAGGTGGACTATTTAAAGATACACGTTTTTGTCCAACCGGGGGTGTGTCAGAAAGTAACTACCAAGATTATTTATCCATGAGCAATATCTTTGCTGTGGGTGGAACTTGGGTGGCAAAACCTGAGTGGGTTGAAGCGAAAAACTGGCAAGCTATTACTGATGCATGCCTAGACGTTAAATAGTAAAAGAAATCATCTATTCTACAAATTGCTACCAGGGTGAGGGGTTCACTTTCACTTCTGGTAGCGCATTTTATCTCCCTGCAAAAAAAATCTCTTAACTTACTGCCTAAACTGGCGAAAAGTGGATTTTAGGTTAATAATCACAAGATGCTTGTGATAGTTAATTTACTACTTATTTGCTTATAAGGTTTCCCATTGGTTAGTCGGTTCACACTACTGCTTATAATCGCGAGTTTCACTTCCTTTGGAACCCTCGCCAAAACTTCAAATGATTTACAATTTTCTGGGTTTGCGCGTTTAGTTGGCGGTTACTTATCTACCGATGAAGCTAAGTACGAGGGCTATGATAATTCGGTAAGCTTTTCTGAAAAATCATTGGCGGCGCTGCAAGCCGATTATATTCTCAATGATCACTTTTCTCTTTCTGGGCAGTTATTATGGCATAGCGATGAGACGAGAAAATCAGGTATTGAATGGTTATATTTAACCTACCAACCTAACGCATCTTGGCAGTTTAATCTTGGACAAATACGCACGCCTTTTTTGAAATATTCTGATGTCATAGATGTTGGTTTCGCTTATCCATGGTTAAATGCGCCGCAGCAACTTTACAGCAGCTATCTGTTTTCTCAGTACAAAGGGGTGAATGCGCGTTATTTAGGTTCTTTTAATGAGATCGCCTATTCCGTAGAGGCTTACTGGGGGAACTACAGCGACGAGATACACTCCAGCGGAACGGCTTTTGATGTTACTGTCGATGGCATGTATGGCGGAGTAGTAGAGCTAAGTTACCGAGGTTTTCAATTTCGAACTGCCACTATATATGCGAACGATACCGACACCGATTTAACCGAGTTGGACCCATTAATTCAAGGCTTAAGAGCAGCAGGCTTTTCCGACACTGCAGATATCTTAGATATTGACGGCGGAGCCACCTCTTATTTATTCGGTATCAGTTACGACTCGCTGAATTGGTTTGCTTCTGCTGAATGGATGTCGGTTAAATCAGACTTAGACATTCTAGGCGGTATCGACAGTTTTTATGTCTCTTTCGGTTATTACTTCGATGAAGTGCTATTACATGCCACGGTGGGCTCATCTCGCCAGTCATTGAACGATATTGAAAACACGATACCTGTTGGTATTGCACCGCAACTTGATGCGCTTCATTTCGCTGTGGAGGAAGTAAAAACGTACTTCCCAACGGATGACTTAGACTCATTAACGTTAGGGGCCCGGTGGGATTTTCGAACCAATCTAGCATTTAAAGCGGAAGTTTCACTTTTGAAAGGAAAAGAAGGTAAAACATCGTTTTTTGAATTAGATGTCATTGATTCTGATTTTGACCGGCGAGCCACACTTTATCAGTTAGGTATGGAGTGGGTATTTTAATGTCGAAATCTGTTTTCGCTGTATTCATTATCTCCTTTATCTTTTGTGCATTTGCCCAAGGGCGCGAGCGAGTGGTAGTGGTCGCGCATTTAGCTGATCAACCGGTTTCTTTGAGTAAGGGGGAAATCCGAAATATCTTCATGGGTGGGGTATCGGAATCTAACCTTGCTCCTGTAGAAATTGGGAGCGGCTCCCATATTCGGGTTATCTTCAATACTCATGTTATAGGGCTACCTGAATCTAGAATTCAGTCTTACTGGGCACAGATGAAGTTCAGCGGCAGGAATAAACCGCCCACCAGTGTGGACAGTGTTGACGAGATGATAAGTTACTTAAATGAAAACGAAGCCAGCATTGGTTATTTACCTGAAGGTGTTGAGCTTCCAGACAGTCTCACCGTTATTTTTACAACAGATTAGTGCTAATCAGCGTCGTATCCAGTAGTTTTATAGGCTACGTAAATATTTCCTACTATCTAGACAGGCTGGTGATTGTTGGCGCCTATTCTATTAATTATATAACTAAAACAGCAGCTAGCTAACGTGCCTTGGTCTGCTATTGATATTTACTGAGTTATGACCTGGATGCTGAAATATATCACTGCTGCTTTGCTCACCTTAGCCCTTTTTACCTCTTTTGCGATTGCAGATACCCATCGCGATCTAACGTTCTCTGGGTTTGCTAGGGTCGTAGGTGGTCAGCTCTCCACAAGCGAAGCGTCTTATGCAAATTACGATAACTCGTGGAGCTTTTCTGAAGATTCACTCATCGCACTGCAAGCCGATTATGCGATTAATAGTCAGTTTTCAATTTCTGCTCAGGGAATACTCCACACAGGGGCAGATAGAGATTCAGGATTAGATTGGCTTTATCTTACCTATCAACCTTCATCATCGTGGCAGTTCAATGTTGGACGACTTCGATTACCTGTACTCAAGTATTCCGATGTTATTGATGTAGGTTTTTCTTACCCTTGGCTTAATGCACCTGAGCAAGTTTATAGTCGACGGCTTTTTTATTCAGGTTACGAAGGCTTGAACGTAAGACACAAAACACAATTTAAAAACGTTGGACTAGAGATTGAGGGGTATTGGGGAGATTTTGATGGCGAACTTTTCTCAGGCCAAGACGCCTTTGATGTTGATATCAACGATATTTATGGTGCGGTGCTTTCACTGACTTATGATGGGTTCCATTTTCGCTCGTCTTTTATGAGAGTAACTGAAATTGTCGATAATAGCGTGCTAATCGATCAATTAGTGGAGGGGCTCACCTCGGCTGGATTCGAGGAACTTGCTGCAAAATTTAGATTAGACGACGGTGTATCCGTTTATGAGTTTGGTGCAGGCTACACGTCACTGGATTGGTTTGTTAGCGCAGAATTAATGTCGGTAGATTCTGATCTTGATGTTTTATCTGGTATCAAAAGCTATTACCTAACACTAGGGCGTTATTATAACTCGTTGTTATTTCACGCTACGATATCAAGGTCACGTCAGGACGAGAACAGTATTGAAAATACCATCCCGTTAGGGGTGAGCCCGTTACTCGATTTATTATCAACCTCAGTTGATTCCATTAATGCTTTATTTCCTACTGATGACTTAGATTCTTTAACCTTTGGTGTTCGTTGGGATTACAGTACTAGCCTTGCGTTTAAAACTGAAGTTTCGTTTTTGAAGGGGAAAGAGGACAAAACATCGTTGTTTTATGTTCCTCCTACAAATGCTGATTTTGATAGGCGCGCAAGTCTCTATCAAGTGGGCGTAGAGTGGGTATTTTGATGCGTTGCTTAGTGTTATTCGTGCTCTTATCTTCGACAGTGTTCGCCCATATAACGCACGCACGTGAACGTGTGTTGGTGGTGGCTAATTCAGCTGAGTCAACGCTTCAGCTTAGCAAAAGCGAAATACGCAATTTGTTTATGGGAGGCTCTCTCGATGGGTTGTCACCCGTAGAATTTGAATCTGGTACCCATATTCGAAAAGTCTTTAATACTCAAGTTATAGGGTTGCCTGAATCCCGAATTCAGTCATTCCGGGCGCAAATGCGATTCAGTGGGCGCAGTAATCCACCTTCGAATGTTAGCAATATTGAAGAAATGGTCACTTTTCTTATAGAACATGAATCTAGTGTTGGCTATTTACCCGAGGGAACATCAATTCCTAATGGACTAACCGTGGTGTATATATCAATTTAGTTTGCTAGGTTTAATAAAGCCTGTTCTTCTTGCGAAAACAAAGCGTCAAGGGGGATAGGTTTGCTGTATAAGAAACCTTGCAAAATGTTGCAACCATTCTCGGTTAAAAAAGCGGACTGTTCGTGGGTTTCAATACCCTCAGCGCATACATTTAAATTCAGGTTTTTCGCCATTTCGATAATGGTGATAGTGATAAGTTCAGAACGTTTCGATGTGCCAATTTGACTCACAAACTGTCGGTCTATTTTAAGCGTGTCGATGTTAAACTCTGTGATGTAACTTAATGAAGAGTAACCCGTTCCAAAGTCGTCTAAGGATATCTTGCAGCCTTCTTTTTTAAGCTCGGCTAAAAAGGCATTTGCGATAGAGAAATTATTCATATAAGCCGATTCGGTGATTTCAAATTCCACATTATTTCTGGGTATCCCACCGGAACGTAACCCCTCTAAAATAAACTCGGTCACATGAACGTTTTTTAAATCGTAAGCGGAAAGGTTGATTGAAACTCTAATATCTTCACCATAGTGCTCCGATATATGGGGTATCTCTAAACAAGCTTGGACTATCACCCAAAGCGTAATTTCTGAAATTCTGTCGCTTTGCTCGGCTATGGGTATAAACTCAGCGGGAGAAATATTACCAAGCTCGTTGTCAAACCAGCGCAATAAGGCCTCAAAACCTACCACTTTACCCTTACTGTTGACTTTAGCTTGATAAACTAAATGGAATTCATCGTTCTCGATGGCTTGAGGAAGGTGAGTAGCCACCTGAATTTTGCGTCTAGTTTCCTCTTGCATCGACGCAGTAAACCAAACGTAACGACCTTTGCCCTCGTTTTTCGCTTTATACATAGCCACATCAGCGTTTGTGACTAACGTGGACGCGGCGTAATCACTGTCGGTAGCGAGAGCAATACCTATGCTAACGCTAGGGTCTACTCGCCAACCATCAATATGATCCAACTTGGTTATTTTACTGATGAGTCGCTTCGCTATTGCTTCTAGTTGTGAGTTCGTAGGGTTTCCCACTAAGATAATAAGAAATTCATCGCCGCCAAGACGACCCACTACGTCGCCATCGCGCATAGCATCAGATATTTCAGATGAAATGCCGCAAAGTAGTTTGTCACCAGCATCGTGGCCATAAGAGTCGTTGACTTGCTTAAACCCATCCAAATCGAGAAACATAAGAGCAACTTGGGACTTTTCTCTTTTGGCACGAGCCAATTCAATCGATAAGCTCTTCATTAGATATTGTCTGTTGGGTAACCCTGTTAGCGTATCGAAGTTGGCAAGCTTCTCCATTTGAGACTGCTGTCTTTCGAGCAACAGGGTTTTGCGCTTATTAATGTCTATCTGATTTTTTATGTGCAGCATCATGCTATTGAAGCCGCGGCCAAGTGAGGCAATTTCAAACTTGCCTTCTTCCGACACTTTTACATCGTAGTTAGCTTCTTTTTCGACTTTTTTCATTTTCGCAATTAGCGAAGTCAGCGGGGTAAGCAAACGTCTTTGTAAGCGCACAGTCGTTATGACGGTGATGAGAAGAAGAATGAGGACGACAGGCGAGACTAGCCCAATAAATTTCCAGCGATTTTCGGCAAGAGGATGTTGAATGTCGTAGGATAAAACGAGCTTTCCCATAGGAAGATCCACTTCACCAATCGTTTTAATAACAAAGATGTTGTTATTAATGGTGTGAAAGCCATTGTCTAAATGAAGGTAATTAGCTTCATCAACAACCGGAGTGGAAGATGACCCATTATCGATATTGGGGTTACCAACGTAATGATTGACCAATTCATCGTATTCGTTGTAAATACGAGCAAACTCAACGTATTCGTATTTGTCTAACCTGAGCAGCACTTGGGTTTGGTCAAAGCTTCCTGCGCTGTAATTAATGACTGGCAATAAATCCACCGCCATATTTTCAGCCAGAGCATCAAACTGGTAGGCAACAAAATCTTGATACAAGGTTTCGTAAACACGAATAGACAAAGCCATTATCAAAACACTGATAATCGCAACAGAAGCTATAGATGTAAGTGCAATGTCGGAACGAAGACTTTTCAATCAAGAAACTCAAGTTAATTAATAATGCCAGATGTTGTTTAATGCCTAATTATTTTTTATTAGTAAATGACGACGTTAATGCATATAACGAGACATTTAACGATTAGTATAATACTGGCTAATAGATTTCGCTGGCAAAACGCGTGTTAACAACGTTACTAAACTAATTTACCAGTTAAAAATAGGTTTATTGTGCACAATTATGTCGATTTCTTAAATTAATTCAATTAGACACAAGAGTAGTTTTCAATAGACGCTTCTCGCGGATTTGGCGATTGCATAGCGCTATGAACAATGTAATGCGCGCTATAAAGTGAAAGGTAAAGCCACGGCTACGTTACCCATGCCTTCATTGTATGTGAACTTAACGTCGAGGTTAAAAATTAACCTAGCGAGTAAGGTCAAACAGTGGTAGTATGCGCCCGCATTTTGTAGGTACTATTTTAATTTGATAATTGTTTCTGCTTTTATAATTACTATTGCAAGTCCCTCTCGCGTTTCACATTACGAACTTTACCGTTTTACACCTGCTTCAGACTGATAACCCTTCAGCGCAGACCGGTTACGTTGCGTAACCTAATTTTTATTTCCAGGAGTTATCCATGTCTTTTTCTGAGTTGGGCCTAGCTGCCCCGCTACTACAAGCTGTTGAAAAACAAGGCTATACAACGCCTTCACCCATTCAGCAGCAAGCTATTCCCATTATTCTTGAAGGCAAAGACATACTGGCAGCAGCGCAAACAGGTACAGGTAAAACAGCAGGCTTCTCTTTGCCTTTGCTACATCGTTTACTAGATGGCAGACCCGCTGCATCTAATTGTGTTCGCGCACTTATCTTAACGCCAACCCGTGAACTCGCCGCGCAGGTGGAAGAAAACGTAAAATCGTTTAGCGAATTTTTGCCACTTAAAACTGCAGTGGTTTTCGGTGGTGTGGGTATTAACCCGCAAATGAAAGCCATACGTTCAGGTGTTGATGTACTTATCGCCACCCCAGGTCGCTTGCTTGATCTATACCAACAAAACGCGGTTAAGTTCAGCCAACTCGAAACTTTGGTGTTGGATGAAGCCGATAGAATGCTCGACATGGGCTTCATTCATGACATAAAGCGCATTCTTAAATTGTTGCCGACTAAGCGTCAAACTTTATTGTTCTCAGCGACTTTCTCTTCTGAGATAACCACGCTGGCGCAAACGATTACGAACAATCCCGAGAAAGTGTCTACGGCACCTGCTAATACTACCGTTGAAACGGTTCAGCAGCATTTAGTGCCTATCGACAAATCTAAAAAAACAGCGGCCTTAATTAGCCTAATTAAGCAAAATGGTTGGAAACAGGTGTTAGTGTTTAGCAGAACTAAGCATGGCGCTAACCGTATTGCAGACAAGCTGAGTAGAGCGCGTATTCCAAGTGCAGCAATCCATGGCAATAAAAGCCAAGGTGCGCGTACTAAGGCGCTGTCTGAGTTTAAAAGTGGCGAAATTGATGTGCTAGTAGCGACTGATATCGCAGCCCGTGGTATCGATATTAACGAGCTTCCTATCGTTATTAATATCGACTTGCCAAACACGCCTGCTGACTACGTTCACCGTATCGGTAGAACGGGCAGAGCAGGAGCGAGTGGTCAAGCTTGGTCTTTTGTTAGTGTTGATGAACTAGACCAACTTAAAGATATTGAAACCCTTATTCAACAACTGCTTCCTCGTCAAGTTATTGAAGGCTTTGAGCCTCAAGCTAAAGTACCTGAAACCACATTGTCAGCGCCTAAGAAGCCAAACAAGCCTAAGCGCCCACGTCAATCTCAAGGTGGCAACGGTAACGGCAATAGTCAAGGCGACAGACCCGCGCGTCGTTCTGGTAGCCGAAACGGACCTCGAGGGCAGGGTAGACCGGGTGGTTCTGGTAAGCCTGGCGGTTCAGGTCGCTCTAACGCTGGTAAACCTAGCTCACGCAGAGCGCCAACCAGCAAAGCATAGTGACTTTGTAGCAGCAGGTAACATTACCTGCTGCTAGTTAGCGGTACACACACGGTTCAAATAAATCGTTTGTCTTTACTACGAAGTGCGAGTAACAACCCGCCAAACGCGAGCACGTTTATTAGCGTAATAGCGATAAGTACACCAGTAAAACTCTCTGGAAACAAGCTCACCATTTCAGTATTGTCATTGTATAAATTAAGTTGCTGCATTGCGCCTTGGGTGGCAAATTCTGTTGCATCACCTTTGTTTGTGGCTGCGGGTGGATTGAATACCCGCACCATAACGGAAGCGGGTATGTCCGCTTTTTCATTCGTCCACTTTTCCAGCTCTCTGGCTGCACCATCCTGAATATGCGCAAACCCTTCAGTTCCCCACCTACCTAACGTAAGGTAACTGAGCAGAACTTTTATATTATTGTCTAGCGGCGCAATAATTCCCGCCAGCATGATTTGCGGCATAAGGGCAATAGGTACAAAAGTCATGACCTTTTCAGTGGTGGTAAATACTGCGGATAGATAGAGGCCAAATAAGGTGGCTGAAACCGACAACAACAGCATAAACAGCGCTGTTGCGCTAACACTCCAAAGTTGTACTTCATTGGCATCCCCATTTACGCTGCGATACGCAAGATGCGTTATAGCGATAAATATAGCCACTTGTATACAAGCGATAATCGACAGTACCGTTAGCTTAGACGCAATATAATTGAAGATATTTAGGTTATACATGCGCTCCCGTTCGTAGATGGGGAGCTCAGAGACTATTTCTTTAGCTGCATTACTTACCCCAAACCAAACCGCAGATACTGCCATCATAAACATCACGCTCACTTGAAGTTTACTAAATATAAAAACAAGTAACCCACCAATAATGAGTGGTTGCGCGAGTAACAAAAGCAAATTTGCGTGGTCATTAATCTTGATATTGAAATAACGCACTGAGAGCCAAAAAAACTGACCAATCAGAGCAGTGTTTGATTTCTTCGCGAGTACTTCTTGCTTTACTTCGAGGGCAGACGCAGGATTTTGGCTAACCCAATGTTGATACCACTGTTGGCCTTCTTCTGGGTTTTTCATCATGGAATACACTTCAATAATATTGTCTTTTTCGAAATGGTTTAGAAGCTGCTTCTTATCACCATAATAGGTTTGATACCCTCCCTTGGATAAAAAGATAACTTGATCAACATAGTCTAAATCGGAGGGTTTATGGGTGACCATGATAACGGTTTGCCCCTTGCTCACTAACCGTCTAATACAGGATAGGAAATCTTCAATGGTCTCTGGATCTAAAGGAGAGGTGGGCTCATCCAAAAATAATATTTTAGGGTCATTGAGCAGTTCTACCGCAATAGATACCCGTTTTCTCTGTCCCCCGGATAGATCACAGACCTTACTTTTTCTTATAGCGTCGGTATCCAGATTTAGACTTGCCAGCACTGTGCTTATTTTATCTTTAATTTCCCGCTTCGTAACATCGTCGGAAATACGCAATTTGGCGGCGTAAAAGAGGGTTCTTTCGACGCTTAATTCCCCATGAACAATATCGTCTTGGGGCACATAGCCAATATACTTTTTGAGCGTGTTGTAATTACTATTATTTAGTTTTAACCCCTGTACGGTAATAGCCCCAGAGGTTACAGGGTTGGCACCGTTTAAGCCTTTCAGTAAGGTTGATTTTCCACAGCCAGAAGGCCCCATTAAGGCAATAAATTGCTTACTCGGAATTTTTAAGCTCATGGTATTTAGGCCAACAACGCCACGGGCGTACACTTTTTCTATGTTATCTGCCACGATAGCGTATTCAAGTTCAACTCTACCGCTTTCAATAGCAAACGTCGTGGTTCCAATGGTGATTTCATCAGTAGTGGAGATACTCACTGAGCCACTAATTTTTTCACCATTTACGAACGTACCGTTGGTGGTATCAAGGTCTTTTAATGTTATCTGGCCATCAGCTAACGCGAGTAAAGCGTGCTTTCGTGATGCCTGAAGGGAGTCGATAACGTAATTGCAGTCGAAAGAGCGACCAATGAGTACTTGCCCACGGGTTAATAGTAATTGATGAAGTTCGTTATTTTCAGAGCCACTATGAGTGACAGGCCCAAGTTGGGGCTGGGAAGTTGTTGGTGAAACCTGTGGTGCTGAAGAATTAGTATGTGAGGTTGTAGAGGCTAACGTTGAATAGCATAGCTCGACATGGATGCTGCCATTCGCTAATAAAATCGTACTAGGAAGCTGCACTTCATAAGGTTGACCGCCTACTAGTTTTAAGTCGCCGATGATGCTGCCGTTGGAACTATTATTATCGGTAACAAAAACGCGCCCATCGAGGTAGCGAATAACTAAATGCTGACGGGAGAGTAGTTCGGCATTAACGCTGGCGAAGCAAGTGTCGGAACGACCTATATCGTAGTCCCCATTTTGAGATAAGACAAATTCTGATTCTATGCCTCTAAAAGACACTATTTTAACGCTGACTGCTTGTGATCCTGCCATTTTATTCTCTTTTTAAAATATAGTGACGCTCGCAGTATTACGATTAACTGACTTTAAATACGTAGCTAAAGTCAGCAATACGAAGGAGCTGTCCGTGCTTAATAGGTGCTGGTAAAAAGGCTTTAAGTCGTTCTCCGTCCAGCATGGTACCGTGGGTTGAGTTTAAATCTTCAACCGTAAAGTAGTCGCTATGAGACTTAATTCTTAGGTGACGTCTGGAAATTCGCTCATCTCGAAGTTGCAAGTGCACAAGTTCTAGTGATCTACCAATAACAAACCCTTCACCTTTCGATGCAGTATAAGAAGAAATATTGAGTTTTTGGTTACCCTCAAGGGATTGTAAGTAATAAGGCGAAGCCTGCTGATGCGCCGCACTTCCGCTATTGTTAACGTTTCCCTTTTGCTGTTTAGATGGCCTGGGAACAAGGTTGTCCGGCGTAGCATTGGGGGTAGCTGCTGAGTTACCCATTGGCGTATTTTCAGCTGAATAACCTTTTGGGCTTTCGCTTCTGCTATACGCCGGCTTTAATTTAAAAAGCGCTAGCAAAGCAATACAAAGACCTACGCTCCCTAGAATCAAAATTATAACGAGCTGGTTGTTATCGGCTTCGTTCTTAGACGTATGGACTCTGTCATTTGTTTCCAAAGGTTCCTCTGCTTTTGGTGGGGGCGTCGTTGGCTGAGGAACAGGTTGTGACTCTTGCTCCGGCTCCGGCGTGGGCTCTGGCGAAGGCTCAGACTCGGATTCGGGAGTGGGTACTGGCTGGGGCTCTGGAACTTCTTGAGGCGGGCTCCATGTTCCCGTTACACCAACTGCATCCATCGCTTGATGTACCGCTACCCACTCTTTTGAGCCTTTACCGTGCAAAGCTTCGGCGGCTAAAGCATACGCAAAGCGCGCATCTTCAAAGTTAGCATTTTGAACAAGTAATTTTGAAGCCGCTTGCGCAACAATGCGTACTGCTGGGTATAATCCTATGCCGGTTACGGTACTCGTACTGGAATGGCGTGGGTGCTTGCCCCCGTTAGCCATTAAAAAGAATGCCATATTCATTATGGAAGAGTTTATATGAACACCGCCTCGGTCTTTCTTTATCGGCCAATTCAGAAAGTCATTCATATGGTCTGGGTAGGCACTCTCTCCAAAACTCAGCGAACTAGGATCGGCTAAGTCTCTTTCTGGACCCGAAGGCATTCGTAATAACCAATACTCTCTGGGAATTTTAGTTGAATTTGTCTGCTTGTTAGCATGCTCTAACCAAATGCGAAAGGCGATGCCGATTGAGTCGGCTATAGATTCATTCAGCGCGCCTGATTGAAAAGAGTATTCCAGATTACTGCCGTTTGAAACAATGCCGTGTGCCAATTCATGCATGGTAATTTCAATGTAATTAAGCCCCTCTTTCGGCACATATAGTGACTGTTTTCTCGACATCCACATGGCATTGAATACATCGCCATAACACTGAATAGTAGGCATGCCCTTTAAAAAGTGAACGTTGATAAACATATTTAAGCGCAAGCCATTCCCATCAATACTATCCATACCGAGCACGGTATCCATAAACTCATAGGCATTACCTAGTAATGCAAATGCGGTTTCTACAGAATCATCATTACTAGGTGCGCTGCCTTCTGTTCGCGCATGGGTTTTCATTGCACGCGCTTCAACTCTATCGGTTAGCGGTGGGATAAGTGGAAATTTAACTTTGAATTCTTCACAAGCTGCGGAAAAGTTGTTGATTTGGCGGTGCATGGCAGTGTGAAATAAAGGCTCCCGGTCCAATTCTTTACCTGTGGTAGCATTGACAAATACACGTTGAGAAAGAGCGTAGCCAAACGAGGAGCTAAACTCTCCTTCAAATTCATAAGCCAAAATATGCTGGCCCTGCGGCGAAGGCCAATATACGAGCCTCGATGCTACATCAGCCCCATTTGCAATGCTTAGTGTTGATAGTGCTTGTTCACTATTAAATGTGGCGGTCGCTGGTTCTAAGGGCTCAATATTACTATGTGTGCCTAATATATATATAGGTTGATGTCGCGCATTTAAAACCAAACGAGATGCTGAATTAACTACCGGAACATTTTGATATGTTTGGTTTACTGCAACTATTTTAAAGGAATGTAGTTGCTGCTCTGAAGTGGTGTGAAGTGCGCTCTCTTTACTTAAATTAAATCGTTCTGATAAGACAGTTTTTACCCACTCTTGTCTTTCTGCCTGCGTACTAAGCGTTGATTGCTCTTCCAGTGATTGAGGCGCGCGGTTAATGCCAATTTTCTCCACGCCTAACGCAGGTGCTATTAGATAGAAGCAAATAAATGCCAAACATATACTACTAGTTATGGTTCCTATATACCTTGATTGGCGTTCATTTTGTTTCATCTACAAGGCCTTCAGAAATATGTAGGCTAATTTCTTCAACAATTAAGGCGTTACTGCTGTCTAGGAATAGCATTACCTGTTCACCGGTTGCTTTTTCAACTTCAGCGCGCCATACAAGTAAGTAGTTGTCTCCTTTTTTGAAAATGATGAGCTGGGCTTGCTGAAGCATCCTTAATGTCGATTTAACCTCGTCTTCCGCTAACGTAAATGCTTCGTCAGCTGACAGTGCCGGAGTGGTGTCTATATTAATATCGTTAAGCGTTTTGCTATTTATGCTGGCTATCTTGTTTTCACGAACAAGGGTAATTGTTTCGGCCCCATAAACAGGTAAGCCTTTGTAGAACTGCTGGAGTTTAATTACTTGACTATTACCTATCTCACGGCCGCGGTTGGCTACTTTAAGTTCATCGTCTTCACCTAAGTCGCCTTCTTCTCGAAGGGCTTCCACCGTTTTCTCGATAGCATCATCAATACTTGATACGGGAATATCTGGAGTGCTTCTTCGGGTTTCGATATTTCCTGAGTCAGCAGAAGATGTGTCGGTTCCTATGACTTCTTTTGATGACTTTTCACTAGACTCAAGTGGTAAGTTATCCTGTTGCTTAGACTGACTATTTGAGTCTGAGCGGGGTAGAGGTATAGGCGGGTTAGCTTCGGAACTGTTAGCATTGCTTGTCTTTTGATGTGGTAGTGACGCACTGTCGATGCTGATAGGTCGACTCAGGAAGTAATATCCTAATGTAGTTAGGATGATGAGCACCCCCAGCCCTAGCAGTAATTTGTACTGACTATGTGAAGATTGCTCTGCCGTGTTTTTTACCGTGCTGCTCTTAACGTCACTGTGAAATTGTGTTGGATCAATATTCTCTTCTGTAGGAACTTCAACACGATTTGATTCCTTCTCAGCGGATTCCGGCTTTAGTAGTTCAGGCTCGGGCGATTTAATGCCATATTGTTCCTGGGGCGTTGGCCCTGAACCTGCAGTTTCTTCAGGCCACAGTTTTATTAATATGGCGGTGGTATTGTCATGTTGATTTTTGTTGGCTAATTGCTGCTGTATCAGGGTGTCTAAATCCTTGTCGCTTTCAATGTTTTCAAGTACTCCCCCTAATGATTGTTGAGTGAATAACTCCCAAAAACCATCAGAGCAAACCAAAAACACGTTACCGCTTGTCTCGTAACGTTCAATTAGGGGGGAAGGGGGCTCACTACCGCCTAAACTTGAATAAATTTTGTTTTGGTCTGGATGCGATGCAATTTCATCATCTGAAATATCGCCTTTTAATGCATGAAGTTGAGCGAGAGATTGATCTACGGTTCGTTTAACGAAGCTTTCGTTTTTAAACTGAAATGTTCGACAATCGCCCACATGCATCGACATGAAGATACTTTGTGCTAGGTTGACATAGAGCATGCAGACGAGGGATTGGGCTTGTGCGAATTCTTCAATTTGTGAATCTAGAATTGCACTATGTGCGGAAAATGCCAATTCGGTAAGAAAATTTTCGGGTTCTTCAATACTATCATTTTCATTCCACTTTTGTGTGCAGACATCAACCACTTTTTGTGCTGCAAACGCCCCCCCTTTATGGCCTCCCATGCCGTCTGCAACCACACATAAAAACTCGCCATATTGTGGTTTTATTAATACCGCATGAGCATCTTGATTCTCTTCGCGATGACCAATATGACTAGCAGAATAAACGCGAAACTTGTTGTACATATTTCTCTTCCTTAAGAAAAGCCGCTATTGAAAAGTCACCGTCGAATCAAGCAACTCAGTAGATTCACTGCAGGCTTTATCTGTTTAAAAGGAAGCAAGAGAAGGCTTGATAACTGGGAGAATTGCCTATGTTTCCCTAAAGAAAAATGAGGAAAAGACAAAAAAGAGGGAGCTGAAAGTATCATATTTGTACCTGTCCTTGGCGCCATTGAAATCGCAATTCATTATTTTTGTAAGTGCGTAGAACAACGAAAAGGCCTAAATACTTTTCACTAGCGCTGTGTAGTATTGATCGTTTTCCATACAAATACCACTGATCAAAAAATAAACACACAGTGTTTATTTAAAAGATTGATTCGTTATTTTCTTTGGTGTATATCTTTTATTGTTGTTTAAATTTTGATCAGATGGTGTGTTTTTAGTGACATCAAAAGATGTTGACAACTGCGCCAATAATTAGAAAAAAAGTTGCACACTAAGGGCAGTATAAAGTGCAACACACAATGCAAATATACAGGTAAGTATTTACCACTGCAGAGGGAAGAATGAGCAGTCAGGTGCACAAGCTCGCGTTACCAGCTGGTACGCAACTTCAACAATATCAAATAGAGTCAGTCCTTGGGGTTGGTGGGTTTGGTATTGTCTATCAAGCGCGCCACACGCATCTTGATTCCTTGGTGGCCATTAAAGAATTTATGCCGCAGCACTGTGCTACTCGTGATGGTCAGACCGTGTACCCTCTAAGCCAGTCAGACGAACTAGAATTTGAAACCGGTATTCAAAAATTTCTCGATGAAGCAAAGCAGCTCGTCCAGTTTGATGACCATCCCAACATTATTCGCTGCAAAGACTTCTTCAAATACAATGGAACAGCGTATCTAGTAATGAATTTAGAGCGAGGAAAAGAACTCGCTCAGATTCTTAAAGCTCACACAGCACAAGAATGTCCACTCACTGAAGCGCAAATAATAAAACTAATGATACCTGTGCTCGAAGGCTTGCAGTATATACACGACCAAGGTGTATTACATAGAGATATTAAGCCCGCTAATATCTTTGTTCGCTCAAGTGACGAGCGCCCATTGTTGATTGACTTTGGAGCTGCAAAACAAAACTTTGGCCACACGCAGAAGTCTGAAAATCAAATGCAAACTTATGGGTATGCTCCGTTAGAGCAGGTAGGTTCAGAGGGTGATCTAGGGCCTTGGACGGATATTCACGCAGTTGGTGCAATGATGTGGCGAATTGTTCTTAATGCCAACCCTCCCCGGGTTGAAGACCGTACCGCTAGAGTATTGCAAGGCCAAGCAGATCCTGCCCTAATCCGACTGGATGAAGTTAAAGAGCAATTCTCTGAAAATTTTATTAATACAATTAAAAAAGCAATATCAATTCGTATTAGTGAGCGTTTTCAATCTGCTAATGAACTTATAGCTGCGTTACAAGGCGTACCCGTAACACCACAGGTTGGGCTAGACGAACAACAAACTACTCGGTTAGATTCATCGGCCTCAGCGTCTCAGTTTCCACCAAGCTATCCATCGCATGTTGCACATCCGCAGGCCACCGATTCCAATCCTAGTTCATCCAAGTCACATAGTGTATCGGGGCCAAACACGGCAGGGCTTTCTACGTCTCAACCTATATCTGCTAATAGTAACTCGGGGTACAGTCCGGGGCCCGTTCCCAACAATCTTGGGGCGAACGCGAATCAACATCAATCGACAACTCCCCCCACTAAAAATAACTTCAAAATGTGGGTCGGCGCGCTATGTGCGGCGGTTGTCGTTCTGCTAGGCGGCTTTTATGGCTTACAGGCAACCAAAAGTAGCACTGCTTCTAATCAGATTTTGGTAAACGAAGAAATCGATATTATTTACTCTTTGGTCACCAAAGCAGAGATGGATAACGACAGCAATACTATTGAAAACCGCATGCTATGTGCAATGGAAGAAATCGATGATATGGATGATGCTGGAACGAGAAATATTGAGCTACTTCGTTCTGGCATTGAAAACCGAACGCTAAATATTGAAAAGAATTTAGCGAAAGCCAGAGAACGGGCTGCCGATTTAGTATCTCGTCATCAATCAAACTCACAACATATTAATAATGTCTTCGACGAAGTCATAAAGTCGAGTAAACAAAAAGGGAAGTACGATAAAGCAGAATACCTAGCGTCGTTAAAGTTACTTGTCCAAGAAGCTTCTAAATTAAATGAAAAGAGCGAAGTCATTGAGTTACTAGAAAAACGAATAACCGTTGCTCCTAAAGCGTGCGGTTAAAGCCAGCCTAGAAATACGAACTTGAAAGACGTTTGTCAATTTAATAGGGATTTAAAAATGAATACGTTAAACAAAGTAGTACCAGTGACCATTGCATGCTTACTCATGACAGGGTGTGCAAATACAGCAGAAAGCTTGATGGGGGCTTTAACACCAGAAAGTAATCAAAGTAACACTAGCGAAGGCGGCATGGACTTCAGCTCGTTTGACGTAAGTTCGCCCGTTGAAGAGTTGGGTAAAAAAGATATTAGTACTTCACGAACGGTGGGCCAAATCATCGGTGCGATTGTGGGCGGCTATGCGTGTTATAAGAAATTTGGCGGAAATAAATTGCTTATGGCTGGTTGTGCTGGCATTGGCGGTATTGCCGGAGATCAGTTAGGGAAATATATAGGTGAAGCGATTGCAGTTAGACGTATGAATTATGCCAGTAACTATGAGTTTCTAGAGTCAGAAATAGAAGCGTCTGAAAATGCGATTCAAACCCGAGAAGAAGAGTTAGCAAAAACTAAGCAAAACATTTCAACGATGGAAGAAAGAATTGATTTACTTAAAAGTAAAGCATCACTCACTGAAGCAGAAATAGCAGAGGCACAAGCATTGCTTGCGGAAGGTAAAGCTTTACGGGCTGAAAATCAACTACTCGAAGACCGCTATACCGATACGCTTTCATATTTGAACAGTGCACTTGAAGACAGTGAAGAAGAAATTGCGTCACTCACCGAAGATAAAGCCAAGACACAAGAGGCCCATGAGGAGTTACTTGCCAAGCGAGATCAACTTTCCATGCAACTGGCTGCCATCCAAACTCAATCTTCCCAATTAGATGAGCAAAACACTGCACTTAACAGCTTAATTGTAGGTTAAGGAGCCACGAAATGAACAAGTTATATAAATTAGGTGTGGTGCTACTTAGCATAGTAGTAGTGGGGTGTGCGGTTTCGGCAGATCCCACAGAACAAAGTACTAGTGATCGTATCTGGGCGAGTGTAAGTGGCTTAGATGAAAAAACTATTGCGAGTATGCAAGAGAAGCTCGATGGGTTAAATAGCCGGGTGAAGGGAATCGATGAAGAAGTTGATTACTATATGAGCCAGCTTTACTTGGTCAAAAAAGAGCTGTCTAGCTACGAACTTACCGAGCAACAACTCACCGATTTACAGTTGGAAATTGAGGAAGTTGAAAAGCAAACCTTAGCATTGAATCAGAAGAATAAAGACAGTGCACTACTCATTGAGCAAAAGAATGCACAACTACAGGAGAAAGAGGGGAGTAAGGATGAACTGGTTGAAGACCTAAGGCATTTAGATTCGCAAATTAATAGTGTTGAAAGTCAAGTCGGCATTGTTTCTACCGGTATAAAAGACATTGTTGCCATGCGAACCCGATATGCGTTGGAAGAGTGATATGGCGTTTGCAACTTACACAGTAGGTAGGTCGAGCCAAGCTGATATCTGTATTGCCGACCCGAGTATTTCTCGCATTCACATGGAAATAACTGTCACCAATGACGGGCGCTACTTTTGCGCAGATCGTATGTCGACTCACGGCACTTTTTTAAAAAAAAACGGCGAATGGAAGCCGCTTAAGCAAGGCTACATAGACGGAGCCGATTCCCTCGTGTTGGGAACGAAAAAAATTAAGCTCAGTAGCATTATAAATTCGCCCGCAGTGGCTGGCTTTTTAAAGCAAAAAGAAGTGAATGAAGATGTCGAGCCTATGTCATTTAAGCCTATTCGCAACACTGCTACGGGTGAAATTGAATCGTCCTCGTAAATAGCTAACATGAAACATGGATTGGTAAACGTTATGAATTTATTGGAATCAGACGAGCAGAAATATCGGGTTATTGTGGCTTTAGTCGCCATATTTATCACCATATTTGTGGTTGGCGTATTTGCATTAATACTTCCTGTCAGCGAAGCCAAAACCGGTCAAATAAACGTGGGCGACGTATTGTTCGATCGCAGCAGTGGTATGTTTCCCGCTACCTTACAAAACCTAATGTGGCTCATGTTCTTTATCGGGCTAGGCGAAATGTGGGTTAGGCACAATCGTTCAGCCAAAGAGTTAGAGCAGCTTAAGCTTTATATTTTGCCTGAAGAAGACGACGTTATGCTGAGGGCGAAAGATCTGGTACCTATTTATACCGGTATATGCGAGCGCAAAGTTGCTCAACACTTCTTTGTTCAACGGCTCACCAAACGGGTGATCCTGCAATTCCAAGGCAGTAATTCAGCCGACCAAGCCAACTCCTTAATGAATTCTAGCCTTGAGTTAATGCAGCATGAAATAGAGCTCAAATTTAATATGTTGCGATACCTTGTGTGGTTAATACCTACGCTGGGGTTTATCGGTACTGTGGTGGGTATTGCTTTAGCTTTATCGTCGGCGGCAGACATGCCCGATGTATCAGACACAGACGCGATTCGTGAATGGTTAGGGTTGTTGACCACAGATTTAGGCTTAGCGTTTAACACCACGTTAGTGGCGCTGATCATGTCTGCGGTATTGGTTTTCTTACTGCATATAGTGCAGGCCAGAGAAGAAATGGCACTTAATAGTGCCGGTCAATATTGTATGGATAATTTAATTAATAGACTTTACGAAAACAAATAGAGGTGCACCATGGCGATTAAACGAGGCCCAGATGGCGTTCCAGTTGATATGCCTTCAGTCATAGCTCCTGGAGGTACAGCTCCTAAAGGTACGGCTCCAACCGAACCTGAAACGCGCGCGAGTGGTATAGGTAGCAATACCGCTAATGATGGGCCAACGGTTACCACACCTTCTCCCACCAATACTATGCCATCAAGTACAAGGCCTTCAAGGCCTGCAACGTCTGGTTTAATATTTGATGAACCTTCAACAACTCCAGCCAACCGCCAGCATACGACATCACCTGCTGAGACCGTTGATATTCGAGAAAACGCTGAAATATCAGAACACGATGACATTGATGCACTACCCACTGTGGTAGGGGGAAACAGAAGACCTAGTGCGCCGCCAGTCAGTACGACTGAAACCGCCGCGCAGTCACCACATTTTATGCCTGACCCTATGCAAGACCCCATCTCTGGTTGGCTTGTGGTGGTAAAAGGGCCAGGTAAAGGGCACTTTTTAAAATTGGGCTTTGGTCAAAATAGTATTGGGCGAAGTGCATCTGAAAGAGTCAGTGTTGATTTTGGTGATGGGCAAGTATCAAGGGCTAATCATGCCACTATCTCTTACGATCCTAGGGGTAACCAGTTCTATATTCAGCCGGGCTCAGGTACCAATATGACCTATTTAGATAACCAGCCTTCGCCCGTACTGCAGCCCATGATATTACCTGCTTTTAGTCATATTTCTATTGGTGAAACCACACTGAGGTTTGTGCCTTTGTGTGGCGAAAACTTCACTTGGGAAAGTATGGAAGAGGATTAATCATGTATTCGGTTCAGGTGGCGTGGTCTCAAATAATTGGTGCTCGAAAAAGCCAACAAGACAGTGCCTCAGTAGTAACTTGGCCTAACGGTTTCCGGTTGTTGCTGTTAGCTGATGGGATGGGGGGGCATGTTGGAGGAGATATCGCCAGTAGCTTGGTTATCGATACATTCAAACAGCAATTTATTGAGAGCGATGAACAGGATATTAAGCAGCGTTTAATTAACGCGTTAGATGCGGCCAACCTTGCTATTTATCATCAGGTAAAAGAAAACCCTGAGTTATCAGGTATGGGGACCACGTTAATAGCGGCAGTTTTTGATGGCTTACATCTACAGTGGTTAAGTGTAGGAGACAGCCCAATGTGGTTACTGCGTAACAAAACGTTGGTGCGACTTAACGAAAACCATTCTATGTCGGAAGTCTTGGCTAGAAAAGTGGAGTTAGGCGAAATATCAAGCGAGGAAGCAAGGACATCACCGGTTCGCTCTCAATTACTCGAAGCAGTAATGGGCGGAAATATTGAACGGGTTGATGCGCCGGACGATTCTAGAGAGCTTAAACCAAATGATTTGCTTATTTTGGCTAGTGATGGGGTGGAAAGTTGTAGTGATGAAACCATTATCGGGGTATGCCAACAGTCTTCAAATGATAGTGCTGAGCTAACAATGGCACTGTTAAATGCGGTTAAAGCACAAGAACGACCCAAGCAAGACAACGCGACGCTTATTGTCATGCAGGTAAAAGAACCTGTTGTAAATGAGCCCGCTACGGTGCAGCCGGAAGCGGGTGAAACATTAGAAGAGCCATCTACCCATTAACTAAATCAACTGATAGATAAATTGAGGAATACGCTTGTGTATAGAGTAGGGATGTTTATTACACTTTGGGTAATTTTTACTTTGCCATCCTATGCCTTTACTACCGTTCCTATAGAGGTGCTTGATGATGGAAAAGTAGAGCAAACAGGCATTGCTACGCTGGTTGCAAACGAAACCATCATCATCAACCAAAAACTGCTGGCGCAAGGCAATCAGTATGTCGTCACCGACCCTACCAGTAAGGCAAAGTTGATAGCTGACCTATCAGCAAAAGATGAAAGCTTAGACTTAGCTATTCTACATGTGAATGGACTATCGGGTACCCCTGTGGTGGTGGCGAAAGAGAATACTGCCATTGGTAGCAAAATCTATTTGGTGAAGCTAAATGGACTCTCTACGGCAGGCACTCTTCACTCCATACTTCCTGTAAATAAAAGCCACCCTGAACAGCGCTGGCAGCATACGGCATTATTAACTGAAGGGGAGTTTGGTGCGCCGCTAGTGAACAACTGCCAAGAGCTATTAGGCGTGAGTGTTAGCGATACCAAAGGGGTATTCGACAAGCGCCTTAAACTGTCTTCATCATTTTCAGCCGCAACCAACTTAAGAACGCTAACAGCGTTCCTTACTAAGCACAACATAGATTTCACAGAATCAGAAAATAGCTGTTTGTCTGAAGCTGACCAACTGGCTGCGTTAGAAGAAGAGAAGAAAAAGCAGCAAGCAACACTTGAGAAGCAAGAAGCGGAACGCAAAGCGGTGGAAGAAGAGCTTGAAAAGTTAAAGAAGGAAGCGGAAGCAAAGAAAAAAGCGCTAGAAGAAGCTAAAGCTGATACGACCCGGCAAGATGCAGAACGTCAAAAGGCCGAAGAGGCACTAGAAGAAGCCAGGCAGCAAACTATTGAGCAACAGAAAAAGCTGGAAGATGCTGAAAAAGCGATTAAAGAACAAGAAGAAAAAGTAAAAGAAACCGAAGCGAAGAGTAAACAAAAAGAGCAGGAATTCGAAGAAGAAAAGAAAAGTGAGCAACAAAAACTTATTTACTATGCAATTCCAATCATTCTAGTGCTGATTGTGGTGCTTATTGTTTTAAGCCGCCGTAGAAAAAAACTGCTTGAAGTAGAGCAAGAGGCCTCGGAAAACAAGCAACAACTCTCGGCAGAGAAAGCCAAAGTGGCATCGGCACAAGAAGCGCTCAGTATGGCGTCGGCAACGTTCGACGACATTATTCTAGATGGCAAAGATGAAGCAGGTGGTGAGCATCGTATTAAAGTTATTGGGTCTACTTTAGCCAGAACCGAAGGCGGCATATTAATAGGCCGTTCAGCACAAAAAGCAAACTACGTTATTAATGTGCCGGGTGTTTCAAGAGAGCATTTAAACGTTATCTTGATAGACAATAAGGTAATGATTGAAGATTTAAGCAGCGTAAATGGGACTGCCATAAATGATAAAGACTTAGCGCCAAACACGAAGGCCGAACTAAAAAATGGCGATACCCTTCGAATAGGAACGGTGACTTTTTCTGTCCATTTTTTACCGTCTTAGCTGAAAGAACAGGTGAAACCAAATGAAAGTGCGTAGCAGGGAAGTAAACGTATTTAGTATGTCGGCATTAGACTTATTTGCGTCTGCCATGGGCGCTTTTATGTTTTTAGCCATCATCGCACTGCCGTTTTTCCCCAATACGGGAGATTCAGCTGAGCGAGTGGCCGACATTAAAAGCGAGCTTAAAAAAGCGGAAGCGCAAATTGCCGAAGAACAAAAACAAAAAGCGGAGATAGCAAAGCAAAGGGATGAAGTTCAAAAGAAACTAGACGAAGAGCAAAGCACATCTAAGATATCTTTTCCTACCATGGATATGGTAATTGCGCTTGATACAACCGCTAGCATGGATAAACAAGTTAAGGGGCTGAGGGCTGAAATTGTCGACATCGCCAATTTGTTGATGAAGTTATCCCCTGATGCGGCACTTGGCGTCATTGATTTTAAAGACAGATGTGAGCCAAGAGGGGCAATAAAAAGTCACGATATCATTAAGCTAAATACGAGTTCAGTTAATCAGTTACAACGTTTTGTGAATACCATGCGCGCTGGTAGTCATAACTGTAACCAAGACGGCGAAGAAGCGATAAATCTTGCAATGAACAAAGCATTAGCATTGAAGTGGCGCGCCTCATCTAAATCAAAAACCATTATTTTTATTAGCGATAACGGTGCCTACGCTAGCGTTTCTTCACAAGTATTAGGTCAGGCGAGTCGGTTTAATCAAAGTGGTGAGAAAAGCCAAGTTTCAACGGTTTTCGTGCCAACTCAGAATGCCCTCGGACGTGCCTACTTAAAACAACTAGCAGAGACTGGGGGCGGTAAGTTTGTCACTGGTGGCGGATCTTTTGTAGGGACCGTGCTGTTGGCGCTAGCTGAATGATTGCCTTACTGTGTTGGCAAACGATTTTTAGCGCTGCATTAATGTCGAGGCTTTATGAAATTACGTAACAGGGAAGTCAACGTATTTAGTATGTCTGCACTTGATCTGTTTGCCTCGGCAATGGGGGCATTCATGTTTTTAGCCATTATTGCACTGCCTTTTTTCCCCAATACTGGGTCTTCACCTGAGTCTATAAGCGAGATTAAAAAAGAACTCGATGCTGCAAAAGAAAAAACAGCACAGACCGAAAAAGCGTTAGAGTCTACTCAGAAAAGTTTAGATGAGGCGAACAAAGAGCTTGCCGAGGGTATTGATAAATACCCCATCGAACTGATTATCACCATTGATATTAGTGGTTCAATGGCGGTGCCTTTGCAGCGCTTGAAAGACGCGATTAAGCGGCTCACCATTGAAGTGCCCAAAGTTACCCGTGAATTTAAGATTGGTGTGGTGGCCTATGGTGGAGATGGAAAATTTATCACTGTCCCAAGTGTTGTTATCACAAAGACGTCAAGAGAGAGGTTTATTCAACAGATAGATGCCCTTGAGCTCTTGCCTGGCGAAACCGATGTGCCAGAGGCGGTATCGAATGCCATGGCGATGTTCTCACCACCCAATGACAAAGTGCGCAAAGCTTACGTACTTATCGGTGATGTAGGTCCCTATGAAATGATTGGCTCTCGAAGCTTTGATATTTATGCAATATCTGAGGCTCAGGCAAACAGGTTAATTAATGCAGGAAGAGGCGTTCAGGTGAGTAAAAACTATGAGACTGAAATTTTAAATAGTATTGGCAGTTTTATATCGAGCAATAAATTACGTAGTGTAATGGCCATGTACACAGGTAACGCAACCCGCCGTGGGGATGCGTCGTATAACGTTATCGCACTCACTAAACCCCATAGCATCCCGTTCTTCAAAGCTGTGGCAAATGAAGGTGGCGAAGACAACGGGCATTATTCAGAAGAGCCTTCAGAGATGCTTTCTATGCTGCTTATTGCAGTATTAGCCGCGTCCTAATAACGCGGCTAGCACGCAATAACAAAATTGTAATAAGTAGCATTGAGAAATATGAATGAGCTGGCTGAAGAGTTAATTAGCCTCAAGCGTTAAGGCGACTCCGCTCTTTTTAAGCTGTAAATGTTGTCGACTATTCAGTAAAAACAGACGATTCGCGTCTACCGCAAGTTCATTTGCCAAGAAGTTTTTCACCGTTTTGGCGCGGGCATCAGCTAAATGGGCAAGTTCCCGCTTCGGTATGTCCATGGCACTTCTTACTTGATTGTACATGGCGATATAGAGTGCTTGTTCGACTTGCGCGGCATCAGGTGCTACTTGAACAGGTGTTGTTTCGCTATCTGCAGTATCTTTACCTGTATCTTCACCGCTTTGCTGCAATTTAGCTATTACCACTACGCGTTCTTCTTCTACTGTTTTGCCGGTGCTGCTAACGAATAACTCACTTAATGCGTCAGCGAGAGGGCCGCTTATCGGCATAGTACTTGGCGACAAGCTTTCTGGTAGCGCCTCTTGACCAGAAAGGGCCAACAGCTGTTGTTGCAGTTTCTGTTCTGCTAGTTCATAAGCGTCAGGTACTTCATCTACAGTGCCTTCAATATTCACGCGAAGTCCAGGGCGTTTTGTTAGCGCATCGGCAAGGGTAGCGAGTTTACTTGATGCAGCATCAGTTAACTGCGATGAGCCATGCGTGAAGTCAATTTCATTAAGCTCATCGTCGTCGCTGCCGACTAAGTTCGCCAACAACGAAAAGGGCGCAGTCACCGCTTTCGTGATTAAGTTACCAATTGCTTTTAATATAATAGAGCCGAACCCAAAGGTTGGGCTATCTAAATCACCCGACACTTCAAGACCTAGATCGATAACACCGTTTGAGTCTTCTAATAAAGCTATGGCCAGCCCAAGCGGTAAGCTAAGCGCTTGGTCAGAGTCTGTTTTCCTACCTAAGGTAAGTTGGTCAATGACTACATGGTTATTGCCCGCTAATTGGTTATCCTCCAATAAATACTGAATATCGAGGGACAATAAACCTTTATCAATAAAGTGCCCCATATAAGTACCTGAATAAGGGTTTACTGACGTAAGTTCCGCGCCTTCTACGGTGAAAGTGAGGTCTAAAAAGATATCTTTTATTAGCGGGTTAATCGCGCCGTACAAAGCAACTGGCGCGTAGCCATCTATTTTACCCTTTACGTCTACATTTGCGGCGGTGTCGGCATTTGATGAGAGTTTAGTAATGCTGCCGTTTAAGCTTTCAATTCCAGAAGCAAAGCGAGGGCGCAAAGAATTATCAGCAAAGTAGGCGCTACCATCATTAAAGACAATTTCACCAATGCGAATAACAAGCTCAGAGACTTCTTCGTCAGCGCTGGGGTGAGCTCCCTGTTTAGATTCAGGTTGGGTTTTGGTTTCTGGTGTCGAAATAGAGGGGGAGGCAGTTTGTTCTACTACAATATTACTGAAGTTAGTTTGCTTGTCTTCAGCGATTAATAGCTTAGCGTAGGGTTTATCCAGCGTGATTTTTTCTAAAGAAAGGGTGCTGTCAGTAGAATTATACTTAATACCTTTAATTTGAAGGTCGGCCCATTGCAGCAAAGGCTCTTGCTTTAAATCATCGATAACCGTGAGTGACGCTATGCTCGCCTGCCCATTAAATACTACTTTACTGTCACTATTGGCTTCAAAACTACCTGAAAGATCTGCACTGCCATCTTCAAGAGCAAGATTTAAATACTGCGCCACATAAGGCTGAAGTTGGGAAAGGCCGAATTGGCTGATATCAATAGTCCCCGACACGGCTTGTTCATTTGCCGAAATAGCGCCTTTACTGCTTATTGATGAAGCGGGTGTAGTTATCGATGAAGTGGCTGATAGGCTTGAAGTGGAAGACTGCGCTAGGCTGCCACCGAGCTTCATATCAATAGTGTAATCGATTGGGGTTGTAAGGGTAGAATCTATAACGCCCGTGCTTAAATTTAGCGGAAATACTCGCCAATTAACCCCGTTAGAAACCATATTTTCTCTTACGAGTATATCGGCGTCGTTTAACGCGAACGTTTGCAGTACTACCCGCCATGCCGCTTTATCGCTTTGTTTGGCATCGACGGAAGCTGAGTTCTCTGTGTTTGGTGCTGTGGCCGGCGTGCTCGAGGCCGCTTGCGAAACTTTTTCATCAAACCCTTTTGGGGTAAATATTGATACTAAATCTACGCCCGATTCGTCGATTTGAGCACTTATCCAAGGCTGCTCTAGGCTAATATTAGCAACATTAACCTGCTGCGTTTTGGTATCTAGGTTTATATCACCAACGCGTAATTCAGCAAGCTTAACTCTAGGGCTTTCTTTGTCAGAAATTACTAATTGAGACAAAGATAAGTCGGCATTATTTGCTTGAAAGCGAAAATCATTATTGTCTTGTGATAGATGATAATTGAGGGAAAAACTTAGGGCGCCGTTTGTTATTTTCGCATCAAGTATGTCATCAGATAATGGCCAAAGCGGGGCTAATGCAATTTGGCTAACCTCAAAACTACCCGCTATATCTATGGGAGACAGCTGAAACTGCCCATCGAATTGAACGCTGCCGCCTTCGGTGGTCGCTAGGGTAAACGAATAGTAGTTGGCTGATTCATCGTTGCTGCTATTTTCAGAGCTGTTCTTTGCACTAATAGCGCTATTACCAGCGGCACTAACCTGACTTTGGCCTGCATCTACATTTAAGGAAGTGGCTAGGGTATCAAGATTATTTAGCGTAAAAGACAACTCTGGGTAATCAAGCTGTGTGTCGGTGACATAATCGGCCACGGAGATGTGGCCATTGCTCAGGCGAAATTTCCCCAAGCGAATATGAGGTATTTCGCTTTGCTCTTGCGCTTCAGGCTCGGTTGTATCGTGATTAGCTTTAGCGAGCGTATCTATAATGTCAGAAAAATTAAATACGGTGGTATCTTGATCAGACGCTAGTGAAGTATCACCTTCCGATACCCGAGCAAAGCGTGCATAAGGGGCATTTAGATAAATGTGCTCTAGGGTAGGGGTAAAGCTGAATAGGGTGTGCCAAAAGCCCACATCAAGCTCAAGCAGTGTAAACGCAATAAATTCATCGTCGCTACTCGCTTCTTCAATAGAAAATCCAGACACCCTAGCGCGCAGCAAGAAAGGGTTAATGCGAATATTGTCGATACTGACATTTCGGCCTAACTGTTCACTCAATATTCTTGGTGCTTTGGATTCAAGAACCATAGGCGCAACAAGACCCAGTATTAACGCGTAGAATAAGTATGCCAACAGAAAGTAGGTAGCAATACGCCGCCATTTAGGTTGCTGCTTAAATGAAGTGGTTAAGTTTTTTATGGGCATAATTATTCTAGACGTATTAAAAAGAAGAGGAAAAAGCGGCGAATAAATGATGGCATAGGTCAATCACTCACTCAGCCGCCAAAATAAATATTAAAGCATTGAGGCTAAATTACCTAAACCAGACTGAAGTAAAGATTGTGTTTCTTCATTGCTGTTTAGGTAAGTGTTAATTTGTGTGATAAAGCTGCTTATCATATCTGCATCTAAACCCAGTGCATCGAATTGTTGCTTCAATTCGTTTATAGAACCTAGAGAGCTACTATATTCAGAGGCTTTGCTTAGCAAGCCTGACATAGTTGAACCGCCATTAGTAGAATCTGCCGCAACAGAAGGTACGTTTTCTAACAAAGAGTCTAACCCAGGGATGGCTCTGGCAAGTTCTGAATAATCAGCAGTAGTGAGGTTGCCTTTAGCATAATCAAAAATAGAGGCTAAACCACCTTCAGATTGCGTTTCACTTACGCCTAAATTTTCTGACACCATACTTACCAAACTAGACACATCTAACGAGCTAGCCTCAGCCGCTTCTGTGGTTTGTGAAGTGGATGTACTGGCATCACCCAACATACCTTTTAGTTTGTTAAGCGTGTCGTTGGCAGAAGCGTGTGCCGAAAATGATAATATAACGAATAAAGATAAGACTTTCATAAGATTTTCCTTTGAAGTAGAAATCTACCGGGCTGTAGCTAGTATGTCAGCAAACTAAGAAGCAAGGTTAGCGCTAGTCTAGCTCGATAGCGCAGTAGATAGTGTTTTACATAGTGAAATGGGTGAAATTTAGGCGGTATTCTGAAGCGCTATCCTAACGTAAATTTAGTGCTATTGCCTGAAATAAAGTGTAAAGCCGCTTTACATTCGTGTGGGGAAATACGAAGCGTGCAGTAAGTCATGTGGCCATTATCTTTTATAGAATGTGCGGATATTATTTTATATGAGACTAGGGCTTTCTATTAGGCTAAGGGCTTTGCGTCGACAGCATCGAGTAAAAGCACTGGGGGAAATATCGTGTACACACATCGGGTAGGGAAGTACTGCTTTAGGTTGTTACTTCATAAAGTAAAATTTCACAATAAATGATAACAAATCAAATAAAATGATAACAATGTTGAGGCTATGCAGTGGCTTTTGAATTAGTAGGAATCGGTCTTGGTGTGAGAATTTATCTTGTTGTCGGAGAAGAGCATGACAAGCATCAGCGGTATCGAGTTCGTTTCATGGGCTCTACCTATAACAGGTTTTGTATTGGTTATCGGTGTGTTTGTCATCAATCATTTTGGGCCGAAAATAGAAAGTTGGGGTGAAAAACATATCAAGAGGCAAGGTAATAATCATAAAATTTGAAGAATGTACTTTTTAGATGCATGTGGGCTTGAAATCTTTATCACGAAAGCAACCGTTACGATTTTTGTAGATCCATAACGCTCTTCGCGCTAATTAATGCTCTATTCAACTCCTAAAGCAACTAATCTAATTTCAAATTGTCAGTCAGACTCTAAAAATCCTCATTGTCAGACATGACATGTTCTTCTAGCAACGCCTCTTCTATTGCTGATAACAGTGAAGTTTCGTCATCGATTGACTAGCTCTGATATGGTTGAGAATTCCAAAAGCCGCTCGTTTATGCTTAGTATGCAACGTCGAAAATAGCACTTTTTGTTCGCTAGCGTCCCTATCATTAATAAACTTATCGGACTCTTCTTTTAACAGCTTGGCCTTTTCTGAACTGTTTGCTACAACATCAAAAATGTTATCAAATTCAAGATTACTTTCTGTCTCTGACTGCCTTTCCCCTTCCACTCGCTCAGCATCTTCTTGTTCGATAGTATAGGAAATATGCTCATTGTATTCGCAATCCACTGAGCCAAACTCTCGACCTACTGGACCACCGAGCGCTCCATGAAGTCCACGTTTTTTGCACCACGCGATAGCCATCTTATCCATGCCATCTGATGGAATATCAACAGACAATTGAGAAAAAGATTCATCATCAGTGTGCCCTCTGGTGATGTTAAATGAAGCCGGGTTATCAATAACAAGTTCTGCTGGATTTGAATTGTCAATTGTGTTGATAAGACTATCTTGAGCAGAAAATTCTTGGTGTAAACTGTGATCCGCTTCACTAAAAATCCGGTCAGTTTTCATCATCATAAATCCTATGTTTGCTTTAACACGGCCTGCGCTCTTTTTAACAATAAATCAGTTGAGAATTGTAAGATTTGGTTTAATTCAAAATCCGAACCGAACCTAGCAAATTATGTGTGAGTCAGTACAGTTAAAAGTGTACATTTTTAATAACACTACCACTCCTCATTTCATGTTGCAGCCATGAAATATTTCTGGCTTTTTGTATTCCTTGTTGAGGCCAACGTTCGCAACAGCCTGACCAAGCGGCGGCAGTGTGTCCGCTGAAGTCACAGCGATAGTTAATCATTCTAACGCCAAACTTGCTGCTTCTTAAATTTTAGACTTAATACTCTGGCACGAATCCAATACAGTAAGGTGGACCGCAATTTTAGCGCTCAAGCGTCTCCTGACTATCTTAGAAATATGAAATGACCAACTGCATATACGCGTCGTAGTTCAACAAAAAATAACGGTGTCCCACATAAATGGAATTAGTGGCGTGATTAATCTTAAACATGGTCCACGTAAGATGTAATTAGCAGTCAGACAGGAGAAGAAGTCAGGACGCTACAGTTATGAACTATCAAATCAAAGCGTAAACCTTCACCACTGGAATTCAATTAGGCAATCTATTAAGTATTTAACTCTTAGTGGCTGATACCGAGCAGAGGGATAGATCACATTTAATGCGGACTCTTGGCCTACAAATTGATTTAGTGCTGTCACCAATCGACCTTTCTTAATATCCTCATGTACGTCCACGCTAGATTTATATACTATTCCTTTTCCTCTTACGGCCCACTCTCTGGCAATGGAGCTGTTGTCAGTACAAAATTGGGAATTTACCTTCACTTGGATTCGTTGGCCCGACCGATTATAGAAAACCCATTCGTTATCTATCTTGTCTCGAACTTTATAACAGATGCAAGGTAGGTGAGATAGTTCTGAGGGGTGTTGTATATGGCCATGCTTGAGTATAAAGTCGGGAGAAACACATAAGACTCTTCTCTTATCGGATAGAGGACGCGCAACGAGTCTTGAATCACTGGGAATACCATACCTTATTGCTATATCAATATCGCCGGAATATAAATCTTCCACGAAGTCAGATGTGTTTACCCGAAAACGAACCTCGGGATAGATGGACAAAAAGGAGTCAAGAACCCCGAGAAGTCTCGTCTTGGCTAAGTCAGTAGGTGCAGCAATTACTATTTCACCGGCGAGTATTTCCGATTTATCTTTGACTTCTTCAAAGGACTCTTCAAGCTTTGCAAACGCCAAACGACTTTGTTGATAAAAAGATCTACCCTCGTGGGTTTCTCTAACTACTCTCGTAGATCGTTCAAGAAGTCTCACATTCAACCGAGCCTCAAGCTTTTTCACTGAGTTGCTCACAGCAGTACTGCTCACTCCTAGTTTTTTAGCAGCGCCTATGAAGCTCCCTTGCTCCACAACAGCATGAAAAGCCCCTACTTCACTATAAATACTCATTTAACGCTTTAGATTATAAACCACAGGTTGATAGTAAAATAATAAATACACTGATTATTTTCAATAGAATTCGACATATTCTACAGCTCGGTCTAACAAAACAAGGAAAGTTGCTATGTCTGAGCGAATCCTCAATAGTGCAAAAACCTTTAAATCAGGTAAACAGCTGCTTAAAAAAATGTGGCACTACAATATCGAAGTACCGAGAACAAAGTTATTGTTTTTAATTACTATAGCAATAGGTGTAATAGGTTGGAGCATTTGGCAACCTCAGGTACTGCGAATGATAGACGTTTATCATTCTGGCACTGTTGAAGTATTTTATATGGTAGAAAGTATTCAGCAGGACTGGATTTCGCCAGAGCTATATTCTCTACTAATATGTATCGCAGTCGCAAAAATCGTTTGGGGTCTAGCTGTCGGACTAGCAGATTTGGTTTTCTTCAAACGCCTCACTGGCCGCTCTTTCGATTATGCGAATATGCTAAATATGGTTGTCGTTAACTCTCTTATTCTGTTTTTGGGTGTCTTCAGCTTTAGTCTTTTACCAGTAGAGAACTTAATTGATAGTTACGATTCATTTATTGTTTCAATTCCTACACTCGTTCATCTTGACGGTGTATCTGCTTTTTTAATCGCCATGTTACTTGGAGATTTCTGTTTTTATTGGTCACATAGGATGATCCACAATGTTAGGGTATTTTGGAACTTAGGTCATATATACCATCACAGAAATGAAAATCTGACTCAGCTTACTCACGGTGTAGAGCCACGATTTTTTCTGTTAAATGCGCATGGTATCGCTTCGTTGATGTTGCTCCCTCTTGTTGCAAAATTATTTACCAATGATTTTTCTAATGCAGGTTACTTCCTAATACCAATGGCTTTAATCAATCTTTGGATTGATCCCTCTCATTCAGTTGCGCTTTATGCGCTTGAAAATCGTTACAGACCGCTTAAATGGTTGCGCTTATTTTTCATGACGACATGTGTGCACTATACGCATCACTCTCGAGATCCAATTCACAACAAAAGAACCGGGTGCAACTTTGGAGCACGTTTGACGCTGTGGGATAGACTGTTTGGAACATATGTAGAGCCAGTAAATTATATTCCCGAGTCCGGATTATTTAGTAAACATACTGACTATTGCGTGAATCCAATGAGGTATATTCTGCTGCCATATATCAGGTTTATAGACGAGTTCAAAAAAAATAAGCTTCGATATTGGCCGAAAATTCTATTCGGATCGGTATTCTGGTCTCCACCAAACAAGTCTAAACTTAGCCACTAACAGTGCTACATGGCTTTAAGCATGAAGAATAAAAGGTTTATTTTTGCTCTTTTCGTGGCGCTCACACTGACTTGCAGTAGCTGGTCAGCCATTGCATCCTTTGAGCTTGATACAACAGGCTATTTTCGGCATGGATTTTTAATTGGAGTCGATAACGGGAATACAATGAACTGCAACAGTATGTTGAACGCTTTCGCAAAATCCAGATACGGAAACGAATGCGAAGGCTTTTTGGAATTCCAATTACATCCCTCCTATGAAACTGACGAGTTCACACTGTTAGGTGTCATAGGCTGGGATTTCTTGGATTTGCCTGGACAAGATCCATACTTACTCAGCGCCGACGAGCAGTTCTTACAAGTTAGATTTGCTTCTGGGTGGGGACTTTGGACGGGAAAAAGAAGTTATCAACGCCGGGAAGCGCATATTTATGATTATAAATATTATCACTACAGGGGAGAAGGTGTCGGTGGCTACTATGATGTAACTGAGGATATTCGAGTTACAGGTTCACATTTTTTTAGTGATACTCAGGGATCGAAGATAAATTCGACAGATTTACGTGTGTTGATTTCTGATCTTTTTGAGTATCTGGATAGCTCGTCACTAGAAATTATTACTACCTATGGAAACGATACTGATCATGGCATACATAGAGCATTTGGCATAGTCTTCACAACACGGGTGGATAGTGAACTGACTTACTTATTTGCAATAAAAAAAGCGAGCGGCCCGCTCGCACACCATGAATTTTCGCAACCTAGAGGAGTTAATCCCACTACTAATGGAATTCAAGTAGTGAATGAGTTGGTATACGACGCCAATTTATGGAGTCTGGGAGTGACCAATATATACGAAAAAAGAGAAAGCGGAACGCTGGTCTCAGAAACGCAACAGTGGTTTGGGACCGCATTAAGAATTATGAATTACCTGTCATCAGAAATTACGTTGGTTCAAGAGATCAGTTTTGACACATTGGAGCTCAAAGACAAGTACACGGCAAGACATAGAAAGTATTCTTTAGGCTTACAATATTCAAAAAACAAGACTTTTTATGATCGACCTGTATATCGGTTTTTCATCACGGTCTTTGATGTCGATGACCCATACGAGGTTTCCACCGCTGGCATGAATGTGGGATTTCAATATGAAACGTGGTGGTAAGTGAAATAAGGAAACACTGTTTATGAACAATCCAAAAAAAGTATTTCTATATTATTTATCAAATGTTAAAAAAATTCTTGAAGAAAATGACAATGTAGATTCTCACTTAAAGCACCAACTCACAGATACCATGTTCCCGGCACATCAGCATATTAGCACCGCCGTGTCATTTACATTACGTTGTTGCTGTCAACTGGCCTCTAGAGAAATCCTCACGTTTTACAGAGGGACTGACCGAGCAGCACTAATTGATGAGCTGAAGAGTACGATGAGTTATCTTGATTCCATACCAGACAAGGAGTTGGAGAGCCAAACGTCTATGCAGTTTGGAATCACAGCAGGGTTTGCTGAACGATCCTTTGAACGTGATACGTTTATTAATATCTATGCCATTCCAAATTTTTTGTTTCATATAAGTATGGCTTATGCCTCACTCAAGGTAAGTGGCCTCTCACTAGGTAAAGCTGATTTTGATCAAATACACCAGTATCCAGATGGATTTTGTTTTGAATAAAACAAAGAAGTGAATCGACCAGACTTCTCTAGACACTTAATTGCTTTATAATTGTGTGTACTAAGGAGAAAAGATGTCTCAGCGATTTACAGAAGAATTTAAAATACAAGCCGTCAAACAAGTTACCGACCAAGGTTATTCGGTGGCAAGCGTTTCTGAGAGACTGGGAGTGACTAGCAGTTCGCTGTATAACTGGATAAAAGCCTACGGCCCAGAGAGTGAAGAACATAGGCAGTCTCAAGAACAATCCGACCGAATTAAGCAGCTAGAGAAAGAGCTTGAAATTCAAAACTCCATCACACAAAATCGAAAAGAGCGTTGCAGTGATCACTTGAACTTACAACCGTATTTTTCGCGGGCGAGTCAAAGAAAAATACGCGTTCATAAAAGCTAGGCTCAAGAATTACCCAATAAAACTCATGTGTGAAGCACTTTTAATACAACGAAGTGGCTTCTACGCATGGGTGGATAAACCGAAATCAAAGCGACAGTTAGAAGATGAGCGCCTGATGGGGTTAATTAAGCATTCTTGGCTAGAAAGTGGCTGTGTCTATGGGTATAGAAAAGTCACGAGTGACCTTAAGGATTTAGGCGAAGCTTGCAGCAAACATCGCGTAGCTAAATTGATGAAGCTAGAAGGTATAAAGGCACAAGTCGGTTATAAAAAGCATAAAGGACACTTCAGCGGCAAGCCTGCGGTTGTTGCCGATAATGTGCTTGATAGGCAATTCACGGTTGCCACACCGAACAGATACTGGGTCACTGATATTACCTACATCCGAACTCACGAAGGCTGGCTCTACCTTGCCGTCGTTTTAGACTTATACTCTCGCGCTGTTGTTGGCTGGTCGATGAGTTCTCGCATGGAGTCTGAGCTTGTTACTCAAGCCCTGCTAGCTGCGGTGTGACAACGAAAGCCTAAAAAGCAGGTACTTATACACTCAGATCAAGGGAGTCAATTTACAGGTTATGAATGGAGTGACTTCTTAACTGAACATAATCTCAAAGCCAGCATGAGCCGTCGAGGGAACTGCCATGATAATGCCGTCGCAGAGAGCTTCTTCCAACTACTTAAGCGAGAACGAATAAAGAGAAAAATTTATACAACACGTGAACATGCAAGAGCCGACATATTCGATTACATCGAAATGTTTTATAACTCTAGACGCAAGCATGGTGACGCGAATAATATGCCTCCACTGGCTTATGAAAAGCTAGAAGAATTCAAAAGAAAATCTGTCTAGTAAAGTCTGGTCGATTCAGGCAGCGCCCCCTTAATGTAAACGCAATGTAATTAATAATTTTCAAATATAAGGGCGTGGATAGTTTTATCCAACACTCATATCATACCAAAATTATTTATTATTCTTACACTTTGGTAAGTCTGTTGTGGTGGGAGTTTTCGTTGATGAGTATCTTCTAAAAATAGGGGTGTAGAGACATAAAAAAACCGCTTAAGGTGAATTAAGCGGCTTAATATTAAGTGATAGGTTTGAGCTGTCGACTTAACCGACTAAATGAGTAATAGAGTATCGGTCTCGGGTTTCGCTTGATTTCTTTTTAATTTCTTCCAAGGCTTTGGCCTCTGATGCTTCAAATAAAGCATTAATCAATCGATTAAAATGTCCATGCATGGCGGTTCGCGCGCTTTGTGAATCACGTGATTTTAACGCCATAAATATACGCTTGTGCTCTTCTAGCCGGTATTGACTACTGGTACCGCAAACGCTTTTGTACGACGATATGATTTGAGGTTGAGATTCTCTTAACTTCCAATAATGTTGAATAGATAACAACAGCGCGTTATTACGAGTAGCCTTGGCGATAATAGAGTGGAATTCTCTATCGGCTTTTTCCGGCTCGTCGTCATTTTCCATTGCAATAAGGGTGTCGTTAAGACTATTAAGCTCTTCATCGGTTATCGAAAGCGCCGCCAGTGCTGCCGCTTCGCCTTCTACCAGCGCGCGGGCTTGAGTAAGCTCAAAAGCACTAATGCGTTGTACTTCACTTTGTTGAGGCTGATTGTCTAGCACATACACACCAGAACTTACTTTAACTTCCACGCGGCCTCGCACCTCAAGTGCAATAATGGCTTCTCTGATGGTTGGTCTGCTGACGTCAAAATTTTCAGCAAGTTCTCTTTCGGGCGGCAAGCGACTTCCAGGGGGATATCGGCCAGCGTCAATTTGCGCTTCTATTTTTTCAACGATATGCCAGAACATGCGACGATTTTTCATCAACTAAACCTTATAACTGCAATAATTAGGTACAAACAGATACAACTTAATCGGTTAAATTGTACTTATTGTTCAACACAATTCAATTGCTTTAAAAGGTTCAAGCATACCGGTGCCTAGCTGCGTTTGTTCTGCTAAATCCGCTAACAAAACCTACCATTTAAAACAATCAATTCAGGATATCTACGTCTTATTCTACAAATACAGAAGTATTTGTTAAAAGAGGCTTATCAAATCATATATTTATATGCACCAAAGAGATTAAAATTATGCTGTTTACAGTCGAAGGCGCTCAAAAACTAAGGGTTTGAAGGATTTTACTTATTATTAGTTATAGCATACAGGGGTTATTGGTCAACAATTTGAGGTGGATTTCTGCGCTTTTAATTGTCAATTGGTTAACATTTTGTGTTCGTTTTTTTACTGGTTTCATCTGTTCAGCATTAACATAATTGATTACTCATAACAAAGTTTCGAAAACGGTTTCGAAGAAAATACGAGTGTGGAAAAGTTTAGCGGTATTCTTGAAGATTTCATTCCTAACGGCGTATACGGAGACAAGGTACCGGTTGAAGAGATGATAGATTTATATATTACCCCGTGGAGTAATGAAAAGGGGAAAGCTGCCTTCTTCCGCAATATGCGTAGACTGAATAAAGAATACACCCAAGCCATTGCGGGAAGCCTTCCTACTCTTACTCATGAAACATTGATACTGTGGGGAGATAAAGACGAGTTCCAAAAGCCGAAATATGCACCAATGTTAGCGGATGCTATTCCCGATTCTTCTATCAAGTGGATAGAGGGCGCTGCACATTGGGTTACTGATGAGCAACCTGAATCTGTGTCGGAGTCACTCGTAGCGTTTTTATAATTTCACCAACGTACTTCTGGCGGCTGAACACGGGTAAAATTGACGACTGCCTTGCTAGCCGCCTCCATCTTCTTCTCCTCCTTTTGAATGATTAAAACAGGGCTATTGCAGGATGTGTTTGTTAGCGAAGACTGTTTAGCATAAACACGTCTATTTTGTGTTTATGGTATTGCCATGTCGGGGTTTAAGAAAATATCCAGTGCCATCGTGGCCGTCTTTATCGTGTGTTTTATTGTCTTTTCCTGCGCGGTCTATTTCCAAATTCGCCAAAATATAAACGATGAAACATCCAGTGCGCTAAACCAAGTGCAAGAGATGCTTAAAGCGAATATGAATGCTAACGATATCAAGGCAGTTGCAGAGCAAAGCCCACACCTATCGGTATCAGGCTTTACTGGTCGGTTATCAATGCCTACTAATTATCATTCTGACAACCAACCTATCTATATTCCCATCCATGAAAATCAATATTTGGTAGTAAGAGCGCACAATACTGCCGAATTGGTGCAGAACATGAACCTTTTTTGGCTAGTGGTCGCGTTATTTTTTACAACCTTAAGCGTATTGCTATTTACGCTAAAAGTTGCCGTAGCGCAGCACTTGAAGCCTTTAAATCAATTGGGCTATGCTTTACAGCAACTTGTAGAGGGGAAAGCGACGAATGATTTTGAAGACAGTGATATTAAAGAAGTTAAGCGTGTTATTGGGCAGTTTCAGCGCTTACAAGATTCACTCCAAAGCAAAGAAAGGCAGTTGGTTAAAATAGATAAGAAACTCGCGTTGTTACAAGAGCAAGAAAGAAGCTATCTTGCTAGAGAGTTACACGATAATGTGGGGCAACTACTTACTACCATCAAAGCTCACGCCTATATTTTAGTGAACTCAAATGAGCCCAGTGTGCTTGAGTTGTCTGCCCATAAAGTGCAGGCCATGAGTCAGCAAATTAGTGACGCCATTCGCCACTTAACGGTCCACCTTCATCCGTTAGTGTTAGACAGAGTATCGTTACAGCAATCCCTTGAAAAACTGGTATTCGAACAAGAATTAGCGCTACCTCAAACCCAGTGGCAAGTTTCTATCAATTTAAACAAATTTGCCCAAGAGCATGAGCGAGATATTCATATTTATCGCTTTGTTCAGGAGGCGATTAACAATGTGGTAAAACATGCTGATGCGTCAAAAGTATGGGTGAATATTGCTGGAGACCAGCAAGGACTTACTATCAATATTCGAGACAACGGCAAAGGGCTTGACGGAAACGCTGTTGAAAGTATTGGTATGTTATCTATGCACAGTAGAGCCAGATGTATTGGCGCTAGCTGCGTCGTAAAATCACACAAAGAGGGCGGTGTAAGGGTTCAGTTGTCGCTCAGATTACAGGGCACTGAAGATTTGCGCCAGGTTAACGTTGCATGAATATCTTGCTAGTGGATGACCATGCTGTAGTAAGAGAAGGTTATAAAGCTTTGCTAAATGCCATGTTGCCTGAATATACGGTTTTAGAGGCGGCTGATGGGGAGCAAACTCATCGTCTACTTAAAACGCACAATATCGACACCTTGGTTCTGGATATTAATCTTGCGAAAGAGAGTGGCTTATTGCTCGCCGCTGACTTTTTAGCCACGCAGCCTAATTTGAAAATCATATTTTTTAGTATGTTTGAGGATTGCGCCATATTACAGCGGGCAATGCAAACCGGCGCTATGGGGTATATCAGTAAAAGTAGCCCGCCAGATACACTTATATCAGCCATAAAAGTGGTGGCCAAAGGGCAAAAATACATAGAACGTTCATTGGCGGTTAATTTGGCTAATCAGCTGTTAAACGCTGATGTCGATATTGCTGCAAAATTAACGAAGCGTGAATTTGAAATCTTCATCGCAACGGCGATGGGTAAAACCCGATTTGATATTGCCAATGAATTAGCCCTGTCTGCGAAAACAGTGTCAAACGCGCTAACAGTGATAAAGCGAAAGTTAAATACCATTCCTGCAGAATTTACCGAGCTGGCAACAAAACATGGTTATATTGGCAAGGCATAAACTTCTTTTCCCCTCCTAAAGTAGGAGCCAAATCGGCCTATCGCATTATGGTGGATTGGCTGCAAAAGTACGATTATCAAATGACACAGTAAGCGATAACTAGCAGCGTGTTGACGCGCTAAGCATTCAAAAAAGGTGTCATTATGATTTACGCAAATCCAGGAAGTGAAGGTTCAGTAGTCAGTTTCAAAGAAAGTTATGGTAATTTTATCGGTGGTGAGTGGGTTGCGCCAGTTAAGGGCGAATACTTTGTCACTACGTCTCCTGTAGATGGCAGTGATATAGCCCAAATTCCTCGTTCTACTGCAGAAGATATTGAGCTGGCTATTGATGCTGCTCATGCTGCCAAAAAAGGGTGGGCGGATACATCAGTCGCTGAACGCTCGAACATTCTGTTAAAAATAGCCGATCGTATTGAAGCTAACCTTGAAATGCTCGCGGTTGCAGAAACATGGGATAACGGTAAGGCCGTGCGTGAAACACTTAACGCCGACGTCCCATTAGCTGCCGATCACTTCCGTTATTATGCTGGCTGTATACGTAGCCAAGAAGGTACTATCGGCGAAATTGATAAGAACACAGTGGCTTATCACTTCCACGAACCATACGGTGTAGTAGGGCAAATCATTCCATGGAACTTCCCACTACTTATGGCGGCATGGAAACTCGCACCGGCTATCGTCACCGGCAACGTAGTGGTGTTAAAACCTGCAGAACAAACGCCAGTGTCTATTTTGGTTTTTGCTGAACTTATTCAAGACTTGCTGCCACCAGGTGTGCTCAATATTGTTAATGGTTTTGGTGCAGAAGCGGGGCAAGCGCTTGCTACAAGTACCCGAATTGCGAAAATCGCCTTTACTGGCTCTACGCCAGTAGGCGAGCATATTCTTCGTTGCGCGGCTGAAAATCTTATTCCATCTACGGTTGAACTAGGCGGTAAGTCGCCGAACCTCTTCTTTCCCGATATTATGGATCACGAGCCGGAATTTATTGATAAATGTGCCGAAGGTTTAGTACTTGGTTACTTTAACCAAGGTGAAGTATGTACTTGCCCATCTCGTGCGGTTATTCATGAAGATATCTACGATGCCTTCATGGATAAAGTGATTGAAAAAATTCACAAAATTAAGCGTGGCAACCCGCTTGATACCGAGACCATGGTAGGTGCGCAAGCGTCTAGTGAACAATTTGATAAAATCCTTAAGTACATTGATATCGGCAAATCAGAAGGCGCTGAAGTTGTCACCGGTGGTGAAAAAGAACAGTTACCAGGTTTAGATAAAGGCTATTACATTCAGCCCACCATATTGAAAGGGCACAACCAAATGCGTGTGTTCCAAGAAGAAATTTTTGGCCCAGTAATCGCGGTGCAAACCTTTAAAACCGAAGAAGAAGCGATTGAAATTGCAAACAACACCAGCTTTGGTTTAGGCGCAGGGTTATGGAGCAGAGATGCAAATATCGCCTTTAGAGTAGGCCGAGCTATTGAAGCTGGGCGCGTGTGGACTAACTGTTATCACCTATATCCTGCCCATGCTGCATTTGGTGGTTATAAAAAATCGGGCATAGGCCGTGAAACTCATAAGATGATGATGGACCACTATCAACAGACTAAAAACTTGTTGGTGAGCTACGACATCAATCCACTTGGTTTCTTTTAATTAAGTGGGAAGGCAGCACCTAGGTGCTGCCTTATTTTGTTATGCTAAAAGCGTATCTACTACTTTGTATTTTGCTCTGTTTATCAGTAACCGCTGTAACGCCGGTTTTCGCACAATCCGACGCCACTGACATTCCCGAAGACGTACGCCAATTATTCCCTACCGCTACTCGTGTAGGCAATGCGCACACTGACATTAACGTAATACCGGTTTATCAATTGCAGCAATTGCTGGGTTACGTGTTTGAATCGAAAGACTTTGTCGACTTTATTGGTTTCTCAGGTAAACCAGTCAATGTGTTAATTGGACTGGACACCCACGGTAATTTTGCCGATCTGGCTATAAAAAAACACAGCGAACCCATTTTTTTGCATGGATTAGGTGAGCAGTCGCTAAGAGATTTTATCGCGCAATATAAAAGCCACAATGTGAAAGAACGTTTCGTGGTGGGTGGAAAAAGCCATGTGGGCAAAAATGCGACCTACTTTGATGGTGTGACAAAAGCCACAGTGTCGGTACTGGTGATAAACGATACTATTGTTACCTCTGCATTGGCGGTAGCACGGGCTAAGTTAGATGGTTTTGTATTGCCCAGCACACGCATTATTAATCCTGATTATTTTGAAACTCTCACCTTTGAACAACTAGTAGCGGCCGGTTATATCCAAAAACAAACCATTTACCGTAGTGAAATAGATGACCTTCCTACCGAAGTTATCGACGCGGCGAATGCTTTTACCGACCCTCAAGAGTCATTATTTTCCGAGCACTTTTTCGGCTTTCTCAGTTTACCTATTGTGGGGAAAAACCTATTACGGGAAGAGGAATATCTTAGGCTTCAAGAAAGCTTAAAACCTGGCGAAGTAGCCTTGTTGGTAATGAATACCCAAGGCTTTAGTTTCGTGAGTGATGAGTTTATTCCTCAAACTGCGCCAGAGTTTTTTCGCCTCTCGCAATCCGCATTTACTATTGATGCTAGAGACTTAGATTTTTATAGCTTTTACGACCCTAGTTTTAAGCAACCGATGCCAGAGTTTGAAACCATAAAGGTACTTAGGATTAAATCACAAGGTGGGCTGTCCCTCGACCAAGAAATGACGGTCTCGATTAGTTTGCCCTTTAGCCCTCGGTTTATGGAGCAAGATGAGCACCTGTTTAACCACACGTTTTTATTACCTGACGCGCTATTCATGGAAAACCCCGAAGCGCAACAACGTGCTAGCGTGCCGCTTTGGCAGCAGTTGTGGCAAAGCAGGTGGTTGGAACTCAGTATTACGCTTGTTTACTTAGTTGCGCTGTCGTTGTTCTTTGGTTTCCAACGAAAGCTAATGAAATATTCGCGCATGGTGCATGTTGTTAGAGGGGCATCATTGCTCTTTGTCTTGTTTTTTATAGGCTTCTACGCGCAAGGGCAATTGTCGGTCGTTAATATTTATACATTGCTACTAGATTTAGCCGATGGTTTTTCTATTGAAGTCTATTTGCTCGACCCTGTTATTTTTGTGTTGTGGTGCTTTGTGTTTGTGTCGCTATTTATTGTAGGGCGAGGGCTTTATTGCGGCTGGTTATGCCCTTTTGGAGCGCTTCAGGAAATTATGGCAATTGTTGCACAAAAGTTAAAAATAAGGCAGATTCGAATAAAGCCAAAGCATCATATATATGCGCAAAAGCTTAAGTATGTCGTGCTGGTTGGCTTAGTTGCAACGTCGTTTTACTCATTAACATTGGCCGAGAAATTAGCAGAAGTTGAGCCCTTTAAAACCTCGATCACGCTCCATTTTGTACGCTATTGGCCGTTCGTACTTTATGCGCTTTTACTATTAGGATTAAGTTTAAAAATTCACAAGGTATATTGTCGCTACCTGTGTCCGTTGGGTGCTGGATTAGCTGTTTTAGGCCGCTTCCCTTTAGTTAAGCTTTTAGAGCGTCGTAAAGAATGTGGTAGTCCATGCCAACTCTGTAAGCAGAAAAAATGCGGTATAGATGCCATCGAACAAGATGGCAGTATTGATTATGCTGAATGTGTGCAGTGCTTTGAATGCGTAGTGACGTTAGATAATCCTAACCTATGCAAAATTGATAAATATAAGAAAAATAAGGTGCCAACACGTGTCAAAAACTTCCATCCTGTCCGCGCTGAGTAAGCCTGCCAGTCAGTCAGCGTCCGCTGTATATGCGGCGGCAGACGCGTGTCATGACGTTGCCAGTGAAATTCTATCTAAAACGACTTTAGATGAAATAGAGCTGGTACTTTTTCATACTTCAACGTCGTTCGATTTAGATGAAGTCGCGCATTATATGACATCGCTGTTTGTCAATGTGCCCACGGTCGGTTGCACTAGTGCTGGAGAGTTCAATAAAAACGGGTATTGTACCGAAAGCTTAGTTGTTGTTGCTTTCTTAAAGCATGATTTTTCCATAGCTACCGCGTTAGTTTCAAACGTAGATAAAATTAATTTTGACGAAGCCCATGACATTGCAAGTGGATTGCGCCATACCTTGCAGGCACGAGATAAACGGTACGATACCAATCAGCACTTTGTCATTTCTGTGCTAGACGGGCTAACCCGACACGAAGAACATTTTTTAGAGACCTTTGCCACAGCGTTCGGCAATATTCCTCATTTAGGCGGCAGTGCTGGTGACGATTTAAAACTTGAAGCCACCTATGTTTTTTATCAGGGGAAATTTCATCAAAACGCAGCAGTGTTAATGTTGATAGGAACCGGTAAAGCGTTCTCTGTTTTTTCTGTCGATCATATCGACTCGCCAGTGTCTAAGTTGGTGGTAACCAAAGCTGATCCAGAGTCTCGTACGGTTTACGAGATTAACGGCGAACCCGCTGCGCAATACTATGCAAGTTTGCTTGGGTTAAAGGCTTCTGATCTAACCCCAGATGTGTTTTCAGTATTCCCATTGGCGGTACTAGTAGGGGATAGGTATTTTATCCGCTCAATACAAAAAGTAGATTTGGCCACCAACGCTATAACGTTTTACTGTGCGGTTGATATCGGCATTATTCTTACCTTTGTGCAACTTGGTGATTGTATCGATGTTCTAGAGAACAAGTTAGAAACGCTAACTCAGGAGTTAGGAGAGGCCGAATTTGTGTATACCTGTGATTGCTTTTTGCGGCGTTTAGAAATTGAACAAAACAAAAAAGAATCTGAAATTCAGCGATTGCAGCAAAAATATCATGTAGGCGGGTTTAATGCTTATGGCGAACATATTCATTCGGTGCATTTAAACCAGACCTTCACGGGGGTGTACTTTGCTAAAAACTGAGCAGCACCAAACCATTGACTCTCAAAGTAATGAAGAGAACCTAGCGCGTAATAAGAATGAAGCGTTCCCAGAGATTGAAGAGGATAAAGCGCACGAGGAAACTGAACTAGAGAAGCTACGTCGCGAACTCACACGCCAAATCGATGAAAATGAAAAGCTTGAAAAGATTAACGCTGCGCTTATGTATCGTATCGAAGAAGGTGGATTCAATCACCATAGTTACCGGGCCTTTGAACATGCCGTGCAGTTATCTGAAAAAGTAAACGAGAAAACCGAAGCATTGCAAATCGTGCTGCAGAAGTTAGAAAAGTCGAATACTGAAATTGCACGCGCTAATCAAGAAACTAATCAACTCAAGCAGCGCCTAAATGACGCTATCGAAAGTATCAACCAAGCGATGGTATTGCTCGATAGTAGAGGGGCAGTGGTTTATTTCAATCGGCATTTTGTAACTGTGTGGGACAACCATTTAATTACGCCCAAAATTGGTGACCATTATTATGATATTACTCAACTTGCCAAACATTTAGGGGTTATTCGCCGCGTGCTTCCTCCTGACTCCGAAGGGCGTGTTATCTATCAACTGTCTAATAGCCGGTGGTATCAACTCACTATTCGTCGCACACAAGAGGGCGGGAAAGTTATCTTGTTTAACGATATCACTGAAGTGAAGTTAAATGAGTCAAACCGATATGAGCAGGTAATTAAAGAGAAAAACAAACTGCTGCAAAGTCTTATTGATAATGTTGATGTTGGTATCTTGCTTATTAACCAAGAGGGCGGCGTTGCCTTTTGGAACGATACGTTTATAACCCAATCTAATTTGTCGAAGCAGGCAATGTTTGATTGTAAGAATATTTATTCTCTGCAAATGCATGCTGACTGGAGCGGTTTAAACCTTGAGAACGGGGGTGATACCACCCAAATTATCAACGAGAACTTGGTAGTCGATAGGCGAATTACTCTGCTATCTGACGGAAACACCCTGTGTACTTTTACCAATGTGACGTCTCAGCATCAGTATGCGGAAACCTTGAAGCAGAACGAAAGTTGGATCCGCATGATCACCGATAATGTGCCCGCACTTATCGCCTATATCGGCACAGATAAAAACTTCTTATACACCAACAAGGGTTATCGAGATTGGTATGGGCTAGGAGAAGAACCCTTGTACGGCGTAGCGATGGAACAAAGCCACCTCAAACACGTCTATCCTCGTCTTATTCATTATGTAGAGCGAGTAAATAAAGGAGAAGTGGTTAGTTTTCAAAGTGAAGAAACTAACGCAAAAGGTGATATTGGGTTCTTACAAAAAGTCTATCTACCCCATTTCAATGATAAGAATGAAATAGAAGGGCATTTTGTTCTTGCTACTGATGTGTCACACCAAGTAAGAAGTAAACAACAGCTACAAGCAGCGAAAGACCAGCTAGAGTCAAATGTAGAAAAGCGTACTCGAGAACTCAATCACGCAAATATTGCGCTGCAAGAAGCGATGAATTCAAAGAGCAAATTCTTAGCGGCCATTAGTCATGACTTAATGCAGCCTTTAAGTGCGGCTATTTTATTTAATGAGTCTTTAAGAGACCAAGTACAAGCATCTGCTGAACCAATAGTAAGTGCCTTAGATAACTCACTATCCGACTTAAACAGCCTAATCCGTACTCTGATTGAGACATCGAAATTAGACGCGGGTGTGGTGCAACCTGACAAAAAGCGAGAGGATGCACTCCCATTGCTAACGCAGTTAGCTGAGGAGTTCAGCCACATCAGTCACGACTATGAAGTAAATTTTCGTTATAAATTCCAAGACGCTATTGTGCATACCGATTTAAGTTTGCTGTCACGAATTCTTCGTAATTTACTAAGTAATGCCATGAAATACGGTGCAAAAGGGAAAGTGCTTTTTGTGGCAAGGACGAAAGGCAACCATCTTCGCATCAGTATATTCGACCAAGGGGTTGGAATAAGCCAAGCCGATCAAGCTGTAATCTTCAAAGAATTTAGTCGATTGGAAAATGACTTTAACTATTCTTACAGTTTAGGACTTGGGCTTTATATCGTTGATAAAATGAGTCGTCTACTAGAGCATGATATCAACGTTATATCTACGCAAGGGGTAGGATCTTGTTTTACTTTAACGGTGCCCCTTGCATCTATTCAAGCAATTGAGCACGAGGCTTCATTTGATGCGGTATCTCAAGATAGCTTGCCTGATAACCTTTTAGATAAACAAATTTGGCATATCGACAACGACGCCAATATGCGGATAGCCATGCAGACGCTATTCGAAAATTGGGGTGTGGAAGTCGTTACATTTTCAGGTTTTGCACAATGCATGGCAGTGATGGACAACTGCTTTGACGAGTGTGATTTGCTTATTGTCGATTATCATTTAGATGACGGAGAGAACGGGTTAGAAATTGCGAAGCATATTAAGCAAACCATGCCGGCTATGCCCATTATGCTGTGTACGGCCAATCATTCTAAAGCGCTAGAAAATGAATTAGAAGGGACAAATATACAGCTGTTGCACAAGCCGATTAATTCACTACGCTTGAAACAAGCACTTAAATCGGCTGTTTCTTAAGTACTATTCGCATAAACCCATAGGGGGAGGACACTAGGCACAACACATATATGCTGTGTACGTATTAGTTAAATACGTACTGATTAAAATCGATATTGGCAGCGCTAGCTACCACTTTAACTCGATTGCTTGCCCCTAATTTCTTCAAAATAGATGAGACGTGTGATTTCACGGTTGTTTCTGAAATATTGAGCTCATAAGCGATAACTTTATTAGCTAAACCCTGGGTTAAATATTTCAAAACCGCTAATTCTTTTCTGGTTAACGAGCGAATTTGATCAAGAGAAATAGCGTCTTCTTTTTTCACTCGGTTTCTTGTCGATGATGTACGTAAAATTTCAGAAGGAAGGCATACATTACCCTCAAAAATAGACTCCACTGACGTGGCAATTTCTTCTATTTTACTACTCTTTGATATGAATCCTACTGCACCATAAGAAATGGTTTGCAGAATGTTGTGCTTTTCCGTTTCCGCCGAGATGATAACGACAGGAAGGTTAGGGTGCTGATTCCGAATTTCAAGTAAGCCATTGAGCCCGCAGGTTTCTGGCATATTTAAATCTAGCATCACAAGATCGAAAGCAGCATCAGCTTCGAGTACCTCAAGCGCTTCAGAGAGTGAATTAGCTTCAATGGTTTGAGAGTCGGGAAATTTTTTGCCTAATATCGTCACCATGGCGTGACGAAAAATAGGGTGATCGTCAATGATAAGAATTCTTTGCATACTATTACTACCCTCGGCTTAGTAAGTACCCAAATGCACTCACACAATACGTAATCTACCGCTATGTTTGTTAAATTTATTTTAACAAAATAGTTACAATGTGGGCAAGCAAATACGACCGAAGTCTTATAACAAAAAAGCCTTAAAATTCATCATAAATTGCTTAAAAGCGCTTTACGCTTTTGTTCGTATTCTTCTTCAGTAATTAACCCCTCTTTTCTAAGCTTTTCAAGGGTTTTGAATCTTTCTATTAGCGGATCTTCATTCGGTTTTAATGCTTCCTTAACAATGTCGGGCGACAGTGGCGTTTTATGTAACTCTGCTACGTTTACAGTGACCCAATCAGTTCTAGTAGGCTTCATGGTTACACCCGATAAAGTGAACGCTAGCTTTTCATTGAAAGGGAATTTTGATACTACTCTTTCACCATAATTAAAGTCGTATTCAACAAGCCCTTGGTTAGTGGGGTCGTAGGCCATTTCGTAGGCGCTGTTTGCTACTCGATTGTGTTCACCAATGATGAGATTAAGTAGGCCTTCGTTGAAAAATGCTCTACCTGCTATAAAGTAAGTTTGTTTTTTTAGTCCTCCTAGGGTTCTTTTTTCTTTCGCCAAGGAAAATAATATATCTTGATGAGGCTTTGCTTTTTTTAGGCCTATGCTTAAATACTTCGCGAGGTTGTTTTGTTGTTTCTCTGTAAATAGAGGTTCAGTTGTACTTTTATTTTTTATTATTTTTATACTAGATAAAAATTTTAATATGTCTTGTTCATCTATCTCGACTGGTTGAGAAGTTAGATTTTCGGTTAATTCACTCTCTGCGATGTCGCCATTTTTTAATTTTTTCCCATCAATATTGTTGTCTTGTATTTTAATAAGAGAATTTTCACTTTCACGCCATAAAATAGTATCTGATGAAAATGATGGCGTGGAGAAAAATACCATGATAATAATCACTTGAATTCTTAACATTAATCTCATCATAATTTAGTACCAAGTAAATATAAGCTTCGTTTAAAATTACTTACTCTTAAAAAACATCTAAATAAGGAGCAGAATTGCTCCCTATTTGAGTCGAGAGTTAGAAGAAAATGGTGCCACCTAACTGAATAAGCGTGAGATCTTCTGCATTATCATAAAGTGACTGTGCTGCTTCAGAGCCACTGACGCTGAGACTTAAATTTTCATACTTTGCATAAATGAGAAAACGAGAGCCAAAATACTGCTCTGCCGCAATCCCCCATTGATTAAGTTCAGAGCCTACTACACCGTCTAGATGGGCCATACCGTATTGGTCGTTATAGCTTGCGTATTCTGCGTAAAAAGCGGAGTCGCCAAAGGCGTTATATTGCTTGCGAATACCGGCTTTAAAGTAATAGGCATCTGTGTCGTCCCCTGAGCCGATGATCGCATCATCAGTTTCTTCCATTTGATAGGTAGCTACACCGAAAATACCAGATTCAAGGTGCATTACGCCGGTTTGAAATTGTAAGGTTGATGAGCCGTCGCCGCCTACATTAGTGCCGCCGTCTTTATTCACTGAATAGCCACCATGTAGGTTTGTTTTAAACCCGCCATGTTCGGCTGAGTACTTAACCGCGATGTCGTATATTTCATCATTGGCATAGCCAACTGCCACGCTAAAATTACCCATTTTAGGCAAGTCATAACGTACGCCGTTCCGGTAAATCCCATTACAGTCAAGGCCGATACCGAGCCCAGGTGTGGCTAAGCATTGTGCAAACTGACCCCAGGCAACATTAGTCGTACCTTCGTCAATGCCGCGAATGAAGAATCCATTAGCGCGGAATAATGGCGAAATGCCAGACCAAATAGTGCCAGAGGGATCGGCAAGTACAGCAATATTATCGGTCGGTAAGCTTTGTAAGCCGATGGTGACTTTCCCCCAATCCCCACCAATGTGAAGGCTACTACCTAGAAGCCCAATATCGCCGCCATTGAAGGTATCTAAATTATCTTGGTTTGCGAACAGAAGGGGAGTTTGGTGGCCACCGCCTGAATAGTTAGGTGTACCTGAAAGCGGCTCAATAATGACTTCGAAACCCACATCTAATCCGTGCTCTTCTAATTTGTAATCACCAGAAAGGGTAATGCGGCTGCCAAGTGTGGTGCCATTATCTGAAAGTTGAGCGACATCACTTCCAATGCCATCATCGTAATACGTTAATCCTTCATTAATCCAGCCAGAGATATTCCAAGAGTAGTTTTCTTCTTCTGCGTAGCTGTTCAAACTTAACGTACTTAAAATAGCGATAGATAAATATGATTTAACAAGCAATTTATTTTTCATTTTACTGTCCCAGTGTGAGTGGTGTTTTTTAATAATGAGAATTTATTTTTCTCATGTGCCCTAATTTAAGTTTCGGGTGTCAGTAAAATTGATAATAGATTTATATAGCTTTTGAACCATTGGACGTAAGGCTTGTTAGCCTCGTTCTTTAGGACTAAGAAAAATTAGGCGCATGGCGCCTAATTTATATTTTTGGTTTATATTTTTAATTTAAAGCTGCGCCAAATTAAAATTTAGCTTTCACATTTAAACTTACCATTCTAGGTTGCGCTGGACCTACAAATAGGGGGCTTTCCACATCGGGATAGATATCTTCTAATACTTCATCAGCTTCGCCGTAAGTGCCGAAGGTTTCATACTCTTTATCGAATACATTGTTCACCCGTAATTGGGCACTAAATGTGTGATTAAACTGATGGTTTAAATAAAGATTAGTAACAACATAGCTATCTAAGGTGTCATTTTCATTGGCTTCATCACCACGGAAGTATTGGCTAGAGGCTGAAATGATTTCTGCACCCAAGGTGGTTTGTTGGCTAAACGCGTAGTCTAGGTAAAATTTGATATTGTGCTTTGGTTGCCCAGGAATGGTATCACCTGCCTCAACTTGTCTATTTGCTCCTAACGGATTGAATGGGCTGAAAGAAGTAAAGGAAGACTCAAAAGTCGCGTCTAAATAATTATAATTAAATCGATAATTCAGCTTTTTCCAAAATGAGCTAATGCTGAACTCAACGCCCTGTCTACGGGTGGCATCAATGTTAATAAAGTAGCCTCTGGATGCCACCGAGCCTGCCTGCTGAAAAATGATGTCATCTTCACTCTCACTACGGTAAACATTTAGCATCATGTCGATGTTGTTAAAGGTCGCGGCATAGTTTGCTTCAATGGTTTGTGTGACGACTTGATCTAACGGCGGATCTGCAACAAAACCATTAGGTAGGCGGCATGGATCATCTTCGTCTGCACAGCTTAATTCCGCAGGGCTTGGTGTTCTAGATGACTGGCTAAACGCTAGGTTTAACTGCGACGTATCACTAAGCGCAATATCTAGCCCTATGGCAGGGTTGAACTGGGTAAATCTATGATCGCCATCAAGAGAGTCATCACCGTCTTCGCTTAAATCTTCCATTAGTACATGGTCGCGATTGAACCGGCCCCCTATGTTGAGTGATACTTTGTCTGTAAGCTGGGTAGTATTAACAAAGAGTAAGGACCACGCCGAGGTGTCTACATCAAGCCTAACTCGTGCTTCAGCAGATTGGAGCCCTTGAAGTGGAATGACAGTTCGGGAGTCGCTTGCCGTGTCATTTTCTAATATGCCAAAGGTGGTATCGGCAGAATAGTTGATATCACCTTTATTGTAGGTAGCGCCAATTACCAGTACCGATGGTTTGCCTAATAATTCATAATTGCTGGCAAGCTGGGAAGAAACCCCAAAGGCTTCTGAACTTGATAATCCAGTGTTGTAAGTGCCGTCTATCTCATCAGGAGATACATCTGAAATGTCAGATAGCGCAGTATTTTCATCGTATCCAATGAAAGCAACGGCTTCTACATCATCGCCAACGGTGGCTAGTTCGTCATCATCCTCTTCAAAATCGTCGTCATCGTCATCAAGGCCATCGTCATCGTCATCATCTTCCAGTTCACACAAGGTGATGCGGCCATCTGTAAATTGACAGGCGCCAAAGTCGCTGTCATCTCCGTTTATGGTGGTGGTTTCATTGTCGCGATAAAAAGCATTGAACGAGAGTAGGTGATTGTCACTTAGCTGCAAATCGCCTGAAAGGCTAAAGTGATGTAGCTCATTATTGGTTTGATCCGGGTGGGTATAAACCGCTTCACGACCTTCAATTTCTAACAACTCAATTGGTGAAGCCCCATTGCCCAATAGCTCACTATCGGCATACAAGTAGTTAAAATCTATTCGTCGTTTACTGTCTTGATAAGACACTGCACTGAATACTTGGTTTACCTCTGAAGGCGAGTAATCACGCCATCCATCTTCTTCATAATGATTGGCATTAATGTAATAGCCCCAGTTACCATTGTTTCCACCTGATTCTATCGACAGCGCAGACTGGCCATATTGCCCTACGGTGGCATCTACTTCGTTGGCATCGAAGGAAAAGCCTGTTTTCGTATTTAATGCCAGTGCGCCCCCAAGTGTATTTTGACCGAATAACGGGTTCGAGCCGGAATAAAGTGACACTGTATCGATAGCATCAAGGGGCATTAGATCCCAATTTACAGTATCGCCAAACGCCTCGTTAATTCTGCCACCATTTAGGTATACCGAAATTCCCTGAGGCAAGCCTAGCAATGGCGACGCGGTGAAACCTCGGTATTGTAAATCGGGTTGAAAGGGGTTGTTTTGTGCATCATTTAAATTCACGCTGGCAAGTTGTGCTTTCAAGAGTTCTGGCAAAGAGCGACTTACACTTGCTTCTATCTCCTCTTGAGACAGCGATTGAACGGTTCCAAAAATTGGCGCTGCATCACTCCCGGTTTGTAGTGTGGTTGCTCCATGGATTTCTATTACTTCTACATCGTTGTTTGCTAGCAGACTGTCTGTTTTAGTATTGGCGGAGGCGTTACTGCAAAGCGCTAGAGACACGCTTGAAGCGATGAGTGCGTAAGCTAAAGGCGTTGTGTGTTTTATTAGCATGTTCCTGATTCTTCTATGAACGAGTATGCAATCAGTATCGTGTAGGTGGGTCCCGAAAAATATCCTCCTAAAGAGGGAGGAAAGCTCGTAAATTGGTACTACATGAAAATCCCAAGTAACGAATTTTTATTAAGTAGGGCTTTTACTTATACCAGTATTAAGGTCATTTTGGGTGAGCGTGTTTTTACACCAAACTTCGCGGAGCGACGCCTGCCTATCTTGCGCCCCATAAATAAAGGTATGCTCATGAAAACGCGCTACCCCTAGTGCATAACATTCTCCGGTAGTACGAGGTTGCCAAAACGAGGCGCTAGTCATGATAACTATAAGATGGCGATGGAATTGGGCATCAACCCTGTATACCCAGTTATTGCCAATACACTGAAACCGTTCCTCAGAATTTTGTGCCGCCTTAACAGACGGTTCGGCGAGCTTATGCAGTAATTTAGGTAATGCTGGTAAGTTTTCTAGTGATAATAGCGAGGGAAAGTCGGCCGCGAGTTGCGCGCTTTTTTTGTCTTTTAACTCAACGGCAACCTCTGTTGTAGAAACCCAATTATTTTTTTTGGGTCTGTCTGCGCGCTCACTTTTGTCATACGTTTCATGCTTACCTGTTCGGCAAACATGCACATTATTAAGGTGCTCGGTAAACGGTTTTGTTTTTAAAGACGAGTGTGGTTCGCTATACCGAGAATTCGCTTGCTGGTGATAATCTCGAATAAGTTGCTGTACTGCTTGGGGTAATTTATTGTCTGTAAATAAACGAGGTTTGGCTTCTACGTTGAACTCAGTTAATACCGACACCACTTTTTTATGCGCATCTGTACGCGCTTGAGTACTGGTCTTGGTATTATGCACAAATCGAAGAGCAATCATGCCTGCATGGTTTACTTCATCATCGATAAAGAAGTGGCCTAAAGCAATAAACCTGCTTTTAATCTGGTGTTCGACATCAAGTAAGTCGTAAGTAAATTCCTGTGGCACCCACCACGTAGACACATCGTTTTCGATAGGCTTCACTTGATGATTATTCGTAAGGTGACGTCTCATGTGGCAAACAGGAACTGAGGTATTTCGTTTCAAAGTACTTGCGGGCACTTCAGCGGCCTCATTAAGAGGCATAGCATCACATAACTTTGTATTACAGCCTTTGGCATTAATTTCTGCTATAGCCTGTCTACTTAATGAGATGATTTCATCGCCGTCAGTATCTGCACCACTGACTAAAAGGGTGATGTGTTCACCGTCATACCATCTCTTCTTATAATCAATGAGGTCGTCAAAACCAATTTTTAATACCGAATCAGAAAACCCTCCGGCATGTTTGTAAGCCATGGTACTGGTATCACATCGGCGTATGGCCATGTTATTCAAATAATCGATATTGCGTTCAAGCAGCGTGAGTTCATTAACGAGAACGCCACTTCGCTCTGCTTCAAATTTACTCTTTTCGTAATGGGTATTCACTAGGCCGCTATACAGGTATTGAATCGCACTGATAAAAAGCGCTTGATTATAAGATTGCACATAAAAATACGTACAGCCTGAGTAGGTCGTCGCGTTTATCGACAAGGGTAGCAAAGCATTTGCTACAAAAAGCTCATGGTCGGCAGGGTAGTAAGGCGACCCACGAAAACACATGTGTTCAGCCAGATGAGATACGCCTGAGTGATCATGTGCTGGCGTATTGACAACAAATACACCCGTGAATGGTGATTTTCTGCATTCTAGATTGCCCATCTTATTTGGATTCGCCGCAATGCCTGTATTAGTGCCATTGCCAGAACTGTCATGAAACCGAGTACTACCTGCGCTGATTATGTGACTTGAGCTACTTGAGCCACCTTCAGGCCTTTTAGCATTGCGTGACACATACCGGATGTTAATCATCAAAAAGCGCTCAAGCGGTCACGTCTTGTATCATCTTTACAGGGATAGCATTTTTCACTGTGCGAAATTTTAAAGTAGAGCTTGCCGGTTGCCCGGCTTTATCGGTAATAGTTTTCATCAAATGGTGATCGGGTGACTTATCGCAAACCGGATCGGTTTTGTGCATATCCCCGGTCAGCAAAAAGGCTTGGCAACGACAACCGCCAAAATCCTTGTCTTTTTCATCACAGGTCTTGCATGGCGAGGGCATCCAGTCATCGCCTCTAAAGTGATTAAAACTAAAATCATGTTCCCAGATATGCTGTACCGATGAGTCTTTCACGTTAGGAAAGGTAAGAGGTAGAATTTTGGCACTGTGACAAGGAAGCGCACTGCCATCTGGGGTTACCGTTAAAAAAGTAGTTCCCCATCCATTCATACACGCCTTTGGCCTATTCTCGTAGTAATCGGGTGTGACAAACATAAATTTAGGGCCGCCACATTGCTGGTCTCTATACCGGTTAATGGCCTGCTCAGCTTCTTCTAGCTGGCTTTGTGTAGGTAGTAAGTGCTCACGGTTTTCATACGCCCAACCATAATATTGAACCGTCGCAAGTTCTACAAAATCGGCCTTAAGTTCAGTGCTAAGCGCCATGACTTCTTCAATTTCATGAATGTTTTGGGCGGTAATACAAAAATTCAGCACCATAGGGTAGTTGTAGGCTTTAACTAACTTGGCAATATTCAGTTTTTGTTTGAACGAGTGGCGCTTATTGCCAATAAGGTCGTTAACTTCAGCATTGGCTGATTGAAAGCTAAGCTGTATATGATCAAGCCCCGAATCTTTTAATCTGGCAATGCGCTTTTCCGTCATGCCAATGCCGGAGGTGATCAAGTTGGTGTAAAAGCCAAGTTCGCGGGCATAGGCGACTAACTCTTCTAAATCTTTGCGCAACAAGGGTTCACCACCGGAAAAGCCTAGCTGAACCGCACCCATTTCCCTGGCTTCCTTAAACACCTTCTTCCACTGAGACGTAGTGAGCTCGTTAAAGGTTTCTTCCATATTCACGGGGTTAGAACAATAGGGGCAATGGAGCGGGCATTGGTAGGTTAACTCAGCGAGTAGCCATAAAGGTGGAGTAGTGGCTTTGGTAGGTTGTGAAGCCTTGGTAGCGTGCGTTGCGTGGTTAGTCATACACCACCCACTTTTTTTCTTCAGCGTGTTGCAAAAATACGGTTACGTCTTCTTCTAAATCCTCAGGTGCATCGGGAAAGGCCTTTCTAAGCGCTACTGCAATGTCATCTGTAGAGCGCACACCATCAACAAGGGTTAAGATTTCTGACGCCGAAGGGTTTAGCTTAATCATGCCCTCAGGAAATAGAAGCACATACCCATCTTGTACTTTTTCGTATTGTAAGCGAAACAAAGGGTTCATAGACGGCGTGTTAGATTTGTTTGTCATTAGAATCTCCCTGTATGGCAAACCTGTTGATTGGCAATGCCATCGAAAGGTTTTCTGCCATATTCATAAGCGAAACAAATAGCATCGGCAATGCTCCACAGAATATCTATTTTAAATTGAAGAATGTTCAAAGCACGCTCTTGTTGATTGCGGGTAACAAAGTGGTCGAGCGTTATTTGAAGGCCGTGTTCTACATCGCGCCTTGCTTGCCCTAAACGCATTTGAAAATAGGTAAACCCTTCTTGGTTTATCCACGTGTAGTGAGTGGGCCAGGTATCAAGACGGCTTTGGTGTATTTCAGGCGCAAACATTTCGGTAAGTGATGAACAAGCGGCTTCTTGCCACGATGCGCGGCGTGCAAAATTTACATAGGCATTTACCGCGAATTTTACGCCGGGCAATATGTGAAATTCATTAAGTAATTCATCGCGGTTAAGCCCTACCGCTTCCCCTAGACGGAGCCATGCTTCAATACCGCCTAAACTGGTATCACCTTCCCGGCCATCATGGTCGATAAGCCTCTGAATCCAGGTGCGTCTTACTTCTTGATCTTCACAGTTTGCTAATATGGCGGCATCTTTAACTGGAATAGCCATTTGATAATACAGCCTGTTTGCCACCCAGCCTTGTATTTCTTCTTTACTGCAATGCCCTGCATTCATACGTTTATGGAAGGGATGATGGATATGGTAATACGCACCTTTTGCGCGTAATTGCTGTTCGAATTCTTCTTTTGTCCATGCAGGTTTCAACATGTTACACCTCTATTTGCATGCCATCGTAAGCCAGCTCAATATTCTGCTCTTGCAATGCATGAAAGGCTGATGAATCTTCATTCAGCACGGGGTTAGTGTTATTAATGTGAATAAGGACTTTGCGCTTAACATTAAAGCGGTTAAGCAGCGCAATGGCACCATTTTCGCCATTTACTGGCATGTGCCCCATCTGCGTACCGAGCTTTTGGCTAAAGCCATGGTCAATCATTTCTTCATTCACCCATAAGGTGCCATCGAAAAGCACGCATTCAGCGTCGGCCATAACCTGCTTCACGGTGTCGTTGGCTTGCATACACCCTGGCGCATAAAAAAGTACGTGACCTGTTTGAGTATCGGTAATTTTAAGGCCAATATTATTGCCCGGAACAATGTTATCGCGATAAGTAGAATAGGGCGGCGCGTTCGACTCTAATACTACAGGTTGGAATAAAAGCCCATCTGCGCCTTCGGGCACAAACGTATGGTGAAAGTCAGTACTAATGGAGCGTTGCTGAAGGCCGCCGTGCCAGTGTTTAAGCACGGTAAATAAGGGAAAGCTGGTGGTTAAATCTTCGTTTACTACATCGGTACAGTACACAGGAAGTGGTAACCCTTCTCTTAGTGTAAGTAAGCCGGTGGTATGATCTATTTGGCTATCGGTGAGCACTATAGATGAAATACGTGTGCCACGGGCAACGTGCTCTTCAGGCCAAAGCTGAGGATGGCTATTTATTTGTTCCCGTAAATCGGGAGAGGCATTAATTAATACCCATTTACTCCCGTCGACACTTACCGCAATGCTCGATTGGGTGCGGGGGGTTGTTTTAATGGTGTGCTGACGTGCGCCTTTGCAATTTTCGCAATGACAATTCCATTGAGGGAACCCGCCGCCTGCGCCTGCGCCAAGAATCAATACCTGCATAACTACTCCTTGGGTATTTGAAAAAGGCTGCAATAGCAGCCTTTTGATTACTTATCACGATGGCTTAGGTCTAACGGTTGCTGATATATAGCGTTACTTCAAAACCTAGGCGCATTTCAGTGTATTGAGGTTTAGTCCACATCGTCATTTCCTCTGTCTTTTTGGGTGAGTTCAATATGAGTATATGTTGATTATCTGTTAACAGATATCCTTCTAAAGGAGGAGAATTACCATGAATCATGATGATTTTTGGACAGTGGCTAGGCGTTGCAAATAGGCCACCAGTAAGGGAATAGGGCGGCCGGTAGCCGAATTGGCAGTACCATATTTAAATGCGGTACCAGCCACATCCATATGAGCCCAAGGAAAATTTTTAGCGAAGCGGGACAAAAAGCAGCCTGCGGTAATCATACCTGGTGAGTTTTTCCCTGCGTTTGTCATATCGGCATGAGAAGAGGCTATAGCGTCTTGATATTCGGGCCATAATGGAAATGGCCAAATTGGATCTTGGGCGTGTTCACCAGCCTTAATTAGTGCTTGTTCTAGTGGGCGGGAATTACTCATTACACTGCTGCATTGGTACCCCAAAGCAGTAATAGCAGCGCCGGTTAGCGTTGCTATATCTATGACTGAGTGGGGGGCGAAACGCTCACTGTAACTTAGTGCATCGCACATTAGCATGCGCCCTTCAGCATCTGTGCTTATCACTTCAACGGTTTGTTTTGAGTGGGTAGTAATAATATCGCCGGGCCGGTATGCATTACCGCCAATACTGTTTTCAGCGGTAGCCAATATTCCAATAATGTTAATGTTTAAGCCGAGTTCTGCAACCGCTTTTATTACTCCAAGTACGCACGCTGCACCTGCCATGTCGTAAATCATGTGGTGCATATCTCCTCCTCTTTTTAAGGTGATGCCGCCCGAATCAAATGTTACACCTTTCCCTATTAAGACTACCGGCTTGGTATTTTTGGCGTCATTGCTTTGCGTAGCGCCATTTCCTGAATAACGAATCACCGGCATAGAAGCAGGAAATGCCGATGCGCGATTTACTGCCAAATAGGCATTCATACCTAGCGATTCCAATGTATCTTGATCGATAATCTCGGTAGTAATTTTAGAATACGCATCCGCGAGTATTGTCGCCTGGTCGGCCAAATAAACTGGGGTACATAAATTCGCTGGCATGTGAGACAAATCTCGCGCTAAGCCCATACCATTTGCTAGTGCGGCCTCATAATTAACGCAGGCCAGTAGTGCATCTGAGGTATTGTCCGATGCTAGCGCAGAGTCTCCATTAAGTGCTTCGACTGAAGCTTCATTTAACGCCTTATCTAAAACTAGGTTAGCTGCCACGTCTGTTGACGATACTTGTATGTTTAAGCTAGGCATTACGTTAGATAACAAGTGAGGGGAAGATTTATATCCTTTAAATTGATAGCAACAAAAATGAATAGCTCGCAATAACTGGCGAACCAGCGATATACCTAGCTCTCTCTGTTTGCTTGCGCTGTGCATAGTGAGGGAAGTAGTGTGGCTGATAGCACTGTAAGTCGTTCCCCAAGGCAGTACCAAAGTGATTGTTGCCGCCTTTAACGACAGCGCGTGCTTAAACATATCAACAAATAGCTTACGTGTGCCGTGAGAAGCTGAAGGATGATCAAAACTAAGGCTGATATTCTCTTCTAAATTACCCGCTCCCCATATAAGCCATCGTTTTGCCGCGGTCTCTACAGGCCGGTGAAGTAACACCTTTTGGCCTTGCGAGCCTACAAATTCTTCATCATTAAATATCTGCTGAATAAATGCTTGAGTGCTATGTGGCATGTTTTCAATGGTGGGTTGTATATCGGTGGGTGAGCAAAGCCATATTACGCAATCGGCGACTACTTCGTGTAAGTTGCGGTGAGGTGCTAATGTTACGTTTGTCATGGGCGCCCTTGTTGGTTTGCTTTTATGCGCTGTTTTTTCCCATCGCTCTTATTTCCAATCCCTTTATTTCCAGCCCCCTTATTTCCAGCTCCACTGTTTCCAGAGTTTCCAGAGCTGGAAGTTGAAAAGCTAGCAGCAGGTTTTGGCCTAAAGCTTCTTACGGCGAAGGTAAAGGTAATTAGAGTGAGCACAAGTACAATCACTAGCTCTTTTGCTGCAAGCTTTTCATACAAGCCAAAGCGCAGTAGCTCAACACCACTGGTAAAAGGATTAAAGGCGCACACTTTATACAGCCATTCGCTTGCTTCTTGCATTTTCCACAATGGATAAAGCGCACTTGAAAGGAAAAACATTGGAAAGATAACGAAGTTCATCACACCAGCAAAGTTCTCTAATTGCTTAATGGAATTCGCCAGCAATAAGCCCAGCGAGCCAAGAAAAATAGACAGTAATGCAATGATAGGAAGCGCGTAGACATAACCCATTAAGGGCAACTGCACATCAACAAGTAAGGCAAAGCAAAAGAATAAATAAACCTGTATTGCTGAAACCAGTGTGTTGGCCACCAATTTACTACAAAGCAGAAATGAACGGGGTACTGGGCTCATTAACAGTACCTTCATGCTGCCCATTTCTCGGTCGTAAACCATAGACAGCGAGCTTTGCATACTGTTAAACAACACAATCATGGCGGCTAACCCTGGTACAATGTATTCCTCATACAGAATGTAAGTCTCGTAGGGCGGTATCATAGAAAGCCCTAGCGCTGAACGAAATCCCGCGGCAAACACAAATAGCCATAGCAAGGGGCGAACCAGCGCACTTAACAGCCGAGAACGTTGCTGCCAAAATTTCAGCATTTCTCGGTTTAATACGCCTACAAAACAGCGCCAGTACATCATAGTAGGTCCCGTGCTTTAGCCTGCTCAGCTTGTTTGCATTCACAGCGGATATTGATATTAGTTTGCATGAGTCAGTGCATCCCAAAGCTGATGAATATCCGATACCTGATGTTTAGTAAGCAGCGCCGAGCAAATATCTCGTTCTACTAATCGCCCATTTAGTAATATGGCGAGGGGATCCGCCGGCGATACCTCTTCAAATAGGTGAGTAGCCCACAGCACAGTCACGCCTTGTTTCACTGCTAAGTCATGAACCACCGAATGAATTAACTGCCGAGAAGCAATATCTAACCCTACGGTGGGTTCATCGAGTAATAAGGTACTAGGTTGGTGAATAAGGCATCTTGCCAGTTCAACGCGACGGCGGTGGCCACCATTTAAATGACGGATTTTAGTGTTCAGGCGGTCGCTAAGATCAAGTTTCGTCAATAAATCAGTAATACGTGAAATTGATTTGTCTGGGGCGAGTCCGTGAAGCGAGGCAAAATAGGCTAAGTTTTGCTTTACGGTAAGGTCGATATCTAGTGTACTTTGCTGAAACACCACGCCGAGATTTTTCATAATCGAAGCGCGGTTTTTTGTTATCGGCTTACCATTAAATAAAATATTTCCTTGGCCAATCCGTTGTAACCCTGTGAGTAACCCAAATAGGCTACTTTTACCTGCCCCATTAGGGCCAAGTAAAATATTAAAGCCCGGTTTAAGGGTAAGTGAAATGTCATCAAGGGCTGCAACTTTGCCGTAAGTGTGGCTAACCCCTTGGATATCTATTTCCATTTAACGGCAATTCCCCATGGGTAACGCCCCACCTTAATCGTCTTTTCAACATCGAGGGTTTCAGTATTAATAACCGACACGTCGCCGCTTACCCCGTTTGTGGTGAGTAATAGTGACTGGTCTTGGTTAAAGGCTAATTGCCACACGCGCCGTCCTACAACTATGTATTTCTCTATTTCAAACGTACTAGTGTTTACCACAGCAACGCGATTTGCGGGGCCTAGGGCGACAAACGCGTAAGGGGAGTCTTTCATCAGCAATATACCAACGGGTTGTATTTTGTCGCGGTACACGCCTTTAACTGCAAAAGATAAGGTATGCGCTTTTTGTTTGGTTTGAGTATCAAATATGGTGACTGTGCCGCCAAGTTCAGAGCTTACCCAAAGGTACTTATCGTCAGCAGTAAAGTGAGCGTCTCGCGGGCGAGCATCTACTAAGCTGTTAGCAATGTTCTCGTGGGTGTTGGTGTCTATCCAGTGCACCATGTTTGTTGTTTCTGAAGTAACCACCATCATGCGGCCGTCATGGCTTACCGCTAACCCTTCAGGTTCAACCCCTACATCTATTTGTGCAATTACCTGGCTGGTGGGAATATCAATAACGGTGAGCAGAGCATCATCTTCATTGGCGGTGTAAATAGTAGTGCCATTTGGGTGCAGGGCTATGGTTTCAGGATCTTCACCTGACGGTAAATCACCGACAATAGTATGGGTGTCTAAATCGATAATTTGAATGCGATCGGAATCCGAGGCGCAAATGTAAGCATGGGCTTGGTCAGCGCTTAGTATAAAACCCCTAGGTCGCTCACCAATGTCTAATGTGTCGGTGACTTCAAACGTATTCATATCAATGACTGATAGGGTATTGTCTTTTTCATTGGTTACATATGCCTGTGGCAATGCACTGGCACTATAACTATAACTACTTGCCCAAAAGCTCATTATCAAAAAGCTGTTTGCCAAAAAGCGGTTTTTCGTGAAGCGAGAAATCATAGTGGGTCCTTACAGGTTTTATTCGTTTCACCCAAGGTGTCTAACTCGTCAGATTGATGTAAAAAGCCGGGCAGCGGGGCGTGGATCACTAGCGCTTCTTCGTGGGCTAGCGCAATGGGTTGTCGAAGTTGGCGTGTGCCTTTTCTGAAAGTTAATTGTCTGCCTTTGTACGCTGCAATACTAAGCTGCTCCTCTACCAAAGCGTTAAATAATTTTGTACCTGTAACAGGCTCATGAGTATCAGAATCATTGTTTTTACTTCGCTGCAATGCGGTCGATATGGCGATAATGGCGGCATAAGCAGCAAAGTCTACGTCATTCATATTGCGCGAAAACTTTACCTTAAAACGATTTTGCAGCTGCCTTGCGCCCCATTGCTCATGAGTAAAATGCCACCCTAATGGTTTCAAACCTGCCGACCCTATAATGGGCACAATAAGGTGGGTATTAAAGGGTAAGCTGTAGGCATACTGACCTTGGGTGTCGGCAGCAAAAATAGCGTCGTAAGGTTTCTTAGTCCGAGTAAAAAGGGGAATTTCAGAAAATGCAGAGCGTCGTAAATCAAAACTTGCCTGCCATATTTTCTCTTCAACAATATTTAACTTAAATTTCTTCGCGGTACGTAAAAACGCGTCTAAGTAAGCCTGATCACTTTCATGGGAGCCGCGCAAGGTAAGCACAGAGCTCAAACGCTTAGTTCTAAGCCACTGACCAAGCGCATCGGTTTTCATTTGGTAGCTAGGGTAGGTGTGCAGTACGTTAAGTTCGCAGTGCTGTTGACGAAAAGCATCCTTGCCACTGGCTACATTCACCACTAATGCGCTGGGGTTAATAGACACTACCGAACGAACGGCTTTTTCATATTGAGCGTCTGGGCTATCGATAAGCACCACAGAGGTATTGGCAATCACATCGGTAGCCGCTGAGTCAAAAGCGTCAAGGCGGGCAAGCGACAGCGAATAGCCCAAAAATTTTCCTGTAATATTGGCATCTTCAATGCCAATTTCGGCACCCGCAATTCCTTCGTCATTAGGACGGGTTAAATACGAAGGCGTTCCTGCGGGGGGAGGGCGCTCCACGTTAATATAGACAATGTTCGTAGTGCTAGGTTGGGCTTCAGCTTGCCCTACATATTTATTTTCTGGCTGACTCCCCGATTGGGCATGAACATTGGCATGCAAGGCCGATACGCTTATCAATAGGATTGATACTCCTATCCATATTTTTACTTTTTCCATGAACCAGCGAAGGGCTTTTCTCACACTTCTCATCACACTGCTTTTCACAAGAAGGCCTTTTTATAAATCGCGATACAAAAAGGGTATATGGCATTATTCCCGAATAACATCCTCCTAAAGGAGGAATGCTATGGCGCTAAAGTAGCATTCGTGAATGCCTGTCTGCGCATTAGTATTGAAAGTACTTAGCGTCAAGAGAGTTTCTCGTAGTGACTTGTTTGCGAACCTTTTATTTTATTCCCTTCATACTTTTAAGTTTTTTAAGCTTGAGTGTATTAAGCACCAGTGTTTTTGCTCGATCTTTTGATGACATTATCGAAAGTAAGAAGATTAATATTGCGGTTTATAATGACTACCCACCTTACTCATACATGGAAGCGGGTTCAGCGAAAGGAATAGATGTTGATATAGCTAAAGAAATTGCTGCTAAATTCAATGTGGAATTAGTGTTAACTTGGATGACCCCAGGGGAAACGACGGAAGACGATTTTCGTAATTTTTTATGGAAGGGGCACATTATTCACAAAGTAAAAGCTGACTTAATGATGCGTGCTCCATACGACCGTTCTTTTTCCCAAAAACGGGACGATATTGGCTTATTAGCGAATGAGTTAGTTCACATGTTCGCACCGTATCAACAAGAAAGCTGGCAGATAATTCACAACACAGAGCAATTGCCAGAGGTAGAGACCATGGCGATGTTTCAATACCATACCATTGGTGCAGAAATAGACAGTATTCCTCATTTTTACCTCACCTCGGCCTTTGGCGGAAGGTTACGAGATAACACCTCTCAGTATGCCAGCAATGAACTTGCCATCGATGCTATGAAAAAAGGTAATGTTGATGCGGTAATGGGCCTTCGAACACAAATTAGCTACTTGTCTCAATTCGTCGATAGCTCCAAATTTAAACTTGCTAGCAACGCGTTTCCTCTTATAGGAAAACAGAAGTGGGACTTAGGTATAGCCGCGCACAACGACTACCGAACCCTAGCGTATGAAGTTGGTGATGTAATTACCGAGATGGTACTGACCGAAAAAATGGCGCACATTTTTAGTCAGTATCACGCCGCCTATGAAATGCCTGATTTTTATGCTGTTGAGTAATGCCGTTAAGTCATGTTGGCGAGCAATGCTATTGCAATAGCTCCACTCTTATTAGGCATATTTCCTGTTAATTCCTCCTCCTAAAGGAGGGGACAATTCACTCAGCCGTTCCATAGGCACGCCCATCGGGCACCGCTATTCTAATTCTATCGAATAGTCTGAAAATCAGACACATTCATGGCCAATACGCATTAGGAAACGTTATGAATAAACAACTACCACTAAAAAGAATTGCCTTAGCTTTATTGGTTTGTGCGGGGGCAATTTCCCCCGTTCAAGCTAACGTGACCGACAAAGATATACAAAACGACCAAGCCACTACTGACGATATCGTATCGTATGGCATGGGATTACGCGCGCAGCGCTATAGCCCACTATCTGCAATTAACAAAGACACCATTGAAGAAATTCGCCCAGTTTGGGCATTTTCGCTTGGTGGCGAAAAACAGCGGGGCCAAGAGTCTCAGCCTATGGTAAAAGATGGCGTTATGTATGTGACGGGTTCTTACTCTCGCGTATGGGCCATTAATGCGATGACTGGCGAAGAACTCTGGCAGTACGAAGCTCGTTTGCCCGATGGTATTATGCCTTGTTGTGATGTGATTAATCGCGGCGTAGCCTTGTACGATAATTTGGTCATATTCGGCACCCTTGATGCCAAACTGGTAGCCCTTGATAAAGATACGGGCAAAACCGTATGGAAGAAAAAAGTAGAAGACTACAAGGCTGGTTACTCCATTACTGCCGCGCCTATTATTATTGATGGTATGGTGATAACGGGTAACTCGGGTGGTGAATTTGGTGTAGTAGGAAAGGTATACGCCTTTGATGCTAAAACTGGCAAACAGATTTGGGTTAGACCTACTGTTGAAGGCCACATGGGTTATATGTGGAAAGACGGTAAAAAAACCGAGAATGGTATTTCTGGCGGCGGGGCGGGTAAAACTTGGCCTGCAGATTTATGGAAAACTGGCGGTGCTGCAACCTGGCTAGGCGGCACTTATGATGCTGATACAGGGCTGTTATTCTTTGGTACAGGTAACCCATCACCTTGGAACTCTCACCTTCGCCCTGGCGATAACTACTTCTCTTCATCTCGTTTAGCGATTAACCCTAAAACGGGAAAAATTGTATGGCACTTTCAAACTACGCCACACGATGGCTGGGATTTCGATGGTGTAAACGAGCTTATATCGTTTGATTATGAAGAGGCAGGTAAAACGGTGAAGGCCGCTGCCACTGCAGATAGAAACGGCTTCTTTTATGTATTGAACCGTGAAGATGGTGATTTCATTCGAGGCTTCCCGTTTGTAGATAAGCTAACGTGGGCCAAAGGCCTAGATGAGAATGGCCGCCCACTTTACATTGACGAAACGCGTCCTGGTAATCCGTCACTTTCAGACGATGGTAAAAAAGGCGCACAGGTTGTCGCTCGTCCTGCTTTCTTAGGTGGAAAAAACTGGATGCCTATGGCGTATTCACCTGATACGGGTTTGTTCTATGTACCTTCCAACGAATGGGAAATGGATATTTGGAACGAAACCACCTCATATAAAAAGGGCGCTGCTTACTTAGGTGCTGGCTTTACTATCAAATCTGTCAATGAAGACTTTATAGGTGTACTTCGCGCCATTGACCCTAAAACCGGTAAAGAAGTATGGCGTTATAACAACTATGCGCCACTATGGGGTGGGGTAATGACTACAGGCGGCGGTCTAGTATGGACAGGCAACCCAGAAGGTTACCTAATGGCCTTTGACGATAAAACCGGAAAGATGGTTTATAAGTTCCAAACCGGCTCAGGCATTGTAGGGTCGCCAGTAACTTGGGAGATGGAAGGCGAGCAATATGTGTCTGTGTTGTCTGGCTGGGGCGGTGCAGTGCCTTTATGGGGCGGCGAAGTTGCTAAGCGGGTTAAGCACCTAAACCAAGGTGGTACGGTGTGGACGTTTAAATTACCAAAGCGTTATGAACAAGTGGCTAAGAACTAATTTGTTTTAAATACGATAGAAGCCGATACCTTTGTAGGTATCGGCTTTTTTATATCTGAAATAGCCTTTATCCTCCCAAAGGAGGAGCCTTTCAAAACCAAAGTAGAGTTACCCCAATTATCACATTCAGTATAATTTTTTCATCAGCTTGAGAGGATGTATGAATGATGAAAGTAAAAGTATCTCTTTTAATTACAACGCTTTTTCTGGCCTTAACGGCGCACAAGTTAGCAGCACATGGCAACGTGACGCCACAAGGCGCTGACAGCTCTGAAATGCAAAAAATTACCGATGGTGATGAGTCTGAAGATGGCTGGGTGTTTGAAAACCCTTATCGTAATTTAGATGAAGAAACTCACAAGAAGGTGTATGAATTTGGCGAGTCAGCCTACTCAAATAACTGTGCCGTTTGTCATGGTCTTCATGCGCAGTCAGGTGGCATAAACCCAGATTTACGTTTGCTCGACCCCGAAATTATGGAAGACGATGAATGGTATGTAGAGCGCCTTCGTTTTGGATCATCAAAAGGCATGCCTGCGTTAGGCGGAATTCCAGAAGGGCAGTCTGAACCCATTTTAGATCAAGAGACACTATGGGCCATAAAAACCTATGTAGAGGCTCGCAGAATAGTAGCAATTGAAGAAGGTGAAATTGAAGTAGACTAACTATATTCCCGTTTTGTCGGCCGGGTCGAGAAATCGCCCGGCTTTTTTATAGGCCAACTATTTTTCAAAAAGTGAAAGTAGACAAATCACACCCACTTATCAAAATAAACGCCTTACATTATTTCAAATAAATCTGTGCAGAATTAGGTGTTTGCAGCTATTCTTTGGGTAGTTCATTGGACGAAACGACTTATTTTTAGGCCCTAAATGCACATCCTGCGATTCCTTTTCTTTTTAGTTTTTATCACGAGTATGCATGTTGAGGCCCAGCACGCTGACGCCCAACATACTGGTACCGGCAAGAAAGGGGATGTCGATGCGTTAAAAGCATCTATTCGTAATGAAAGGGAATTAGGAGACATTGAGAAAGCAGAGTTGTTAACGCAAGATCTGCAACGCATAGTAGACCATTCACAAACGCCCGAATTACAAGCTGATCTAGCCACTATTACAGCCGAGAATGAGATCAGCCGAACTCGATACTCACACGCTATCGAATTATTGAAGTCAGCTGAGTTAATGTATTCTCGTTTGTCTAACGATTTTGCATTAGCTCATGTCTATACCATGCTTGGTTACGCCTACTACAGCATGTCTGAATATCCCTTGTCCCTTGATTATTACCATCGCGCGTAGCGGATTTACAAGGCCTTAGATGATAAAAAAAGCCTAAGTATTGTCGGCAGTTATATGGGCATGGCGTTGGGCGCTATCGGTGATTATGAAGGGGCTATTATGGCGTACCAAACCGCGCTCGCTCATGCTGTAGAACAAGGCAGTGATGCTGAAAAGTCACAGGTGCTGTATAGCTTAGGGGGTCTAAATGCCAAGATGGGGGCTCACCGCAGTGCATTAGCGTATTTCTATAGCTCTCTGGAGATAGATACCAAGCGTGGCATGATTCAAAATATTGCATTCAACAATGCCTTAATTGCTGAGTCATTATTAGCGCTGTCAGATTTTGAAGCTGCCGAATCACATGCTAGTGAAGCCATTCGTCTTTTTAATGAAGTTAAGTCGACTGAATATGCTGATATGTATAAGTTAACGCTGGCTAAAATATATATCGCTAGAGGTGGTTACGACAAAGCCAACGAGGTTATCCAAAACGTATTACGTACCGCCAATGGTCGATTCCCAGCACTTACATTGAATGCTCTGGTAGTTGCTGCGCAGCATGCATTTATTACCAATAAATATGAAATTTCTATCGACTATGCTAATCAGGGAATAGAAAAAGCGAAGCAGGCAGAGCGGCTACCCATTGAAGTCCAGTTCCATGAGGCCAAAGTAAATTCACTAGAAGCAATGAGTCGCTACGATGCTGCTTTTCTTGCGCTTAAAACACTGATGCGAGTCAAAGAACAACTTAACGATGAAAATAAAGTGGAAGCGATAGCAAATGTGCAAGCGCAAACTGAGTCTGTACGTAAAGAGCTAGAGCTAAATTTGAAAGTAAAAGAGCAGGCTCTTGAGCAAGCCGCGCTAAACGAAAAGTTGCTTTTGAAAAACGTGTTTATTGGGCTCATTGTCATCCTATTTTCTCTTCTGTTTGTATTATACCGGCGTTACACATTGCGCAAAGCAAACGAACGCCTAGAGTGGAAAGTTAGAATTCAAACCCGAGAGCTAAGCGAAAAGAATGAACAGCTCATTCAGTCACTTAAGCTAATTGACGTGGTCAACCAAAATCACACAACCCAGTTAAGCCGCTTTTTGTAAGTTAGCCATGTCAGCCTCATATTGAT